>JBKPHT010000441.1:0-24965 GCA_046730015.1 Actinomycetota bacterium
ATCGTGGCCGTGGCCCGGGCGGTGCCGGCGGTTGCCCGCAGGGCAGGGCGCAGGGCCGGCCACCGGGTCGCCGCCTTCGCCCGCAGCCATCCGACCTGGTGGCCCCGGCTCCGCGTGGCCGCGTCCGCCGTCGTCGGGGCGGTCCTGGCGCTGGCCCTGTTCGGCCACGTGCCGGCCAAGGTCGGCCCGTTCGAGACCACGCTGGCGGCCCGGCCGGCGCTGAGCGGTCACACGGTCGTCCACCTGGCGCCGCTGGGGACGATCGACCTGAACACCCACGACTGGCCGCTCGCCCTCGACCTGCGGGTCGACGAGATCGGCGTTGCCGATGCCGAGCGGCTCGCCAACGACCCCCGCGCGGTCGACCGCCTGGGCGACGAGGTGGCCGAGGAGGTCCGCTCGGCCCTGATCGGGCTGGTCGTCCGGTGCGTGGTCGTGGCCCTACTCGGCGGGGTGGTGGGCGCGCTGGCGGCGCGGCTGAGCTGGCGCTCGGCGCTCGGCGGGGCGGGCGTGGCGGCGCTGCTGGTCGTGGCGGCGGGGGGCGGCGTGGCGGCGACGTTCCACAGCGGGGCGCTCGCCGAGCCCCGCTACACGGGCCTGCTGACGCGGGCTCCGGCGGCGGTGGGCGACGTCGAGGAGGTGCTCGACCGGTTCGGGGAGTATCGGGCCCAGCTCGCCGACCTCGTAGACAACGTGGCGACCCTGTACCTGGCCGGTGAGAACCTGCCCACGTTCGAGTCCGGCCGGACGATCCGGATCCTGCACGTCAGCGACATCCACCTCAACCCGGGAGCGTTCGACCTGATGAGACGGCTCACCGACCAGTTCGGTGTCGACGCGATCGTCGATACCGGCGACCTGACCGACTGGGGCACCGACCCCGAGTCGGCCATCGTCGACCAGATCGGCACGCTGGACGTGCCCTACGTCTACGTCCGGGGGAACCACGACTCCCGCGGCATCCAGGAGGCGGTGGCCGCCGAGCCCAACGCGGTGGTGCTCGACGGCGAGGCGGAAACGGTCGCTGGGCTGCGGTTCTGGGGCATCGGCGATCCCCGCTACACGCCCGACAAGAGCCAGCCGGTGGGCGGCGCGTCGGAGAAGGAGGTGGCCGAGGCGTACGCGCCCCGGGTCGCCGACCTGCTGGTCGAGGACGAGCCGCCCCCGGTCGACGTGGTGCTCATCCACGACCCGCGGACCGCCGCCGACCTGGGCGGGCTGGTGCCGCTCGTGTTGGCGGGCCACGAGCACCAGGCCCGCGCCGGCGTCATCGAGCCCCGGGATCCCGACGAGGAGCCCGACGAGGACGACGGGTCGACCACCACCACCGAGCGGTCGTCGACGACCGGCGACGGCCAGGCCGGGGACGACGACTCGCAGCTGCTGGTCGAGGGGTCGACTGGCGGCGCCGGCCTGCGGGGGCTGCAGGGCGAGGAGCCCGAGCCGCTCACCGCGTCGGTCCTCTACTTCGACCCCGGCAGCCGCCGGCTGCTCGCCTACGACCGCGTCACCGTCGCGGGGCTGGGGGAGACCGGCGCGACGATCGAGCGGCACGTGATCGGCGTGGGCGAGGGCGGCCAGCGAGGCAACGGTGAGGGCTGAGCGGGGTCGCCCGGCGCGGGTGCTGGTCGTGTCGGACTCGCACCTGTCGGCCCGGACGCCGGAGGCGGTCACGAACTGGGACGCGGTGGTCGACCACGTCGCCGTCACGGCCCCTGACCTGGTCGTCCACGCGGGCGACGTGAGCGCCCAGGGGGCCGACCGGGCCAACGACCTCGAGTTCGCCGCCGGGCACCTGGCCCGGCTGGCGGTACCGCTCGGGGTCGTGCCGGGCAACCACGACGTGGGCGAGCCGCCGGGTCTGCCGGGCCGCGAGTCGGTGGTCGACGACGACCGCGTGGCGGCGTTCCGGGCCGCGTTCGGCGCCGACCGGTTCGCCTGTCGGGCCGGGCGCTGGGCGGTGGTCGGCATCGATGTGCAGGTGCTGGGGTCGGACACCGCGGCCGAGGCCGAGCAGTGGCGCTGGCTGCACCGGGTGCTGGCGGGCGACGGGGCCGGCCCGACGGCGGTGGTGCTGCACAAGCCGCTGGCCGTGCCCCAGGCCGACCGGCCGGGGCGGCCGGCCCGCTACGTCCAGCCGGACGCGGCCCGCCGCCTGGCCCCGCTGCTGGCCGCGGCCGGGGTGCGGGTGGTGGTCTCGGGCCACGTCCACCAGTGGCTGCGGCACGAGCCCGACGGCCGGCTCCACCTGTGGGCCCCGACGACGTGGGCGGTGCTTCCCGACGGCTGGCAGCCGGCGGTGGGGGAGAAGCGGACGGGCGCGCTCGAGTTGGCGCTCCACGACGACGGGCGGGTCGACGTCGCCCTGATCCGGCCGACCGGGCTGCGCCACCAGGTGCTGGGCGACGGGACCGTCGCGGACCCGTACTCGTGAGCGAGTGGAGCGAGCGAATCGGTGCGCCGATGACCGGCGAGCGCGTCGATCTGGTGGTGGTGGGCGGCGGGGCGATGGGCCTCGCCACGGCCTGGGCGGCCGCGTCCCGGGCCCGGGTGGTGCTGGTCGAGCGGTTCGACCAGGGTCACCACCGGGGGGCGTCCCACGGCGGCGAGCGGATCTTCCGCCACGCCTACGCCGACGTCGCCTACGTCGACCTGGCCCTGGCGGCCGAGGAGGGCTGGCAGGCGCTGGAGCGGGCGGCCGGCCGGCCGCTGCTCCACCGGGTCGGATGCGTCGAGCACGGTGCCGAGGCCGACCTCGATGCGCTGGCCGCCGGGGCCGGGGCGCGGGGCGTGGCGACGGAGCGGCTGACCCCGGCCGAGGCCTCCCGGCGTTGGCCGGCCCTGGCGTTCGCAACCGACGTGCTGGCCCAGCCGGGGGCCGGCTGGGTGCGGGCGGCGGACGGCCTGGCGGCGCTGGCCGCGGAGGCGGCCCGGGCGGGCGCCGACCTCCGCTTCGGGCAGGGGCCCGTGACGGT
Source organism: Actinomycetota bacterium (assembly GCA_046730015.1). Taxonomy (GTDB): domain Bacteria; phylum Actinomycetota; class Acidimicrobiia; order Acidimicrobiales; family VFJN01; genus ZC4RG19. The sequence goes on from JBKPHT010000441.1 coordinate 2,976, forward strand.
CGAGCCGGCGGGCGACGGCGTCCGCGTGGCGACCGCGTCCGGCCGGGCCGTCGTCGCCCCGGTGGGGGTCGTGACCGCGGGGGCGTGGACGACCGACGTGCTGGCCCCGTTCGACGTGCCGCTCCCTCCGCTGGTCACGACCCAGGAGAACGTCTTCTTCCTGGACCGCAGGCCGGGCGCGGCGTTCCCGACGTTCATCCAGTGGGAGGGCCGCGACCGCTACGGCACGCCGTCCGCGGACGGGCGGGTGAAGGTCGGCGAGCACCACACGGGCACGGTGACGACCGGCGATACCCGCTCCGGCGTGCCCGACGCGGCCCGGATCGGCCCGATCGAGGACTACGCCCGCGCCTGGCTGCCCGGCGTCGTGCCCCGGGTGGTGGCGGCGACGACATGCCTGTACACGTCGACGCCGACGCTCGACTTCGTGCTCGACCGGGTGGGCCCCATCGTGGTCGGGGCCGGGTTCTCGGGCCACGGGTTCAAGTTCGTGCCCGAGGTGGGGCGGCGCCTGGCCGCGCTTGCCCTCGACGGCGCCCGGTCCGCCCCGCCGTTCACGTTCGCGGCCCACGCCGCCGCGGCGGAAGGCGGCTGACGGCCGACAGCGGCGGCCGCCGGGCGGCGGCTACACCGCGTGGCGGTGCCGGGCCCGCCGGGCGACCCGCACCGCCTCCTGGGCGGCGAGCACGGCGAAGAACTCGGCCACCGCCAGCCCGGCGATCGTGGCCCCGCCGGCGGTGCCGTGGTGGTAGCTGATGGCCAGCCCGGCCACGACCGCCAGCGCCCCGAGCCCGACGGCGGTGAGCATGATCAGCGGGACGCGGCGCACCAACAGCCCGGCGGTGGCCGGCGGCCCGATGAGCAGGCCGAACACCAGCAGCGTGCCGATGGCTTGGAACGACGCCACGATGGCGGTGGCCAGCACGGCGAGCTGGGCGGCGTGGGCCAGGCCGGGCCGCAGGCCTAGGGTGGCGGCCTTGTCCTCGTTGAAGGCCAGGGCCAGGAACGGCCGGTAGAGCACGGTCGACACGGCGACCACCACGGCGACCCCCACCGCCTGGCCCCGGAGGTCGCCGGCGGTCACGCCCAGCACGTCGCCGAACAGCAGCGAGGTGACGTCGGTGGCGAAGCTCTCCGACCGGGAGATGATCACCACCCCGAGGGCGAGCATGCCGACGAACAGCAGCCCGATCCCCGTGTCCTCCCGGACCCGGGTGCGCCGGGTCACCAGCGCCACGGCCCCGCTCATCACCAGCGCGGCGAGGAACGCGCCGGCGACCGGGCTGAACCCCCACAGCGCCGCCAGCGCCAGCCCGGGCACGACCCCGTGGGCCAGCGCGTCGCCGAGGAAGGCCAGGCCGCGGAGCACCACCCAGGTGCCGACGACCGCGGTCGCGACCGCGGCCAGCAGGCCGGCCAGCAGCGCCCGCTGCATGAACGACGCCTCGAACGCGTCGGTGAGCCAGCCGACCATCGCCACCATGGTGCCCGTCAGGGGGTGAGGGCGCCGGCGATGCGGGTGGCGTCGGTGCGGATCATGTCGACGTAGGTGCCGCCCTCGGAGCCGGGCTCGCCCAGCGACTCGCTGTAGAGCTCGACCACCTGCACGTCGCCACCGACCTCGGCGGCCAGCGCCTCGGCCAGCGCCTCGGGCGACGAGGTGTCGGCGAAGATGGCCCGCACGCCCTCGGCCTCGATGGTGGCGGCGAGCTCGTCCAGCTCGCCAGCGCTCGGCTCGGCGGAGGTGGTGATCGCGGGGATGACGGTGCCGACGACGGTGAACCCGTAGCGGTCGGCGAAGTAGGCGAACACGTCGTGGTTGGTGACGAGCTTGCGGTCGGCGGCGGGGACGGGGGCGAGCGTGGCCTCCACCTCGGCGTCGAGGGCCCGGAGCTGGTCGAGGTAGGCGCCGGCCCGGTCGCGGAAGGCCTGGTCGTCGAGGCCGGGCACGTTGTCGGCGAGGGCGTCGGCGAGCGCCTCGGCGGCCGCCGCCATCCGGGCGGGGTCGGTGAAGAAGTGCGGGTCGACGCCCTCGCCGTCGTCGGCGTGCTCGTCGCCGCCCTCGCCGCCCTCGCCGCTCTCGTCCGAGGGCTCGTCGGTGGCGGGCAGGGTGTCGACGTGGTCGACGGCGGCGAACACGGTGGCCCCGTCGTCGACGGCCCCGTCGATCGCATCCTCCAGGCCGGCCTCGAACCCTGCGCCGTTGACCACGACGAGGTCGGCTTCGCGCAGGGCGGCGGCCTGCCGGGCCGAGGCCTGGAAGTCGTGGGGGTCGGCGTTCGGGGGCATGATCACCTCGACCTCGGCGGCGTCGCCGACCAGGTTCTCGACGACGTCGCCGAGGATGGAGGTGGTCACCACGACGTCCGGCCCGCCGCCGTCGCCGCCGGCCGCGCCGTCGCTTCCGCCGCACGCCGCGGCCAGCAGGGCGCCGGCCAGGGCGACGGCGACGACGGCGAAGGGGTGGCGGCGCATCGCGGACCTCGTACGATGGAGCGGGCAAAGCGAGAATCACTCTCGGCAACGGTCCGTTACGGTAGCGAGAGCCATTCTCACTTGCAACAGGATTCTCCGATGCGCCGGACCCCACCCCGCTCCTCCACGCGACTCGATGAACCGGCGGCGGACCCGGTCGCTCCACGACCGGATCGGCCGGACGTTCCGCACCCGGCCCCCGCGGCGGCTACGGCCACCGACCTCATGGTCGCCTACGGCTCCCGGCCGGCCCTGTCCGGGGCGACCTTCTCGCTGCCTGCCGGGCGGACGATCGCCCTGATCGGCCCCAACGGGTCGGGCAAGTCCACCCTGCTGCGGGCGCTCGCCGGGCTGCTGGAGCCCCGGTCGGGCCGGCTCGACGTCCCCGCCCGCGAGCGCCGGGGTGCGGTGGCGCTGGTGCTCCAGACCACCGACGTCGACCGCAGCCTGCCGGTCACCGTCCGGGAGACCGTGACGATGGCCCGCTACGCCGTCCGGGGCGCGTTCGGCCGCCTGCGGGCCGCCGACCATGCCGCCGTCCGCCGGGCGCTCGACCGCATGGGCGTCGCCGAGCTCGCCGGCCGGCAGCTCCACGAGCTGTCCGGCGGCCAGCGCCAGCGGGTGCTGGTCGCCCAGGGCTTGGCCCAGGAGGCGGAGCTGCAGCTGCTCGACGAGCCGGTGACCGGGCTCGACGTCGTGTCGCGCGACCTCATCCTCCGGGCCGTCGAGGACGAGCGGGCTGCCGGGCGGACGGTGGTCGTCTCGACCCACGACCTCGACGACGCCCGCCGCGCCGACCTCGTCGTGCTGCTGGCCAACCGGGTCGTGGCCATCGGCCCGCCCGAGGAGGTGCTCGTGGAGTCGTGCCTGGCGGCGGCCTACGGCGGCCGGGTGCTGAGGCTGGACGACGGCCTGCTGGTGATGGACGACCCCCATCATCAGCGCCACCCGCCGGGACCGGAGTGACTCCGGTCCGCACCACGCCGCCGCCCGGACCCACCGTTCGGCGGAATCGGTCCCGTCCGTTCTCACCCTTTCTCAGTATCCGTTAGCCTGGCCGGCGATGGCTGCGACCGACCTCCACGAGACGGCGGCCCTCCGCCTCCGGGCCGACGGGCAGCGCTACACCCGGGCTCGGCGGGCGCTCGTCGACGTGCTCGCGCGGTCGGGTGCGCCGCTCGCCATCCCCCAGCTCCTCGAGCGCGACCGGACGCTGGCCCAGTCGTCCGCTTACCGCAACCTCGGCGTGCTGGAGCACGCGGGGGTGGTCCACCGGATCGTCACCGCAGACGAGTTCTCCCGCTACGAGCTGGCCGAGGACCTCACCGGTCACCATCACCACCTCATCTGCTCGGCGTGCGGTGAGGTCACCGACTTCACCGTGTCGAGCGCGCTGGAGGCGGACCTCGACCGGGCCCTCGTCGGCATCGCCCGGGCCAACGGGTTCACCGCCGACCACCACCGCCTCGACCTGGTCGGCACCTGCGCGAGCTGCTGCCGCTGAGCCCCATGCTGCGCGAGGTCAACGGCGTCCGCATCAACGTGCTCGACGAGGGCGAGGGGCACCCGGTGCTGTTCCTGCACGGGCTCGGCGGCTGCTGGCGGGACTGGGAGCCGCAGCTCGACCTGCTGTCCGACCGCTACCGCTGCGTCGTGGTCGAGCACCGGGGGCACGGTCGCTCGGAGCGGACGAGCGGCGCCTACAGCACCGACCTGTTCGCCGCCGACGTGGCGGGGGTGTGCCGGGCGCTGGGCATCGACCACGCCTGGGTGGTGGGGCTGTCGATGGGCGGGATGGTGGCGCAGAAGCTGGCCCTGGCCGAGCCCGACCTCGTCGAGGCGCTGGTCCTGTGCGACACCGGCACCCACATGGGCGAGCGGGCGGGCGAGTGGCTGCGGCGCGAGGCCGACCGCGTCCGGGCCCACGGGTTCGCTGACTCACGGGGCGTCGTGGCCGGCCCGGGCGCGGTGAGCGCCTGGACCGTCGAGCACCAGCCCCGGGTGGCCCGGACCAACCAGCGGGAGGCCGAGGCCACCGACCCGGACTGCTGGGCCCGGGCCGCGCTGGCGGTCGTCGAGCACGACACCCGCGACGACCTCGGCCGCATCACCGCGCCGACCCTGGTGGTGTGGGGCGAGGAGGACGAGCCGATCCCGCTGGAGCTGGCCCGGCCGCTGGTCGAGCGGCTGGGCGGGGCGCCGCTGGTGGTGCTGCCCGACGCCGGCCACGTGTGCAACCTCGAGCAGCCCGAGGCCTTCAACCGGGCGATCGAGGATTTCTTCGCCGCCCACCCCTGTGCCCGGGCCGGGTCGTGAGCCGACCCGGGGTCGGGAGCGGGAGTAGGTCAGTCCGAGGTCGGGGCGACGAACTGGAGGTCGAGCTCGACCTTGATCTTGTCGCCGAGCGCCAGCTTGTCGACGCCGATCGGCATGTTGAAGTCGATGCCGTACTCGCTGCGGTTGACGGTGGCCTCGGCGGTGAAGCCGGCGTGGAGGCTGCCGTCCACCGGGAACGTGTCCACGCCGTTGAACTCGACGGGGAAGCTCACGGGACGGGTGACGCCGTTGATGGTCAGGTCGCCGGTGAGGTGGTATTCGTCGCCGCCGTCCCGGATCTCGGTGGAGCGGAACTCCAGCGTCGGGTTGGCCTCGACGCCGAAGAAGTCGGTGCCCTGCAGGTGGGCGTCGCGGTCGGGGTGGTTGGTGTTGACCGAGGACAGCGCGACGGTTGCGGCCACGGCCACGTCGTCGAGCGTCTCGCCCACGGTGAGGGTGGCGTCGAAGTCGTCGAACCGGCCCCGGACGTTGCTCAGGCCCAGGTGCCGGACCTTGAAGTGGATGCCGGAGTGGTTGGGGTCGAGCGTCCAGACGCCGGTGGCCAGGGGGAGGGCAGCGGTGCTCGTGTCGGACATGGCGGAACCTCTGTGTCGGAGTGGCGGATGCACGGGTCGTCACCGCCCTGTCTGTTCCGGTGGTGCCTATCTCGGCAGTGACTGTCACGGACTCTATAGTTACTCTCGTAACAATCACAACCCTGATTGTCTCCGGTAGCCTGGACGTGTGAGCACGGAGGACGCGCGGCACCAGACGGAGACGGAGGTGGACGAGATCTGCCCCCACGCCGCGCGGCTCGCCGAGGCCCGCGCCGCCGGCGCCGACGTCGACCCGCTCCGCGTGCTCGTCGAGCAGACGTCCGCGTTCGCCCATGCGTTCCTCCGCTGGATCGACGCCCAGGCCGAGGAGGGCCTCACCCTCCCGCGGCTGCGCCTGGTCGAACGGCTCCACTGCCAGGGCCCCGCGATGATGCGCGAGCTGGCCGACGAGCTGGAGCTGTCCCCCCGCAACATGACCGCCCTCGTCGACGGCCTCGAGGCCGAGGGCCTCGTCGCCCGACGACCCCACCCCACCGACCGCCGGGCCACGATGGTCGAGGTGACCACCGACGGCGACGCCGCCGCCGAGGCGATCCTGACGCCGGCGATGGGTGCGATGAGCTGCCTGTTCGCCGACCTGACCGAGGAGCAGCAGCAGCAGTTCTCCGAGGCGCTCCACACCCTCAAGCTGGGGATGATGCGCCGGGCCTCGAAATGACCGTTCGAGCGAGCGAAGCGGGCGCACCCCCGATGAACGAGCTGGGCTTCTACACGCTCGCGGGCCAGCCCCGCTCGCCCCGCGACCTCGTCGACGAGGTGCGGGCAGGCGAGGCGCTCGGCCTCGGGTCGGCGTTCGTGTCCGAGCGGTTCAACGTCAAGGAGGCCGCCACCCTGTCCGGCGCGGCGGCGGCCGTCTCGGAGCGGGTCGGCATCGCCACCGCCGCCACCAACCACAACACCCGTCACCCGGCCGTGACCGCCTCGTTCGCCACCACCATGCACCGGCTGAGCGGCGGCCGGTTCACCCTCGGCCTCGGCCGGGGAATCGCCCCGATGCTGGACGCCTACGGACTCCCGCGGATCACGACCGCCCAGATGGAGGACTTCGTCGGCCTGGCCCGGCGCCTGTGGCGGGGCGAGGTCGTGGTCGGCCACGACGGCCCGGCCGGCGCCTGGCCGGTCCTGTTCCTCGACCGGGACTTCGACGAGGACATCCCCGTCGGCCTGACCGCCTTCGGGCCCAACTCGCTCGCGTTCGCCGGACGGGCGCTCGACATGGTGGTGCTCCACACCTTCTTCACCGACGAGACCACGGCCCGCAGCGTCGCCACGGTCCGGGCGGCCGCCGAGCAGGGAGGGCGCGACCCGGCCGCCGTCCGGGTGTGGTCGTGCTTCGCCACGGTTGGCGACCACCTTCCCGCGGAGCTCGTGCTGAAGAAGACCGTGGGGCGGATGGGCACCTACCTCCAGGGCTACGGCGACCTGATGGTCGCCACCAACGGCTGGGACCCCGCCGCGCTCGACCGCTTCCGGGCCGACCCGGTCGTCGCCTCGATGGCCGGCGCCATCGACGCCGTCGCCACCACGGACCAGCTCGAGCATGTCGCCACCCTCATCCCGGACGAGTGGCTCGCCCCCGCCGCCCGCGGCTCGGCCGAGGACTGCGCCCGGGCCGTGCTGGCCCAGTTCGACCTCGGCGTCGACGGCGTGATCATGCACGGCGCCAGCCCCGACGAGCTGGCCCCGGTCGTCGCCGCCTACCGTCGGATCCGCCCGTCGGGCCGGTTCGACGCCCTCCCGTCCAACCCCGGGGCGCGGGCCGACGCCGGCTGACCCGCAGCGGCCATTGAGCTCCGGCGACGGGCGGACGCGCCGGGTGGCTGCCGGTCGGATCTAACCTTGTCTCTCCGGCCGATCCCGACCGGTACCCGATCCGGGAGTGAGCGTTTGACCGACATCGAGGTCTGGCCGGGGCGCCCCTACCCCCTGGGCGCCACCTACGACGGCACCGGCACGAACTTCTCGCTGTTCTCCGAGGCCGCCGAGGCCGTCGAGCTGTGCCTGTTCGACGCCGACGGCGCCGAGCAGCGCGTTCCGATGACCGAGGTCGACGCCTTCTGCTGGCACGCCTACCTGCCCCGGATCGGTATCGGGCAGCGGTACGGCTTTCGGGTCCACGGCCCCTGGGACCCCGCCAACGGTGACCGCTGCAACCCCAACAAGCTGCTGCTCGACCCCTATGCCAAGGCGGTCGACGGCGGCGTCGACTGGGACCAGGCCTGCTTCCCCTACACCTTCGGCGACCCGGCCAGCCGCAACGACGACGACAGCGCGCCCCACGTACCCAAGGGCGTCGTGGTCAGCCCCTTCTTCGACTGGGGCGCCGACCGCTCGCCCGACGTACCCCTGCACGAGTCGGTGATCTACGAGGTGCACGTCAAGGGCTTCACCGCCACCCACCCCGAGATCCCCGAGCTGCTGCGCGGCACGTATGCCGGCCTCGCCCACCCGGTGGCCATCGACTACCTGCGGTCGTTGGGGGTCACCGCCATCGAGGTGCAGCCGGTCCACCAGTTCGTCCACGACGCCCACCTGGTCGAGCGGGGGCTGCGGAACTACTGGGGCTACAACTCGATCGGGTTCTTCGCCCCCCACAACGAGTACTCGTCGGCCGGGTCCGACGGCTCGCAGGTGCCGGAGTTCAAGGCGATGGTCCGGGCCCTCCACGAGGCCGGCATCGAGGTGATCCTCGACGTCGTGTACAACCACACGGCCGAAGGCAACCACATGGGCCCCGTCCTGTCGTTCAAGGGCATAGACAACAACGCCTACTACCGGCTCGTGCCCGACGACAAAGCCCACTACTACGACACGACGGGCACCGGGAACAGCCTCAACATGGCCCACCCCCACGCCCTGCAGCTGATCATGGACAGCCTGCGGTACTGGGTCACCGAGATGCACGTCGACGGCTTCCGCTTCGACCTCGCCGCCACCCTGGCCCGCCAGTTCCACGACGTCGACCGGCTGTCGGCGTTCTTCGACCTGGTCCAGCAGGACCCGGTCATCAGCCAGGTCAAGCTCATCGCCGAGCCGTGGGACCTCGGGCAGGGCGGCTACCAGGTCGGCAACTTCCCGCCCCAGTGGTCGGAGTGGAACGGCCAGTACCGCGACACCGTGCGCGACGTCTGGCGGGGCCAGCCGGCCATCGTCGGCGAGCTGGCCCGCCGGCTCACCGGAAGTTCAGACCTCTACCAGGCCGACTCGCGGCGCCCGTCCGCCAGCGTCAACTTCGTGACCGCCCACGACGGGTTCACGCTGCGCGACCTCGTGTCCTACAACGAGAAGCACAACGAGGCCAACGGCGAGGGCAACCGCGACGGCGAGAGCCACAACCGCTCGTGGAACTGCGGCGTCGAGGGGCCCACCGACGACCCCGACGTGCTGGCCCTGCGGGCCCGCCAGCAGCGGAACCTGCTCGCCACGCTGTTCCTGTCCCAGGGCGTGCCCATGCTGCTGTCGGGCGACGAGGCCGGCCGCACCCAGGGCGGCAACAACAACGCCTACTGCCAGGACAACGAGGTCTCCTGGTTCGACTGGTCGGACATCGACGACGACCTGCTGGAGTACACCACCGCCCTGATCGCCCTGCGACACGACCACCCGGTGTTCCGCCGGCGCCGGTGGTTCCAGGGCCGGCCGCTGCGGGGCACCCCGGACATCGTCTGGCTCAAGCCCGAGGGCACCGAGATGACCGAGTCCGACTGGAACGAGGGCCACCAGACCTGCGTCGGCGTGTTCTTCAACGGCGACGCGATCACCAGCCCGGGGCCCCGGGGCGAGCGGGTGGTGGACGACTCGTTCCTGCTGCTCATCAACGCCTCGCCCGAGCCCCGGAAGTGGACGATCAGCGGCCCCTGGGGCGAGACCTGGCACTGCGTCCTCGACACCGCCGACGGCCCGCCGGACGAGATGGACGAGGAGCTCCGGGGCGACCTGGTGCTCACCGACCGGTCGGTAGTGCTGCTGCGGCGGCTTTCTGTCTAGACTGTCTAGATATGAAATGGCAACTTCAGGAAGCCAAGCAGCGGTTCAGCGAGGTCGTGCGCCACGCCCACGACGAGGGCCCGCAGATCGTCACGCGTCACGGCCGGGACGTCGTCGTCATCCTCGCGGTCGAGGACTACGACCGCCTCACCGGCCAGAAGCCGAGCCTGATGGAATTCCTACGGGCGGCCCCCTACTTCCCCGATGACTTCGAGGTCGAGCGTTCGGCCGAGCCGGGGCGCACGGTCGAGCTGTAGGCGCGTGGCGTTCCTCATCGACACCAACGTCCTGTCCGAACTGCGAAAGGCCGTCCCGCATCCGAACGTCGCGGCCTGGGCCGCCTCGGTCGATCCCGACAGCGTCTACCTGAGCTTCCTCGTGGCGGGAGAGATCCGTAAGGGGGTGGAGATGCTCCGCAGGCGCGACCCCCAGCGAGCGGAGATCCTGGACACGTGGCTGGACGCCCTCTTGGCGACCTACGCCGACCGCACGGTGGGGGTCGACGCCCGTGTGGCCGACGAGTGGGGCCGCCTCGATGCCGCCCACGGGTTGCCGGTGATCGACGGCCTGTTGGCTGCGACCGTAAGGGTGCACGGTTGGACCCTCGTGACCCGGAACGTCCGCGACGTCCAGCGCACCGGTGCCCGCTGTCTCGACCCCTTCACGGCGGAATGACCACCCCCCGCGCCACCTACCGCCTCCAGCTCCACCCCGGGTTCGACTTCGACGACGCCGCCGGGGTCGTCGGCTACCTGGCCGACCTCGGCGTGTCCCACGTCTACCTGTCGCCGGTGCTGCAGGCGTCCCCCGGCTCGACCCACGGGTACGACGTCGTCGACCCGGGCCGACCCAGCGACGACCTGGGCGGCGCCGAGGGGCACGCCCGGCTGGTGGCGGCCATCCGCGAGGCGGGGCTGGGGCAGGTGCTCGACATCGTGCCCAACCACATGGCCATCACCGGGCCGGAGAACCGCTGGTGGTGGGACGTGCTCGAGAACGGGCCGTCGTCCCGGTGGGCCGGCCACTTCGACGTGACCTGGGACCCGCCGGAGGAGAAGCTCCGCAACACCGTGCTCATGCCCATCCTCGGCGACCACTATGGCCGGGTCCTCGACCGGGGCGAGGTCACGGTCGGGCGGGACGGCGCGACCTTCACGGTCCGCTACTTCGACCACCGCCTGCCGGTCGACCCCCGGTCGCTGGCCGGGCTGTTGGGCGAGGCCGCGGCCGCCGCCGGCGACGACGACCTCGGGTTCGTGGCGGCGGCCCTCGGGCGGCTGCCCCGAGCCTCCCGCACCGACCCGGCGGCGGTGGCCGAGCGGCACCGCGACGTCGCCGTGCTCCGCCGCCAGGTCGAGCGGCTGCTGGCCGAGCGGCCCCCGCTGGCCGCCGCGGTCGACGCCGCGCTGGCCGACCTCAACGCCGACGTCGACGCCCTCGACCGGCTGCTCGATGCCCAGAACCACCGCATCGCCTACTGGCGGACCGCCGGGCGGGAGCTCGGCTACCGCCGGTTCTTCGACATCAACACCCTGGCCGGCCTCCGGGTCGAGGATCCCGACGTGTTCGCCGACGCTCACGAGCTCATCCTCCGGTGGGTGCGGGACGGGGTGGTCGACGGCCTGCGGGTCGACCATCCCGACGGCCTGCGCGACCCGGAGCAGTACGCCGACCGGCTGGCCCGGGCGACCGGCGGGGTGTGGACGGTGGTGGAGAAGATCCTCCAGCCCGGGGAGGACCTGCCGGCCGCGTGGCCCGTGGCCGGCACCACCGGCTACGACCGGCTGGGGGTCATCGGCGGGCTGTTCGTCGACGCGGCAGGCGAGGCGGCGATCACCGACGGCTACGCCGCGCTCACGGGCGCGCCGACCGGCGTGGCGGCCGTCGTGCACGAGGCCAAGACCTACGCCGTGCGGGAGGTGCTGGCCGCCGACGTGGCGCGGCTGACCGCCCTGCTGGTCGAGATCTGCGAGGGCCGGCGCCACCAGCGCGACCGCACGCGCCACGAGCTGCACCAGGCGCTGCAGGAGCTGCTGGCCGCCTTCCCCGTGTACCGGACCTACGTCCGGGCGGAGATCGGGCTCGTCCGGGCCGAGGACGCCGCCCGGGTCGAGGCCGCGGTCGAGGCGGTGGCAGGGCGGCGGCGCGACGTGGACCCCGACCTGCTGGGCTTCCTCGCCGACCTGCTGCTGCTCCGGCTGCCGGACCGCCGGCCGATCGAGGACGAGTGGGTGATGCGGTTCCAGCAGCTCACCGGGCCGGCGATGGCCAAAGGGGTCGAGGACACGGCGTTCTACCGGTACACCCGCCTCCTCGCGCTCGCCGAGGTGGGCGGCGACCTGGCCCGGTTCGGCGTCGGGGTCGACGAGTTCCACCGGGCCAACACCGAGGCCCAGGCCCGGTGGCCGGGCACGATGACGACACTGTCGACCCACGACACCAAGCGGTCGGCCGACGTCCGGGCCCGGCTGGCGCTGCTCTCGGAGATGCCCGGCGAGTGGAACGAGGCCTGCGGCCGCTGGCTGGCCGCGTCGGCCCGCCACTGGCCGGGCGGCGAGCCCGACCGCCACGCCCAGCACCTGCTGTTCCAGACGCTGGTCGGGGCGTGGCCGCTGACGGTCGACCGGGCGGCCGCCTACCTGGAGAAGGCGACCCGGGAGGCCAAGCTGCGCACCTCGTGGACCGAGCCCGACGCCGGCTACGACGCCGCCCGCGACGCGTTCGCCCGGGGCGCCTTCGCCGACGGCGGGCTGCTGGCCGACCTCGATGGGTTCGTCGCGCCCCTCGTGGCACCCGGCCGCGTCAACGCGCTCGCGCAGGCGCTGGTGCAGCTGACCGTCCCGGGCGTGCCCGACACCTACCAGGGCACCGAGCTGTGGGACCTGAGCCTCGTCGACCCCGACAACCGCCGGCCGGTCGACTTCGACCGGCGGCGCCGGCTGCTGGCCGAGTTCGCCGGCCTCGGCCCGTCCGACCTGATGGCCCGGGCGGACGAGGGCCTCCCCAAGCTCGCCGTCGTCCGGGCGGCGTTGGCGCTGCGGTCCCGGCGGCCCGAGGCGTTCGGCGCCGGGGAGGCGGCGGCCTACGTCCCGCTCGGGTTCGGCGGCGGCGCCGCGGGCCACGGCGTCGGGTTCACCCGGGGCGGGGACGTGGCGGTGGTCGTGCCGCGGCTGGTGCTGGGCCTGGCAGCCGGGGGCGGCTGGGGCGACACGACGGTTGCGTTGCCGCCGGGCGGCTGGGTCGACGCGGTCACCGGCGCCCGGCATCCGGGGGGCGAGGTGCCGGTGGCCGACGTGCTCGCCGGGTTCCCGGTGGCGCTGCTGGCGCGCGACGGAGGCTGAGCCGTGGAGGTGTCGGTGTGGGCGCCGCGGGCGGCGCGTTCGGTCGAGGTGGTGACCGGCGGGCGGCGGGTCGCGCTGGCCCGGGGGGAGCGGGGGCGGTGGGCGGGCCGCGTGCCAGACCTCGGCCCCGGCGACGACTACGCGATCTCGCTGGACGGCGGCCCGGCCCGCCCCGACCCCCGGTCGCCGTGGCAGCCGGCCGGCGTCCACGGCCCGTCCCGGGTGGTCGACCACGGGGCGTTCGGCTGGACCGACACCGGCTGGCGGGGCGTCGACCTGGGCGACCACGTCCTCTACGAGCTGCACGTCGGCACGTTCTCGGCCGAGGGCACCTTCGACGGGGCGATCGCTCACCTCGACCACCTGGTCGACCTCGGGGTCGGCGGGGTCGAGCTGATGCCGGTGGCCCAGTTCCCGGGACGGTGGGGATGGGGCTACGACGGCGTCGACCTGTGGGCGCCCCACGCGGCCTACGGCGGGCCCGACGGCCTGAAGCGGCTCGTCGACGCCTGCCACGCCCGGGGCCTCGGGGTGGTGCTCGACGTCGTTTACAACCACCTGGGCCCGGCGGGGAACCACCTGGGCGAGTTCGGCCCGTACTTCGGCGACCGGTACCGGACCAACTGGGGCTCGGCGATCAACGTCGACGGCCGGGGGAGCGACGAGGTCCGGGCCTTCATCGTCGACAACGGCCGCATGTGGCTGCGGGACTACCACCTCGACGGGCTGCGGCTCGACGCCGTCCACGCCATCGTCGACGAGTCGGCGCTGCACGTCCTGGAGCAGCTGGCAGCGGCGGTGGACGTCCTGGCCGAGGACCTGGGCCGGCCGCTGTGGCTGGCGGCCGAGTCGGACCTGAACGCCACCCGGTTCGTCCGCGACCGAGCGGAGGGCGGCTTCGGGCTGGCGGCGTCGTGGGCCGACGAATGGCACCACGCGCTGCATGCCGTGCTGACCGGCGAGCGGGACGGCTGGTACGAGGACTTCGGGTCGCTGGCCCTGCTGGCCAAGGCGCTCCGCCAGGCGTGGGTGTACGACGGTCGCTACTCGCCCCACCGCGACCGGGTCCACGGGCGGCTGCCGCTGGGACTGCACGGGTCGCAGTTCGTGGTGTCGGCGCAGAACCACGACCAGGTCGGCAACCGGGCGGCCGGCGACCGGCTGGGCCGGCTGGTCGGGCCGGGACGGCTGAAGGCGGCGGCCGCGCTGCTGCTGACCGGCCCGTTCGTGCCGTTGCTGTTCCAGGGCGAAGAGTGGGGGGCGTCGACGCCGTTCGCCTACTTCACCGACCACGACGACCCCGACCTGGCCCGGGCGGTGTCGGAGGGGCGGCGCCGGGAGTTCGCCGCCTTCGGCTGGCGGCCCGAGGACGTGCCCGACCCCCAGGACCCGGCGACGTTCACCGCCTCGGCGCTCCGCTGGGACGAGGTGGACGATCCGGTCCATGCGGACCTGCTGGCGTGGTACGGGGCGCTGATCGCCCTCCGCCGGTCGCACCGGGGGCTGGGGGTGGGGACGCTGGACGACACGGAGGTGTCGTTCGACGAGGAGGCCGGCTGGCTGGTGGCCCGCCGGGTGGCGGCCGGGGTGGCGGTGGCGGTCAACCTGGGTCCCGAGCCGCACGACGTGCCGGTGGAGGGGGCGGGCGACCTGCTGCTGTCGTCGTCGCCGGCGGTGGCCCGGACGCCCGCGGGGGTGGGCCTGCCGCCCGACGGCGTGGCGGTGGTGGAGGCCTCGGGCCCCGCCCTCTACCTCTAGGCCACCCAACCGGGTCGGATGGGTCGCAGCTGGCGCGATGTTCCCGACCCGGTTGGGTGGCCGCCCGAACCGGGTCGGATGGGTCGCGGCTGGCGCGATGTAACCGACCCGGTTGGGGTCAGACCAGGCCGAGGACCTCGGCGAAGGCCGCCTCCTCCCGGGCCCGGGCGGCGGCGACCGCGTCGGCGCGGGCGGCGAGCATGGTCGACTTGATGGCGCGGAGGGCAGGCAGCGGGGCGGCGGCGACGGTGGTGGCCAGGGCGAGGGCCTCGGCGAGCAGGTCGGCGGCGGGCACGACCCGGAGGGCGATGCCGCAGGCGACCACCTCCTCGGCGCCGAGCCAGGGGCTGGTGAACAGCACCTCGGCGGCCCGCTGCCAGCCCATCCGGGCGGGGAACAGGTAACTGCTGGCCGCCTCCGGCGGCACCCCCATCTCGGCGAACGGGGTGCGGAAGCGGGCGCCCTCGGCCGCCAGCACCAGGTCGCAGTGGGGGAGAAGGGTGAACCCGATGCCGACCGCGGGCCCGTTGACGGCGGCGACCAGCGGCTTGTCGAACGCCTGCAGGGCCTCGAGCAGCACCGGGAAGCCCGATTCGACCGCCTCGCCGGCGGCCAGGCGGGCCATCTCGTCGAGGTCCTGGCCGGCGGAGAAGGCGCGGCCGGCGCCGGTGAGGACCGCGACCTTGACGGCGTCGTCGCTCCGGGCGGCGTCGAGGGCGGCGCCGGCGGCCCGGTAGAGGGCCGAGTCGAAGGCGTTCAGCGCCCCGGGCCGGTCGAGGGTGAGCAGGCGGACGGCGCCGTGCCCCTCCACCCGGACGAGATCTGACACTCCGTCAGGTTGCCACACCCCGCCGCCTGGCCCGCAACGCCGCCACGTTGGCCCGGGTGGCGCACCGGTCGGAGCAGTAGCGCCGCGACCGGTTGCGCGAGGTGTCGAGGAACACCCCCCGGCAGCGCGGGTCGGCGCAGGTGCCGAACCGGCGGGCCCCGAGGTCGAGGAACATCATCGCCAGCCCGGTCACCGCCCCGGCCGCGTAGTCGTCGGCCAGCGGGCCGTCGTCGGCCGCCAGGTGGAGGTGCCAGTCGCTGTCGCCGTGGCCGGAGATGCTGGGCCGCGGCCCGTGCGCCGCCAGCGCGGCGTTGAGCAGCCGCACCATGGCTGCCGAGTCGCCGGCGGCCGCGGCGTCGAACACGGCGCGGAGCGACGTCCGCAGGCCGGCCAGCGGGGCAAGGTCGGACGGCCGGGCCCGCTCGGCCAACCGCGGCCGCCCCGCCAGCATCGTCCGCAGGCCCTCGACCGAGGCCAGCGGGTCGTCGGGGTCGAGGTCGTCGGGCTCGGACGACACCAGGTCGACCGCGAGGCTCGCGTAACTTCCGAAGTTCACTTGCGGTCCTTACGTCGGTCGGGCATGGTGTGAGGGTCAAAGCGACGTGATGGACCTTACCGGGAGGCGCAGCCGATGTCCGAGACCCTCACCCGCACCGCCGGCCCCGACCCCGAGTGGGCCGAGACGTGGCAGCGCTCGTGGGACCTCCAGCAGGAGAGCTACATGCCCGACCGCGAGGCCCGGCTCGGTGCCCTCGTCGACATCGTCGAGGCCGTCGCCGGCCCCGAGCCGCTGGTGCTCGACCTCGCCTGCGGCACCGGGTCGATCACCCGCCGCGTGCTCGCCCGCCTCCCCAGCGCCCGCACCGTGGCCGTCGACATCGACCCCGCCCTCCTCGCCATCGCCGCCGGCAGCCTGGCCGGCGACCCCCGGGTCCGCATCGTCCGGGCCGACCTCGGCGACCCGGCCTGGACCGCGGCCCTCCCCGAGACCGGGTTCGACGCCGTCGTGACCGCCACCGCGCTCCACTGGCTCCCCGAGCCGACCCTCCGGCGGCTGTACCGCGACCTGCGCGACGTGGTCCGCCCCGGCGGCGTCGTCGCCAACGCCGACGAGATGCCCGACGGCGGCCTGCCCCGCCTGACGGCCGGGCTGTCGGAGCTGGCCCGGCGGCGCCGGGAGGAGCAGAACGCCGACGGCCGCCCCGGCTGGGACGCCTGGTGGGACCTCGCCGCCGCCGATCCCGCCCTGGTCGACGCGGTGGCGGAGCGGCGCCGGTTCTTCGGCGGCGTCAACCACCCCGACTCGTTCGGCCCCCCCGCGGCGTGGCACGTCGAGGCCCTCGCCGCCGCCGGCTTCGCCGAGTCCGGCATCGCCTGGCGCGCCGGCCTCGGGGCGATCGCGGCAGCGGTCCGCTGACCGTTCTGACCGTTCCGGCCTCGCCGACGATGGTGAACCGGGGTCAGTCCAGGCCCTGGAGGCGGGCGGCGGCGGCGCGGTGGCGGCGGAGGATGCCGTCGAGGCCGGCGGCCCGGAGCTCGCCGTCCTCGACCAGCGGCCGGCCGGCCACGACCGTGTGGTGGGCCGCCGTCGGTCCGCACCGCAGCCAGGCCTCGACAGGGTCGGTCAGCGCCCCGGCGTACGTGAGCCCGCCCAGCTTCCAGGCCACGAGGTCGGCCGCCGCCCCGGGCGCCAGCACGCCGAGCTCGCCCGTCCGGCCCAGGCAGGCGGCCGAGCCGAGGGTCGCCAGCTCGAGCGCGTCCCGGGCGGCGAACGACGTGGGACCACCCCGCTGGCGGGCCAGCAGCAGCGCGCCCCGGGCCTCCAGCCACAGCGAGGCGCAGTCGGTCGACGCCGAGCCGTCGCACCCCAGCCCCACCGGCACGCCCGCGTCGCGGTAGTCCCGCACGGGGGCGATGCCGCCCCCGCCGATCAGCATGTTCGAGCTCGGGCAGTGCGCCACCCCGGTGCCCCACCCGGCCATCCGGGCCATCTCGGCCTCGTTCGGGTAGATGCAGTGGGCCACCCACGACCGGTCGGACCCCCACCCGCAGTCCTCGAAATGCTCGATCGGCCGGCGGCCGTAGGTCTCGAGGCAGTAGGTGTCCTCGTCGGGGTCCTCGGCCAGGTGGGTGTGCAGGCGCACGCCGAGCCGCTCGGCCAGCTCGGCCGTCCGGCGCATCAGGTCGGGTGTAACCGAGAACGGCGAGCACGGGGCCAGCGCCACCTGGACCATCGCGCCGGGCGCCGGGTCGTGGTGGCGGGCGACGGCGTCCTCGCTGGCGGCGAGGATCGTGTCGTCGTCCTGGACCACCTCGTCGGGCGGCAGGCCGCCGTCCTTGCGCGACAGCGACATCGACCCCCGGGTTGGGTGGAAGCGCATGCCCAGGTCCCGGGCGGCGGCGATCTCGGCGCCGAGCAGGTCCCCGCCGGCGGCCGGGTGGACGTAGAGGTGATCGGCCGAGGTCGTGCACCCGCCCAGGGCCAGCTCGGCCAGGCCCACCCAGGCGGACACGTACGACGCCTCCTCGTCGAGCAGCGCCCAGCGGGGGTACAGGGTGGTCAGCCAGTCGAACAGCGAGGCCGAGGTGGCGGGCGCGTAGGACCGGGTGAGGTTCTGGTAGATGTGGTGATGGGTGTTGACCAGGCCCGGCGTGACGAGGCAGCCGTCGGCCCGCAGCGTGCCGCTTGTTGGCGGGGGCTCGTCGGTGGCGGCGCCGACCGCGGTGACGAACCCGTCGCGGCAGGCGACCCAGCCGCCCGGCAGCTCGCGCCGCTCGGCGTCCATCGTGACGACGAGCTCGGCTCCGGTGACCAGCAGATCGACGGCTGTGGGCGGCGACACGGGGGGACCGTATCCCGGTTCAACAAACTGTTGAAGCAGTTCACCGAGCCGTGACGGACGCGCAACGGCCGGGAAACCGCGTCGGGTCGGGTTCGGGTCGGTCGCTGGCCCGGCTCAGGCCGGCGGCCGGGCGAGTTGCAGCGACACCCGGGTCGCCCCGGCCGCCACCGCGGAGCGGACAATGGCGTCGACCGCGTCGAGCACCGCCTCGTCGTCGCCCGAGACCGAGGTGCCGAACGGCCCGAAGTCGACCGCCAGGCCCGACCGCTCGGCGGCGTCAACGGCGGCGCGGACGTGCGGACCGGGTGCCCCCTCGACGAACGGTTCGACGGTGAACTCGACCTCGAGAGCCAAAGAACTCACCCCGATCCTGCGTTCAGGTAGTTGTAGACGGTGAACCGGCTGACCCCGAGGGCGTCGGCCACCTCCTCGACGGCCTTGCGCAGCTGGAAGGCGCCGCGGGCTTCGAGCAGCCGCACCGCGCGCTGCTTGTCCTCGCGCGACAGCTCGGCGAGCGGGGCGCCCAGCTCGGTCTCGACCCCGGCGATCATGCGCTCGAGCGCCCCGTGCACGCCGGGCAGGCGCAGGCCGCCGACGAGCTCGTCCTGCCAGCGCAGGGGCACGTCGCCGTTCGCCACGTCGGCGGCCTCGACCAGCTCGGCCCCGAGCGCATCGGCCACCGGCTCGAGCGCCACGAGGAGGGGGTGACGGTCGCCCACGGGCCGCAGCGTACCGGCGGGCCGAACCGGCATCCGTGACGTGCACGGGCGCGTTTCCGGGCCGTGAACAGTGGTGGTCGTGCGTTGACAGATTGTTGAGGCCCGCCGTTGTCTGGGTTCCGTGACCACGCTCGTCCGCAACGGCATCGTCCTGCCCATGACTGGCGGCCGCCGCCTGCTCGACCCGGGGTCGGTACTGGTCGAGGGCGACACGATCGTGGCGGTGGGCGGGGTGGACGCGCTCGACGCCGACCCCCGGTCCGCCGGTGCCGAGGTGGTCGACGTCACCGGCCACGCCGTGCTGCCCGGGTTGCACAACGGGCACCTGCACTCCGGGCTGCTGCGGGGGACGGCCGAGTCGCTCTCGCTGTGGGACTGGCTGCGCACCTACGTCGACCCCGCCCACCGCGCGCTCACGCCCGAGATCGCCCGGGCCGCCTCGCTGCAGTGCTACGCCGAGAGCCTGCTGGCCGGCACGACCTCGGTCATGGACATGTGGCGGTTCATGGAGGGATCGGCGTCGGTGGCCGCGGAGCTGGGCATCCGGGCGACGCTCGTGCCGTACGTCTGCGACGGCGAGGACGGCGAGTACGACTACTTCGAGACCATCGCGACGAACCGGGCGCTGCTCGAGTCGCACCGGGTGGCGGCCGACGGCCGGGTCCGGGCGTGGGTCGGGCTCGAGCACCTCATGTACTGCTCGCCGGCGTGCTTCGAGGCCGGCGTGGCGCTGGCCGAGGAGTTCGACACCGGGTTGCACACGCACTCGTCCGAGTCGGTGTGGGAGGTGCAGGAGTCGCTGAAGCGCTGGCGCCGGAGGCCCATCGAGGTGCTCCACCAGCGGGGCGTGCTGGGGCCCCGGTGCGTCGTCGCCCACGGGGTCTGGCTCGACGACCGCGAGATCTCGCTGCTGGCACAGACCGGCACGTCGATCGTGCACTGCCCGTGCTCGAACATGAAGCTGGCGTCGGGGCCCGCCCGGGTCGGCGCCCTGCGGGCCGCGGGCGTGACGGTCGGGCTGGGGAGCGACGGCGAGAAGGAGAACAACGACCTCGACCTGTTCGAGGAGATGAAGTTCGCCTCGCTGCTCGCCAAGGTGTCGACGCTCGACCCGACGACCGGCGACCCGTGGGACGTGCTGGCCATGGCCACGTGCGACGGCGCCCGGGCCCTGGGGCTCGGCGACGTGTGCGGCACGCTGGCGCCGGGGAAGCGGGCCGACCTGGTCACGGTCTGGCTCGGGGGCCTGCACACGACGCCGGTCATGCACGGCGACGACGCCAACGTGGCCGCCCACCTGGTGCTCTCGGCGTCGGGCCACGACGTGCGCGACGTGTGGGTGGACGGACGGCGCCTAGTCGCCGGCGGCCGTCCGCTCACGTTCGACGTCGACTCGGTGCGGGCCGAGGCCCAAGCCGCCGCAGACGAGCTGTTCGCCCGTCGGGCCAAGCTCCTCGCCGACGGCTGACCGCCGATCTGCGCCGACGACCGGCGACCTACGCAGGCGCCGGACGGGCGGCCGTCGGGACCGACGAGCGACGAGCTACGGCCGACGACCTATGCAGGCGCCGGGCCGGCCGCCGTCGGGACCGGGTAGCGGCGGCGGGTGCGGCGCGGCGTCGGGCTGCGGGGCGTGCGGGCCGGCGGGCGGGGCGGCCTGATGATGTGTCGCCGGGGGCGTCGCAGGGGGGCGGGTCTCACGGCGAGTCACCTCCGTTTTGGGCGTCGTCGGGCAGGACCGAGGGGCGGGCCACCCACGTGCGCATGACCGTGGTCGTGTCGCGCACGTCGAGCCCGACCAGGGTGGGCACGAGGTCGGCCTCGTGTTGGGCGTAGAGCGGGGCGGTGGCGTCGGTGATCGTGGCGGCGATGGCCCGAACCTGCCCGGCGGACAGCACGCCGTCGAGCCACGCCCGCCGGGTGAGCGGGAAGCCGCGCAGCCGGGCCGCCGTCGAGGACACCTGGCGGGCCTCGACCTCGGCCAGCCGCCCCCGGCGCATGAGCCAGGCCACCATCGACCGGGTGTCGTCGAGCCGCCAGGCCTGGCGGGCGTCGAACTCGCCGACCGCCTCGCTGATCTTGGCCTCGAGCGTGTCGGCCAGGCGCAACACCTCGACCAGCGCCGGCCTGTCGACCGGGATCTCCATCTCGTCGATCGCTGCAGCCAGCACCTCGAACACGTGATCTATCGTACGTGTGTTCGTGATGCTTGACAATGCCCGGGCGGCGTTTTACTGCCGCCAGCGGTCAGCCGTCCGAGCGGGCGAAGGCGGCCGGGTCGGCCCGGTGGCCGGCCTCGTGCAGCAGGCGCCGCAGGTGGGCGGGGTGGGTCGTCGAGTGCATCCCGTCGTGCTGCGGGCCGCACGACCCTCCCCGGTACCCGCCGGTCGTGGCGGGCGAGTGGCTGCTGGCCAAGATCGTCGGCGGCCGAGCGCCGGCCGGCGGCTCTCCCGGACTGACAGCGGCACCGACCTAGGCCAGCATCGCCATCGCCGCCTCGACCGCCGGCCGGTAGGTGGCATCGCGCAGCAGCGCCTCGCGGACGCCCATGCCGAGGATCCCGGCCTCGCCCCGCGACGCCCCCATGACCACCCACGACGACGTGCGCCCGTCGCGGGTCGTCCGCACGGCGTGCAGGCCGCCGGGCCCCCGGTCCAGCGACAGGGACAGGCCCGACGCGGTCTCGACCGTGACGCCGGCCAGGCCGGGCACGCTCTGCGAGTCGACCGGCGACAGCCGCACGGCCACGTCCTGCCGCGGGCCCCGGCACCGCCCGTGCATCAGGTCGGTCCGCCGCACCATCGCGCCCGGCCTCCACCCCAGCCGCGACGCCAGCCAGCCGACCAGCAGCAGCCCCGAGACGGCGTAGTCGGGGTGGTGGCGGACGGCGACCGACGTGATGCGCCCCAGCTCGGGCCGCAGCGACGGCGGGTCGAAGCTCATGGCGATGCGCTCGCGCCACGGCACCGACCGCAGCCAGGCCAGGTCGACCACGTGGAACCACGACGACAGCTCGATGGACCGGGCGAGCCCGTCCTCCGGGGCACTCAGGTCGACCGAGTCGTACAGCACGACCTGGCCCACCTTGCGCAGCGCCTCGATGCC
>JBKPHT010000442.1:0-12378 GCA_046730015.1 Actinomycetota bacterium
TGGTCGGCGAGATGGTCGCCGCCGCGGGCGGCTGATCGGTCCGGCGGGCGAGGAGCAGGCTCAGCCCGGGTCGTTGCCGGGCTTCCACTTGATCGAGCAGCCCATGCTCGGCGGGTGGGGCTCCGGCACGGGTTCGCCGGCGAGGACGTGCTCCACCGCGGCCTGCAGCGACTCGCCGGTGACCGGGATCATGCTCCCCGGCCGTGATCCGTCGAAGTGGCCGCGGTAGGCCAACCGGCGGTCGGCGTCGTAGAGGAAGAAGTCCGGGGTGCAGGCGGCCCGGTAGGCGACGGCGACCGTCTGGGGCTCGTCGTAGAGGTACGGGAACCCGAAGCCGGCCCGCCGGATCTGCTCGACCATCTGCTCGGGCGCGTCCTCCGGGTGGGAGCCGACGTCGTTCGGGCTGATGCCGACCGTGGCCAGGCCCCGCGGCTCGTACTCGGCGGCCAGCGCCCCGACGGCCGACTCGACGTGGCGGACGTACGGGCAGTGGTTGCACAGGAAGGCGACCAGGAGCGCCGGCGAACCGGCCAGGTCGTCGAGGGCGACCTCGCCGCCCGTCACCGACGGGAGGCGGAAGTCGGGGGCGGGGGTGCCGAGCGGCACGCGCAGCGTCGACGAGGCGGGGCTCATGCCGCCGAGGCTACCGACCGCGCACCCGGGCCAGATGGGCGACGAACCGGGCCCGCCGGTCGGCCTCGCTCCGCAGCGGGCACGACGAGCACATCTCGGTCACCTTGTAGACGAGGCAGCAGGTCCCCTTGGTGACGAAGCAGCCGTCGCCGGCCGGCGAGGAGACCTCGGTGAGCGACGGCCGGCCCCGGACGAGCGGCTGCCGGGCGGCCAGTGCCGTGACCAGCGCGTCGGCCGCCCGCCAGGCGGCTCGCTGCTCGATCAGCGGGGCCCGTCCGCGCGACCGCGAGATGGTGACCTCGGCCGTGTGGTCGGCCAGCGTGCCCCACATCCCGGCCAGGCCGAACGGCGCCCGCTCCCGCACCGCCCGGGCCAGCGGCTCGAACACGGCGACCAGGCTGTCGACGGCCACGGCGCGGAGGCCGTCGCGGTCGGCGACCGTGGTGGTGCCGGCGGCCCCGGCGTCGTCGTCGTCCGGGAGCACGGCCACCGCGGCGTCAGTGACCGCCAGGCCGTCGAGCCGGGCCGCGGGGCCGAGCCGGAACCACACGTCTCCCGGGCCGAGCACGAGCACCCGCCCCTGGTCCACGAGCGGGCCGACCACCAGCTCGGCCAGCGAGCCGGCGAACCGGTAGACGAGCAGCGCTCCGGCCAGGTCGGGGTGGCCCGCCGCGAAGCCGTCGCGCTCGGCGCGGACCCAGCCGTCCAGCGCCGCCGCGTCGGCCAGCCGGTCCGAGAGCCGGACCCACCCGGGGCCCTCGGCCCGGGCCGAGAACCGCCGCCACGGGCTGGCGTTGTCGAGCCGCGCCACGGTGACGGCCCCGGGCGGCAGGTGTGGCGCCATGGCCCGATCATCCCAGCCGCCCGGGACGGACGACGACCCGGCGGCCTGCAGCCCGTACGGTTGGTGCCATGACGACCGGGGCGACCGCCGAGACAACCGCCGCGCCCGGGTGGTTCCGGCGGGCGCTGGCCGTGCCGTACTCGGACGGGCGGGGCGAGGTGGACGGCGCGCCGATCAACTTCCTCGCCTGGGGCGAGGCGGGGCGGCGGGGCCTGGTGTTCGTGCACGGCGGCGGTGCCCACGCCCACTGGTGGACCCATGTGGCCGCCCAGTTCGCCGCCGACTTCCGGGTGGTGGCGCTCGACCTGTCGGGGCACGGCGACAGCGGCCACCGGGCCACCTACTCGCTGGAGCAGTGGACCCGCGAGGTCATGGCCGTCGCAGGCGCGGGCGGGATCGCCGGCCCGCCGGTGATCGTCGGGCACAGCATGGGCGGTTTCGTGACGATCGCGACGGCTGCCCTGCACCCGGACCGGCTGGCCGGCGCGGTCGTGTGCGACTCGCCGGTGTCGGCCCCGGACCCGGAGGTGAGCGCCGCCCAGCTGGGCAGCGCCTTCGGGGCGCCCCGGACCTACCCCGACGTCGACGCCGCCCTGGCCCGGTTCCGGACGGTGCCGCCCCAGGACCACTACCTGCCCTACGTGGTCGACCACGTCGCCCGGCACTCGCTGCGCCAGGTCGAGGGGGGCTGGCAGTGGAAGTTCGACCGGCAGGTGTTCGCCCAGTTCGCCGGCGGGCTGCGGTCGAGCGCGCTGCCGTACCTGCCCCGGGTCCGGTGCCGGCTGGCGCTGCTGCGGTCGGAGCACGGGCTGGTCACGCCCGACATCGGGGCGGCGATGTACGAGGGCATGGGCCGGGTGACGCCGATCGTCGAGATCCCCGAGGCCGGGCACCACGCCATGCTCGACCAGCCGCTGCTGCTGCTGGTCGCGCTGCGGACGCTGCTCGCCGACTGGGAGCACTCCGAGCCGCACCGGCGGGCCGACGCCGGCACCGACTAGCGCCGGCGCGAGCGGTTCGGGGGCGATGCCGCAGGCCATGGGCGGGAACACCGCGACGGGTTCGGCCTTGGGGGTGGGTTGAGTGGGGAAGGGCAAACGGTCCCTGGTTCTCGAGGCGATAGGGGCCGGCCCCCGACCACGATGACCTCGAGAACCAGAGATCGACCTCTATCGCCTCGGCGCCGCCGGGCTACCAGATGCGGACGCGGTCGCCGGGCGGCAGCCACATGGCGTCGTCCTCGTCCACGTCGAACGCCTCGTGGAACTCGTCCAGGTTCCGCACCACGTTGGCCCGGAACTCCGGCGGCGAGTGGGGGTCGATGGCCAGGCGGCGGATCTGCTCGGCCTCCCGGACCACGGTCCGCCACACCTGGCCCCAGCCGAGGAACACCCGCTGGCTGCCGGTCAGGCGGTCGATCACCGGCGGCTCCTCGCCGTCCAGGCTGAGCAGGTAGGCCTTGTGGGCGATGGTGATGCCGCCGAGATCGCCGATGTTCTCGCCGACGGTGAGCGCGCCGTTGACGTGGTGGCCGGGCAGGCCCTCGGGCTCGAGGGTGTCGTACTGGGCGATGAGGGTCTGGGCCCGCTGGTCGAAGCCCTTGCGGTCGTCGTCGGTCCACCAGTCGGTCAGGTTGCCCTCGCCGTCGTAGCGGCTGCCCTGGTCGTCGAACCCGTGGCCGACCTCGTGGCCGATGACCGCGCCGATGCCGCCGAAGTTCGCGGCGTCGTCGGCGTCGGGGTCGAAGAACGGCCAGCGGAGGATCGCCGCTGGGAAGACGATCTCGTTCATGCCGGGGTTGTAGTAGGCGTTGACCGTCTGGGGGGTCATGTGCCACTCGTCGCGGTCGATCTCCCGGCCGATCTTGGCCAGGTTCCGGTCCGACTCGAACGCCGCGGCCCGGCGGACGCTGCCGAGCAGGTCGTCGCGGTCGATCTCCAGCGACGAGTAGTTGCGCCAGGTGTCGGGGTAGCCGATCTTCGGGGTGAAGCGGTCGAGCTTGTCGAGGGCGCGCTGCTTGGTCTCCGGCGACATCCACTCGAGCGCCTCGATGTCGACCCGGTAGGCCTCGACCAGCCAGCCGACCAGCCGCTGCATGTGGGCCTTGTGCTCGGGCGGAAAGTGGCGGGCGACGTACAGCCGGCCGACGGCCTCGCCGAGCGCGCCCTCGATGACGTCGACGCCCCGCTTCCACCGCTCCCGGAGCCGGGGGATGCCGGACAGCAGCGTGCCGTAGAAGGCGAAGTTGGCGTCGACGAACCGGCTCGACAGGAACGCGGCGGTCGACCGGACGTGGTGGAACACCAGCCAGACCCGCCAGTCGGCGATCGGCAGCTCGCCCATGAGGCGCCCGGCGGCCTCGACCGCGTCGGGCTGGCGGACGATCACCTCGTCGAACGCGCCGGCGGGGGCGGCCAGGCCCTCCAGCCAGGCGTCCCAGTCGAGGCCAGGGGCGAGCTCGTCGAGCTGGGCCCGGCGCCGCTTGTTGTAGGTCTTGAGGGCGTCGCGGGACTCGACGGTGGTCCAGTGGCCCTTGGCCAGCGCGGTCTCCAGCGCCATGACCCGCCGGGCCGCATCGTCCGAGTCGGGCTCGTCCACCAGCCGGAGCAGGGCGGCGACGTGGTCGACGTACGCGGCCCGGATCTCGGCGTAGGCGTCCTCCCGGTAGTACGCCTCGTCTGGCAGGCCGAGGCCGCCCTGCACCAGGTTGACGATGTACCGGGTGGCGTCCTCGCCGTCGTTGTCGACGTACCACTGGACCAGTCCGGGGGTGCCGTGGCGCTCGAGTCGCCCGAGCAGCTCCATCAGCTCGCCCGGGGTGGCCACGGCCCGGATCTCGGCCAGGTCGTCGGCCAGGGGCTCGGCGTCGCGCCGCTCGACCTCCTCCGCGTCCATGAACGCGGCCCACAGGTCTCCGACCTTGCGCTCGTCCGACCCCGGCGGGGCGTCACCCGCCGCGGCCTCCTCGGCCAGGCTCCGGACGTCGAGCTCGGACTGGTCGCGCAGCGCGTGGAAGGCGCCGTGGGCGGCCCGGTCCTCCGGGATCTCGGTCTCGGCCATCCACCGGCTGTTGACGTGGCGGAACAGGTCGTCCTGGGGGCGGACGTCGGGGGAGAGCTCGTCGACGGCGATCCCGCTGCGGTTCGTGGCGGCCATCCCGCCAGCCTAGAGGCGGCTCCCCAGGAGGCCGTCGACGACGGCGGCGACCGCCTCCATCGTCCCGAACAGGGAGTCGCCGGCCGCGTCGGGGTCGATGCCGGCCAGCAGCTCGATGCCGAGGAACAGAGCCGCCACCGCCGCGGTGAGGTCCGCCGCGGGGAGCAGCTCGGCGTACGGGGTGTCGCCGAGCAGCCGGGCGATGGTCTCGCCGACCAGGCTCGTCCACGGGTCGAGCGCTTCGCGGATGCCGCGGGACAGGTCCTCCGACCCGACGGCGCCGGCGAGCATCTGGGTGAGGGCGGCGGCGACGGTGCCGGCCTGGAACTCCTCGTCGTGGAGGCGCCGGGCGACGGCGACCAGCTCGGAGAGGGAGGTGACCTCGCGGAGCGCCTCGGCGTACAGCGCCGAGCGGCGTTCGCTCTCGCTGCGGGCGACGGCCACGAGCAGACCCTCGACCGAGCCGAAGTGGTAGAAGATCAGCGCCTGATTGAACCCGCCGTGGCGGGCGATCGACCGCGCGCTCACCCCCGCGATGCCGTCCGCCCGGAGCGCGGCGAGCGCGGCGTCGAGGATGCGGGTCCGGGTGTCGACGGCGGTGGGCACGGCGGGCGTCAACGGAGGGCGGTGAGCGGGGTGTCGACGAACCGGCGGTCCATCAGCGTCTCCAAGGCCCACGTGACGTACGTCCGCGGGAAGCCGGCGAGGCCGTCGCCGACGGCCGTCTGGTTGAGGTGCTCGACCGCCCGGCGGGCGTCGTCGGCGTAGCGGTCGGCGACGGTCAGGGCCGTCGCCACCGTGCCCGACCGGTGGACCAGGGCGATCGCCTCGTCGAGGCGGTCGGGTTCGCCGAGCAACCGCCGGAGCTCGGCGCCGTCGTCGCCCGCCAGTGCGGCGAGCACGGGGAGGGTGTAGACGCCGGCGGCGATGTCGGCGGCGGTCGGCTTGCCCAGCCGGGCGGGGTCGCCGATGAAGTCGAGCACGTCGTCGAGCACCTGGAACCCCATCCCGAACGCGTCGCCGAACCGGGCGACGGCGACGGTGTTGCGCTCGGGCAGGTCGGCGCAGTGGGCGCCGAGGCGGGTCGCGCACTCGAACAGGGCCGCCGTCTTGCCCCGGATCGTCGCCAGGTAGTCGTCGACGGGCCGGTCGGGGTCGTGGGCGTCCCGCATCTCGAGGACCTGGCCCTCGCACAGCTCGCTCAGCGCGGCGGCGAGCAGCCGGGCGGCGCCGCCGCTGACCGACGCGGCCAGCTCGGCGGCCCGGGCGAGGACGTAGTCGCCGGCCAGCACGGCGTGGTCGACGCCCTCGACGGCGTTGATCGTCGGGCGCCCCCGGCGTGTGTCTGCGCCGTCGAGGATGTCGTCGTGGACGAGCGAGCCCACCTGGACCAGCTCGACAGCGGCGGCGACCGTCACGACCCGGTCGTCGAACGTGTCGCCGAGCGCGGCGGCGAGGATGGTGAACAGCGGGCGCAGCCGCTTGCCGCCGGATGCGGCCACCCGCAGCGAGGCCGGGCCGAGGAGGGCGCCGTCGCCGCCGAGGGCGGTGGTGATGCGGTCGTCCACCGCGGCGAGCCGGTCGGGCAGGTCGGGGAGGCCGAAGAGCAGGGCGAGCTGCTGGGCCGACAGGTCGGGGAGCGGGGCGGGTGTGACGTCGGCCATCGCGGTCCTCCCGGAGTTGAGCGGTCGCTGTGAGCGAGTGCTTTGAGCATACGCTCAACCGCCGGGGCGGTTCGCTGTGAACGATGTCACCCGATCGGGTGACATAAAGGAAAGACGGTTTGAACGCAAATAGGCGTCTCCATTCGGAGACAATTGACTAAATGCCCGGCGACGACCAGGATCGGACCACACCACCAGGGTCACCCCAGGTCAGTGAAAGGAGCGGGCGCCCTCGGCCCGGTCGGTCGATCCCTGTCCGTCGAAGGGGGCATTTCCGTGCTGCTCAACCACCGTAAAGATCCAAATGGGCACCAGCGACACCACGCGCGCCGCCGCCAGCGGAGAACGGCGCTCGCCGCGACCCTGGCCGTGGCGGTGACTGCGCTGGCGCCCGCCGGGACCGGGGCTCAGACCCTCGAGCCGCCCCAGAGCCTCGACGGCAGCGGCAACAACCGCCTGCTCCCGACCCGCGGCCAGGCCGGAACCGCCTACATCCGCCTCGCCCCGGCCCGCTACGCGGACGGGCGCAGCGCCCCGGTCGCCGGCCCGAACGCCCGGTACGTCAGCAACCGGATTTTCAACGACACCGCCCAGAACCTCTTCTCCGAGAACGGCACCTCGCAGTGGGGGTTCGTCTGGGGGCAGTTCCTCGACCACACCTTCGGGCTCCGCCAGGTGGGCGGCCCGACCGCCGACATCCCGTTCACGTCTGGCGACCCGCTGGAGAGCTTCATCAACACGCTCGGGGTCATCCCGTTCAGCCGCTCGGCCTCCGCCCCCGGCACCGGCACGACCAACGCCCGCCAGCAGATCAACACCGTCAGCTCCTACATCGACGCGTGGGCCGTCTACGGCGGGACCAACGAGCGAGTCGACTGGCTGCGGGCCGGCCCGGTCGACGGGAACCCGCAGAACAACAGCGGCTCCCTGCTGCTGTCCCCCGACGGCCTGTTGCCCCGGCGCGACGCCCGCGGCAACGCCGCCACCGCCCCGGCGATGGACGTCGACGGCCGCCTGATCGGCCAGCCGGGCCGGGCCATGGTCGCCGGCGACGTGCGGGCCAACGAGAACATCGCGCTCACCGCCACCCACACGCTGTTCGCCCGCGAGCACAACCGCATCGTGGCGGCGCTGCCCCGCAGCCTGCCCGAGGAGACGAAGTTCCGCATCGCCCGCCGGATCGTGATCGCCGAGCAGCAGTTCATCACCTTCAACGAGTTCCTCCCGGCGATGGGCGTCACGCTGCCGCTCTACCGCGGCTACAACCCCGCCGTGGACGCGACGCTCGGCAACGAGTTCGCGACCGTCGGGTACCGGGCCCACAGCATGATCCACGGCGAGATCGAGGCGGAGACCGGGGCCGACCGCTACACCCCGGAGCAGCTCGCGGCCCTGGAGGCGGCCGGCGTCGAGGTGGCCCGCGAGGGCGACGACGTCGCGCTGACCATCCCGCTCAACGTCGCGTTCTTCAACCCGGACCTCGTCGGCCAGGTCCAGCTCGGCCCGCTGCTGCAGGGCATCGGCCTCGAGCCCCAGTACCGCAACGACGAGCAGATCGACAACCAGCTCCGCAGCGTGCTGTTCCAGATCCCGGTGCCGGGCAACCCCGGGTGCCTCGACGGGCCCACGCTGCCGGAGTGCTTCCGGGGCGTGGTCGACCTCGGCGCCATCGACATCGAGCGGGGCCGCGACCACGGCATGCCGAGCTACAACCAGCTCCGGCAGGCGTTCGGGCTGCCGGCCCGGACCTCGTTCACGGCCATCACGGGCGAGGCCACCGAGTCGTTCCCGCGGGACCCGGAGCTGACCCCCGGCGCCGAGATCGACGACCCCGACAGCCTCGACTTCGTCCGCCTGATCGGCCGCGACGGGGAGGACATCCCGCTCGACAGCGAGGAGGCCGAGTCGTCGGCGGTGCAGGGCATCCGCCGGACGACCACGGCCGCCCGCCTCAAGGCGATCTACGGCTCGGTGTCCAGCCTCGACGCCTTCACCGGCATGGTGGCCGAGCGCCACGTCGCCGGCACCGAGTTCGGGGAGCTGCAGCTCGCCATGTGGCGCCGGCAGTTCCAGGCCCTGCGCGACGGTGACCGCTACTTCTACCTGAACGACCCGACCCTGGCACTGATCCGGGCCGTGTACGGGATCGACTACCGGACCAACCTGGGCGACGTCATCGCCCGCAACACAGACATCCCGCGGGCCGACCTCGCGGCCAACGTGTTCGAGGCACCCACCGACTGACGATCCTCGCGGCGCATCCCGTCACGGCCCCTGCCGTGACGGGACGTGCCCGTCGCGCTACGGTCGGCTGGCGGACCACGGGAGCGGGGTGGGCTCAGCGTGTGGCAGCGGGTGAACGTGATCGGGCCGGACCGGGCGGCGATGGCCGACCTCGTCCGCGTCCACCACGTGTCGGTCGTCCGGCAGACCGTGCGGGAACGGCCCGACGGTCGCTGGCGGGTGGAGGCGTTCGGCGATGACGCCGACCTCGCCGCCCTGCCCGCTGCCGGCTACGCGGTCGAGGTGATCGAGGCCGTCCCCGCCGCCCCGCCGCCCGCGCTCGGCGTGGACGGCACGGCCGGCGCCGGCCCGCCGACCGCGCCCCGGGGACGCCCGGCCGGCGGCCCGGGCGGCTACATGTCGGTCGCCGCCGTCGATCGCTGGCTGGCCGAGGCCGGTGGGGCCGCCAACGGCGACCTCACCGAGCTGATCGCGCTGCCCCACCGGAGCTGGGAGGGCCGCCGCTGCCAGGCGCTCCGCATCGGGCCGGGCGACAGCGACGGCACGGCGGGCATCTGCCTGCTCGGCGGCGTGCACGCCCGCGAGTGGGGGAGCGCCGACATCCTCGTCGCGTTCGCCGACCGGCTGCTGGAGGCCCGCCGCGCCGGTCGGGGCATCGCCATCGGGCGCCGGCGGGTGAGCGCGGCCCGGGTCGAGGCTCTGCTGGCCGGGGCCAACATCTACCTCGTCCCCCAGGTCAACCCCGACGGCCGCCACCACAGCTTCACGGTCGACCCGATGTGGCGGAAGAACCGCCGGCCCGGGCCGGCCGGCGCACCTGACGACGGCAGCTGCGTCGGCGTCGACCTCAACCGCAACTACGACTTCCTGTGGGACATCGAGCGCTGCTTCGCCTCCGATGCCCCGGTGGCGAGCTCGACCCACCCCTGCGACCGCGACGTCTACATCGGTCCCGCCGCGGCTTCCGAGCCCGAGACCCGCAACGTCGTCTGGCTGCTCGACGAGCACCCCGACATCCGGTTCCTCGTGGACGTGCACAGCTACGGCGAGCTGATCCTGCACTGCTGGGGCGATGACCAGAACCAGGCCCGGCGCCGCGGGCAGACGTTCGGAAACGCGGACTGGGACGGCCGGCGGGGCCGCCAGGGCGACGACTACGGCGAATTCCTCGCCGCTGCCGACCGCAAGCTGATGGAGCGGCTCGCCCGCAAGATGCAGTCGGGCATCGCCGCCGCCCGCGGCCGGCGGTACACGATCCAGCAGTCGATGGACCTCTACCCGACCGCCGGAACGGCCGACGACTTCGCCTACAGCCGCCACCTCGTCGACCCGGCCCGCACGAAGATCCTCGCCTTCACCGTCGAGTGGGGCGCCGAGGACAACCCGACGCCGTTCCATCCGCCGTATCCGGAGATGGCGAAGATCCTCAATGAGATGACCAGCGGCCTGCTCGCGTTCTGCGCGGAAGCCCTCCGGGTGAGCGCCGCTCGAC
Organism: Actinomycetota bacterium; assembly: GCA_046730015.1. Taxonomy (GTDB): domain Bacteria; phylum Actinomycetota; class Acidimicrobiia; order Acidimicrobiales; family VFJN01; genus ZC4RG19. Next base: position 10,034 of record JBKPHT010000442.1, read on the forward strand.
ACGAGGAGGACGACTGACATGCCCCCCAAGCGAGCCAGGAAGGCCGACTGGACCGTCATGGTGTTCCTGAACGCCAAGAACAACCTCGAGTCGTTCTCGTTCCTGAACTTCGACCAGATGGCCAAGGTCGGGAGCACCGATCGGGTCAACGTGCTCGTCGAGTTCGGGCGGCCCCAGCGGAACTACGTCGACCTCTACGGCGGCTGGTCGAAGACCCTCCGCTACCGCGTGGCCAAGGGCATGAAGCCGACCGAGGCCAAGGCGCTCGACGACCTCGGCGCCGTGAACATGGGCGACGGCGCCGCGCTGGCCGACTTCGTCACCTGGTGCCGCGACGCCTATCCGGCCGAGCGCTACATGCTCGCCATCTGGGACCACGGCCAGGGCTGGCGCCGCCGGTCGGCGCTGACCGTGCGCGGCGCGGCGGCCGACGTCGGCCGCCTGACCCGGGCACGGGCCTCGACCCGCTCCCGGCTGGGCGACGCCCTCGGCTCGCTGGAGCCGCTGCCCGACGACCAGCGGGTCCACGGCGCGTTCCGCTACGTGTCCCACGACGAGGACACCGGCGACAAGCTCTACAACCGGGAGATCCAGGACACGCTGGCCGACCTCACGGCCGACGGGAAGATCGACGTGATCGGCTTCGACGCCTGCCTCATGGCCATGCTGGAGACGTCCTACGCGCTGCGGGACGCCGGCTCGGTGATGGTGGCCAGCGAGGAGCTGGAGCCGGGCGACGGCTGGAACTACACCAACTTCCTGAAGCCGCTGGTGGCCGACCCCGCCGCCTTCGACGCCGCCGCCCTCGGCGCCCAGATGGTGGCCGGCTACGAGGAGCACTACGGCGACCGCGACGCGACCACCTTGTCGGCGGTCGACCTGAGCAAGTCCAAGGCGGCGGCCGCGGCGCTGTCCCGCTTCGCCACCACCGCCGCGGGCGACCTCCCCACGCACCTGCCGGCGCTCAAGCGGGCCCGCAAGGCGTGCGAGAACTACGCGCCCGGCTACGGCCTCCACTCGATCGACCTCCGGCGGTTCCTCGACCTGGTGGCCAAGGCGCCCGGGGTCGACGCGACGCTGGCCAAGCGGGCCACCGCGGCCCACGCGGCCGTGGCCGACACGGTCATCGCCAACTACGCCTCGCCCCAGCGGCAGGGGAAGTTCGGGTCCGGCGGCGTGGCCATCTACTTCCCCGAGTCGAAGCTGGCCTACGAGAACGACCCCGACCGCGACGGCTATGCGCTGGGCAACACCCACTATCCCGTCGAGTTCGTGGACAAGCAGCGGTGGGCGAAGTTCCTCCACGCCTGGTTCGGGCAGGTCCCCCGGTAGGGGACCGGATCCGTTGTAGGCCTTGACAGGTATATACGGGCTGAGGCATATTCAAGGCGTGCCCGCTGCCGCTGCTGCGACAGTTGCTCTCCCGGCCGGTGCCTCGATGGACACGTTCGCCGTCGTGGCCGAGCCGACCCGGCGGCGGATCCTCGACCGGCTGCGGGGCGCCGAGTCCAGCGTCGGCGACCTCGTCGGCGGCCTGGCCCTGAGCCAGCCGACCGTGTCCAAGCACCTGCGGGTGCTGCGCGACGCCGGCCTCGTCACCTGCCGGGTCGCCGCCCAGCAGCGGATCTACCGCGTCGAGCCCGCCCCGCTGCGGGCCCTCGACGACTGGCTCGCGCCCTACCGTCGGATGTGGGACCACCACCTCGACGCCCTCGAGCGCTACCTCGACGATGCCGACGACACCACCGCGACCGACGCGACCGCCTCGTCCGACGACTGAAGGAGGTTCCATGGACCCGTCCACGTTCGACCCCGGCCCCCCGGCCCCCGTCGACGCCCGGCCCGAGGGCGACGGGTGGACGCTCGTCTTCGTCCGCGACCTGCACCACCCTCGCGAGCGGGTGTGGTCCGCGCTCACCGATCCGGCCGTCCTCGACCGCTGGGCGCCGTGGTCAGCCGACCGCGACCTCGGTGCCACCGGCGAGGTCACCCTCACCATGAGGGCCGGGGCGGAGCCCAGCCCCGACGACGAGCCGATGACCGCCACGGTCACGGTGGCCGACCCGCCGTCCGTGCTGGAGTACACGCTGGGCGGCGACCGCATCCGCTGGGAGCTCGTCGCCGCCGGGGCCGGCACCCGGCTGACCCTTCGCCACACCGTCGAGAGCCGCGACTGGGTGCCGAAGGTCGCCGCTGGCTGGCACCTGTGCTTCGCCGTCCTCGACCGGGTGCTCGCCGGCGAGGACCCGGGGCCGATCCGCGGCGCCGAGGCGATGGGCTTCGGCTGGCAGCGGCTGCACGACGCCTACGCCGAGCGTCTGGGCATCGAGGTCGGGGCGTAGCCC
>JBKPHT010000443.1:0-19467 GCA_046730015.1 Actinomycetota bacterium
GCGCCGGGCGGCCGGGCGAGGCGCCCGTCGCGCTCGACCACCGCCAGCGCCGACTTCACGACCCACGGACCGTCGCCCGCGGGCGGCACGGAGCCGTCGGTGGTGGGGGGCACGGCCAGTCCGGCCGCCGCGGCGGCCGCCAGCTGCTGGCGCTTGTCGAGCGCCACCGCGGCCCGGTCGCCGGTGGGGCCGGCCACGGTGAGCGTCACGTCGTCGGCTGCGACATGGTCGACCAGCCAGACGGCGTGGTCGTCGAGCGGCAGCACCACCGCCGGGCCAGTGCCGGCGACCAGCCGGCGCAGGTCGGCCAGGGTGGCCTTGACGTCCTGCTCCGGCGGCGTGACCGGGACGACCCGTACGCCCGCGACCCGGGCCAGGGGCGGCGGGCGGCCCGCCCGGGCGAAGGCGACGACGTCGAAGCCGTCGTCGAGCAGGCTCCAGGCCGACTCGATCGCGGCCAGGGCGTCGGCGAACCCGACCAGCGCGATCGGCCGCTCGCTCACCGCATCTCCTTGACCTTGCCTTTGAGGGCGGCAAGGCCGCGCTCGACCGGCGACGGCGGCTCGAGGACGTCACCCCGCAGCGTGGCCGGCGTGTCGCCGGCCCGGACGCTGTAGCGGTGCTGCAGCCAGGCCCCGGCCTGGCTGCGGCGCCGGTCGCTGGTGTACACGGTGCGGTAGCCCAGGGCCTTGAGGTCGGCCAGCACCCGGCGATCGTAACGACCGAGCGGGCACGCGGCGGTGTCGACCGGCACACCGGCCAGGGACGACAGGCGCTCCCGGGCCTGCCGCAGCTCGGCGTCGCGCTCGTCCCCGGTGACCTCCACCCATGGCCGGTGGGCCAGGCCGTGCGACCCGATCGTCATGCCCGCCTCGACGAGGGCGCGCACGCCGTCGGCGTCGACGCTGCCCGGGGCCCCGACGCGCCCGGCGAGGAGGAAGAACGTGCCGGTGAGGCCCCGCTGGACCAGCGCCGGCAGACCGACGGCGACGTCGGACGCGTTGCCGTCGTCGAAGCTGATGCGGACCTCGGGCCGGTCGGCCACCAGATCGAGGGCGGCGGCGAAGGCGGCCTCGGTCACCCAGTAGGCGTCCTCACCCGGCTCCAGCTTGCGCCCTGGCGTGCCGATGCCGTGGAAGCAGACGTTGACGACGTCGTCGGCGCGGGCGGCCATCAACGCCGCCCGTTCGCCGCCGTGCCGGCGGCGGACTCGGCCAGGCCGTCGCCCGCCGGAGCGTAGGCCCGGCCGCAGGCCGGGCAGGTGAGGTCGTCGCCGAGGCGGGCGCCGCAGGAGCACACCCAGCCAAACCACCGGGCCGGGTTGCCGGCCACCAGCGCGTGGGGCGGGACGTCGCGGGTGACGACCGAGCCGGCCCCCACCAGCGCGTGGGCGCCGACCGTGACCCCGCAGACCACCGTCGCGTTGGCGCCGATCGAGGCGCCGGTCCGGACGGTGGTGGCGAGGAGCTCGTCGGTCCCCTTCCTCACGTAGGCGCGGGGCAGGTAGTCGTTGGTGAAGACCACGTTGGGCCCGAGGAAGACGTCGTCCTCGGCCGTCACGCCGTCGAACACCAGCACGGCGTTCTTGACCGTCACCCGGTCGCCGATGCGGGCCCCGCCCTCGACGAACGCGTGGTCGCAGATGTTGCAGTCGGCCCCGACCACCGCACCGGGCAGGACGTGGGCCCAGGCCCACACCCGGGTCCGGGGGCCGACGTCGTCGCTCTCGCAGAGCCCCTGGGGGTGGACGAACACCGACGGGTCGAGGGTCATGCCGCCCCGCCGACCGCCGCCACCAGCTCGGCCGCCACCCGCTCCTGCTGGGCGCCGCTGATGCCGGGGAACAGCGGCAGCGTGAGGATCTGGCCGGCCGCGGCCTCGGCCACGGGGAAGTCCCCGGGCCCGTGGCCCAGGTGGGCGTACGCGCCGAGTAGGTGGACCGGCTGGGGGTAGTGGATGCCGGCCCCGATGCCGACCCCGTCGAGGTGGGCGAGCGCCGCGTCCCGCCGCTCGACCCGGACGACGTACAGGTGCCAGACGTGCTCGTTGCCCGGCAGCGTCGCGGGAAGCCCGATTCCGTCGTGCCCGCCGAGCAGCTCGTCGTAGCGGCGGGCCGCCGCCTGCCGCTGGGAGTTCCAGCCGGCGAGCCGGGCCAGCTTGGCCCGCAGCACGACGGCCTGGAGGGTGTCGAGCCGGGAGTTCACGCCCACCAGGTCGTGGGTGTACTTGCGGGTCCCGCCGTGGGCCCGGAGCGCTCGCAGCGTCTGGGCGGTGCCGGCGTCCTGGGTGAGCACGGCGCCGGCGTCGCCGTAGGCGCCGAGGTTCTTGCCGGGGTAGAAGCTGGTGCCGGCGACCGCGCCGACCGAGCCGCTGCTCCGCCCGTGGTGGGTGGCGCCCTGCGACTGGGCGGCGTCCTCGATCAGGTCGACGCCGGGGGGCAGCACGTCGGCCAGCGCGTCGACGGGGGCCATCTGCCCGTAGAGGTGGACGGCCATGACGGCCCGGGTCCGGTCGGTGAGGGCCTTCGCTACGAGCGTCGGGTCGACGAGCAGGTGGTCGGGGTCGCAGTCGACCAGCACGGGCCGGGCGCCGACCCGGCTGACCGCCTCGGCGGTGGCGATGAACGTGTTGGCCGGGAGGATCACCTCGTCGCCGGACCCGACGCCCCGGGCCCGCAGTGCCAGCTCGAGGGCGTCGGTGCCGTTGGCCACGCCGACGCAGTGGGCGGCGCCGCTGAACTCGGCGAACTCCTCCTCGAAGGCGGCGACGTCGGGGCCGAGGATGAACGCGCCGGAGGCGGTGACCCGGTCCCAGCCGGCGGCGACCTCGTCGGCCACCTGGGCGTGCTGGACGGCCAGATCGACGAGCGGGATGGGGGATGTCATGCCGAGAGAACCTCTGTGGGGAGATCGACGGTGCGGAGGAAGCGGGCCGGCACGCCGGCCCACACCTGTGCGGCGGGCACGTCGCGGGTCACCACGGCGCCCATGCCGACCAGGGCCCACGCCCCGACGGTGCACGCCTCGCGGACGAGACAGCCGGCGCCCAGGTAGGCGCCGGTGCCGACGGCGACACCGCCGGCCAGCCGGGCGCCCGACCCGATCGTGGCGTAGTCGCCGAGGACGTCGTCGTGGGTGAGCACGACCTGGGGCATGAGCCCGACGTGGGCGCCGAGGGTGACGTCGGTGGTGGCGACGACGCCGGCCAGCACGACCGTGCCCTCCCCCACCGTGCACGACGGCGGGACGACGGCGGCGGGGTGGACGAGGGTGGCGTAGCGGCCGGGGCCGAGGCCCAGGCGGCCGACGATGGCCCGCTTGGACGTGTAGTTGGCCGGGTTGCCGGTGCAGACGACCAGCCGGGCCGCGGGGCGGTCGGCGATCGAGTCGACGGGTCCGACGATCGCGGTCCCGGCCACCGGCGTGCCCCACCGGTCGGGGTCGTCGTCGAGCAGGCCGACGAGGTCCCACCGGGGGCGGCCGTGGCGGTCCTCGTGCGCGGCGTTGACGGCCCGGACCACCTCGACGGTCTCGCGGCCGAACCCGCCGGCGCCGGCGATCAGCAGCGGCTCAGGGGCGGGTGCCACGACCCGCCTCGTCCACGACCCGGCGGATGGTGGCCTCCACGGTCCGGCCGGTGTCGTCCCACGAGCGCGACTGCACGCTGGCGGCGGCGGCCCGGGCCCCGGCGGCGACCTCGGCGGCCGGCCGGGCGACGACCCGGCCGAGGGCCTCGGCCAGGTCGTTCGGCGTGGCCGGGGCGTAGGCGACGTGCTCGTTGTCGAGCACCACCCGGTTGTGCTCGGCGTCGTTGACCACCGGGATGCAGCCGGAGGCCAGCATCTCGTGGGGCACCAGCGACACGTTGGTGGCCGAGAGCACGAGCCCGGCCACGCACCGGTTGTAGAGCCCGTCGAGCTCGGCCGGGGTCATGACGCCGCGGTCGACCGCTGCGAACGGCAGCCCGCCGACCGGGTCGCCGAACAGGTGGATGTCGACCTCGGGGTGGCGGGCGGCGAACACCTCCAGCGCCAGCGACCCGAGGTCGAAGGCCCGCCGGGGGGTGCTCGGCCGGACGAAGAAGCAGACGCCGGTCCGCTCGCCGGAGGTGCCGCCGGGGTCGGCCAGCCGGTAGCGGTCGAGGTCGCAGCCGAACTCGAAGTGGTCGGCCGCCATCCCGTGGTCGGCGGTGAGCTTGCCGGCCAGCCACCGGCCGGCGGTGATGCCGTGGAACCCGAACCGGTACGTGGCCTCGGCCAGCAGGGCCTCGCCGCCGGCGGGGTAGAACCACGGCTCGATGTCCTGCACGAGGTAGAAGCGGGCGCCCTTGGCCGGGGAGGCGGCGACGGCGTAGGCGGTGGGCCAGGCGGTGGCGATGACGGCGTGGGAGTCGTCGATGCCGGGGGCGGCGTCGCGCACCTCGGCCCGGACCCAGGGCCACCACTCCCGCAGCACCCGCTCGTGCTCGGGCAGCGAGCCGCCCCACCGGTCGTAGAGGTAGAGGACGCAGCGGTGGCCGGCCTGCTCGAGGGCGCCGACCAGGCGGAGGAGCGTGGTGTGGCCGCCCGAGCCGCCGTTGGGCGGGGTCATCACCCAGGCCACGGTGAGGGGCTCGTCCGGCAGGGCCGGCAGGGCCCCGGGCCCGGTGCCGCGGGCCTGGGCCTCGGCGGCGGCGAGCACGTCAGCCCGGAAGACGTTGAGCATGTGGCTGGGCGGCGCCAGCCGGTCGGCCGCCCGGCGGAGCGCCCGGGCGGCGACGCCCGACGCTCCCTCGTGCCGGAGCAGCCGGCCTGCCTGGTTGACCTTGCGACCGAGAGCTGTCACGCCGCCGCCTCCACGACCGACGGGGCCGCGACGACGGAGAACAGCTCGCCGCGCCGGTGCTGCCGCCACAACGGTAGGCCGACCACCGCGGCGTAGACCACCACGGAGAGCGTCCCGCCGGCGACGAGGCGGGTGAAGTCGGTCGGCATGGCGGCCATCGCGGCCGCGGCCGTCACGGCCATCAGCGCGCCGCCGACCAGCGGCCGGGTGATCGGGCCGACGATCGACGGGACGGTGACGCCGAGGCGGAGGAGCACCCGCAGGTAGGCGGGGAGCACCACGAGCCCGAGGGCGACGACGTGGCCGGCGGCCACCGCGGTGATGCCGCCGACCTCGGCGGCCACGATCAGGGTCGGCACCAGGGCCACGAGCCACAGGACGTTGAGGCGGAAGGCGGCGTCGGACTCCCCCGCCGACACGAGGAAGTCGTAGGCCAGCTCCAGCGCCACCCGCGACGCCCCGACCACGGCGAGGAAGGCCAGCGGTCCGGCGGCGTCGGCCCATCGAGCGCCGTACACGAACCGCACCAGCGGCCCGCCGAGCACGCCGAGCAACACGCAGGCCGGCACCACCGGCACGAACAGCATCCCCAGCGCCCGGCCGAAGCTGGCCTGGTGGCGCAGCGGGTCGGACCGCAGCTCCGAGAACGCCGGCAGGCTCACCTGCCGGACGGTGGCCGAGAACGCCCCGACCGGCCAGCCCGACAGGTTGAAGGCGAGGACGTAGATGCCGAGCTGGGTCGGGCCGAGCATGTTGCCGATCACCGCGTAGTCGACGTTCATCACCGCGAAGACCACGATGCTGGCGCCGGCCAGCGGCAGGCCGAAGCGGAGCAGCCGCCGTGCCAGCGCGGCGTCCCAGGCCGGCCGGTAGCGGGCAGGGGCCAGGGCGAACGTGAACGCGAACAGGACGACGTTGCCCGCCACCCGCGACCACGCCAGGCTCCAGGCCCCGAACCCGGCGGAGGCCATGGCGATGGCCACCGCAGTGGTGACGGCGAACGACACGGTGTCGGCGATCAGCTTCCGGTCCTGGCGGAACTCCCGCTGCATGCAGGCCGACGGCGTGGCCGACAGGCCGGCGATGACCAGGGAGAGGGCCAGAACCCGGATCGGCCCGGCGGCCGCCGGCGCGCCCAGCGCAGAGGCCAGCCAGGGCGCCAGCAGGGCCATGAGCGCGGCCAGCGCAGCGCCCGAGGCGACGGACACGGAGGTGACGACGGGGGCGATCCGGTCGACCTCGGCCCGGTCGCGGGCCTGGACGATGGCGACGCTGACCCCGAGCTCGCTGACGCTGACCACCACCGACAGCACGACGAGCGCGGCGGCGAACACGCCGAACTCCGACGGCGCGATGAGGCGGGCCAGGACGATGCCGACGAACAGCTGGCCGACCCGGCCGACGACGGTGTTGACCGTGCTCCAGGCCAGGCCCTTGCCGACCTTGGCCCGCAGCGTGGGTGCCGGCGCGTCGGCGGTCGTGTCGGTCACCACTCCCGCCTCACAGCCCTTGCAACTTCCAGCGCAGCGAGCCCACCTCGTCGCGCAGGCGGTGGAACGCGCCCGACACCAGCAGCGGCGGCAGGTACACGGACCGGCGCCCGAACCGGCGGCGGACGGCGAGGCCGTAGCTCTGGGGGAGCCGCCACAGGTCGGGGTTGGCGTCTCGGGCGAACGTCACCAGCGCGTCGACGTCGACCTCCTGGCCCCGGTCGAGGGCCCGGCTGGCCTGCCACAGCGCCTGGCGGGCGAAGGCCCGCCCGGCCCGGTGGCGGTGGGCGTCGAGGTCCTCGACGTCGGGGCAGGCGGCGAAGAACGAGTCGTAGGCCGCCTTGCGATGGCGGAGGTCGACCAGCGGGTCGGCGTACCGGGTGCGGAGCATGCTCCGCGCGTGGACCCGGTAGACGGCCTGCGGGACGCCCTTCACGTAGGCGATGTCGGACACGGCCGCGATCCGGAGCCACATCTCCAGGTCGCCCGAGTGGGGCAGCTCCGGCGTGTAGCCGCCGACGTGGCGGTGGACCGACCCCCGGACGACGACCTCCGGCGACGAGATGACGTTGTAGCCGGTGCGGCAGCGCTGCTCGATCCAGCGGCCGCCGGGCCACACGGTCGTGCCCCGCCACTGCCCGCCCGGCGAGGGCAGCGGCTCGTCGGACGGCGCCAACAGCGCCCGCCCGTAGACGAGGCCGACCGACGGCCGCGCCTCCATGATCGTGGTCGCCCGGGACAGCGAGCCCGGGGTGAGCATGTCGTCGGCCGACAGCAGCACGACGTAGTCGCCGTCGGCCCAGGCAAGGCCCTCGTTGTAGGTGGCGATGTGGCCCTGGTTGACCGCGTGGCGGCGGACCTCCATCCGCCCGCCCGAGCCGGCGGCCAGCGCGGCCGCCACGACCGGGGTGTCGTCGGACGAGCAGTCGTCGATGACCAGCACCCGGACGTCGACCCCGGGCTGGTCGAGCACGCTGCCGACGCAGCGGGGCAGGAACTCGGCGTAGTTGTAGCAGGGGACGATCACGCTGACCGTCGGCACTCCGGTCATCACGCGCCGGGCCCCGCCGCCGCGGCGATCACGCCGACCACGTGGTCCTGGTCGGCCTCCGACAGGTCGTGGAAAAGCGGCAGGATCAGCGAGTCGCGGGTCAGCCGCTCGGTCACGGGCAGGTCGGCCCGGGCCAGGTCGGCATAGGCCGGCTCCAGGTGGGAGGCCATGATCCCCCGGCGGGCGCTGACCCCGGCGGCGGCCAGGCGGGCCATCAGCTCGTCCCGGCTCACCGGGAAGCCCTCGGGCAGGCACATCCAGAACGACTGGAAGTTGGTGGTGCCGCCGGGCGGGTCGGCCGAGGTCACGGCGGCTTCGAGGCCGGGGACCTCGGCCAGCAGGGTCTGGTAGCGCGCCCCGAGGGTCCGGCGCCGGGCCACGATCTCGTCGAGCTTGCCCAGCTGGACCAGCCCGACCGCAGCCTGGATGTCGGTCATCCGGTGGTTGAACCCGGTCTCCAGGTACTGCTCGATGACCGGACCCTTGGCCTGGTGCCGGTCGGCGGCGCTGACGCTCATGCCGTGCTCCCGCAGGCGGCGCCCCCGGGCGGCGCGCTCGGCGTCGTCGGTGACGAGCATGCCGCCCTCGCCGGTGGTGATGACCTTCCGGGGGTGGAACGAGAAGGCGGCCAGCTCGGCCCGGGCGCCGACTGGCTGGCCCCGCCAGGTCGAGCCGATGGCGCAGGCCGAGTCCTGGACGACCGTGATGCCGCGGGGATCGCAGAGGCCGCGCACGGCGTCGACGTCGGCGGGGACGCCGGCCTGGTCGACCAGGATCACCGCCCGGGTCGCCGGGGTCAGCGCGGCGGCCACGGTGTCGGGGGTGAGGTTCTGGGTGACGGGGTCGACGTCGGCGAACACCGGGGTGGCGCCGACGTAGCGGGCGGCGTTGGCGGTGGCGATGAACGACAGCGACGGCACGACGACCTCGTCGCCGGGCCCGACCCCCGCCAGCACCAGGGCCAGGTGCAGGCCCGTGGTGCAGGACGACATGGCCACCGCGTGGGGGGCCTCGACCCGCCGGGCGAACGCGGCCTCGAACTCGGCCACCCGGGGTCCCTGGGCCACCCAGCCCGACAGCACGGCCGCGCCGGCGGCCTCGGCCTCGGCCCCGCCGAGCCACGGCCGCATCACCGGGATGACCCGAGCGGGCCCCTCGACGGTGGTCACGGGGCCTCCCCGCCGGCGGTCGTGTCGCGCGAGGCCTGCCACCAGTCCACGAGGCGCCGGAGGCCCTCGTCGAGGTCGACCTGAGCGGTGAAGCCCAGCACGTCGCGGGCCGCCGAGGTGTCGGCCAGTCGGCGGGACACCGGGTTGACCTTCCGCTCGGGCCCGAACTCGGGCTCGAGGTCGGAGCCCATGGCCCGCAGCAGGGCGTCGGCCAGGCCCCGGAGGCTGGTCTCCGTGCCGGAGGCGACGTTGAACACCCGGTCGGTGACGGGCGCGGTGGCGGCGGCGATGTTGGCCCGGGCGACGTCGTCGACGTAGACGAAGTCCATCGTCTGGGAGCCGTCGCCGAGGATCAGCGGGGGCTGGCCGGCGGCGATCCGCTCCATCCAGCGGACCAGCACCTCGGTGTAGACCCCGAAGATGTCCATGCGCGGCCCGTACACGTTGAAGTAGCGGAGCGCGACGTAGTCGAGCCCGACCATGTCGTTGAAGCTGCGGAGCAGGCCCTCGTTGAACGCCTTCGCCGCCCCGTACAGGGTGCGGTTGCCGTAGGGGTGCTGGCGCTCGTTGGTCGGGAACTCCTCGGCCAGGCCGTAGACCGAGGCCGACGACGCGGTGACGACCTTGCCGACGCCGGCGTCTGCCGCCGCCTCGACCACGTTGTAGGTGCCGTCGACCAGCACCTCGAGCGCCAGCCGGGGCTCCTCGACGCACTGGGTGATGCGGATGGCGGCCTCGTGGAACACCACGTCGGCGCCGCTGGTGGCCTTGGCCACCGCCTCGCGGTCGCGGATGTCGCCGTCGATCACCTCGAGCTTGCCGGTGGCCTCGGCCGCGGCCAGGTTGGCCCGGCGGCCGCGGACGAAGTTGTCGAGCACGACGATGTCGACCTCGGCCTCGCGGGCCAGGATGTCGGCGATCGTCGAGCCGATCATGCCGGCGCCGCCGGTGATGAGCACGCGGGCGCCGTCGAGCGTTGCGGGAGCGAACTGGGGAGAGCGTCCGGTCACGGTTGGTAGGCCTCCTCGGCCGAGTCGCGGGTCGGTTGAGGACCTCGGTTGTCGTTTGCGGTGCCGACGACCTAGGCCGGCAGCTCGACCAGGGCGCCTCCCCGGTCGAGGCTGTGGCCGACGGCCTCCAGCACGTGCAGCACCCACAGGCCCGACTCGCCGCTGGTGGCGGCGGGGCGGCCCTCTCGCACAGCGGCGATCATCTCACGGATGACGCCGCCGAGGGCCTCGGACTCGGGGAGCGCGGGGGCGACCATGTCGCCGATGCGGTAGGAGATGAGCGTTTCGCGCCGGGTCTCGACGTTCATGGCGCCCGAGATGTCGACCCCGCGATCGTGGACGGTGAGCCGCTGGGCCGGGTTCATGTCGTCCCACACCAGCATCCGGCGGGACCCGCCGACGTGCATGGTGCGGACCTTGGTGGGGCTGAGCCAGTTGACGTTGACATGGGCCATGCCGCCGTTGGCCAGGGGCATGGTGAGGTAGCCGACACACGCCCGATCGGCGCCGATCGGGTCGGCGCCGTGCGCGGCCACGGCCACCGGCCGGGATCCGGCGGGGAGCACGAAGTCGAGGATCGACAGGTCGTGGGGCGCAAGGTCCCAGAACACGTCGACGTCGGGCTGGACCAGGCCGAGGTTGATGCGGATGGAGTCGACGTACTGGACGTCGCCGACGTCGCCCGCCGCCACCATGTCGCGGATGTGCCGCACCGACGGCGTGTAGCAGTAGGTGTGGTCACACGTCAGCACCAGGCCGGCGTCGCGGGCCACCTCGACCAGCTTGCGGCCGTCGTCGACCGAGGTGGCCAGCGGCTTCTCGACGATGAGGTGCTTGCCGGCCTCGAGGCAGGCCAGCGCGACGGGCACGTGGGTGTGGGCCGGGGTGGCGACCGCCACGGCGTCGACCGATGGGTCGTCGAGCACCGCGTCGAGCGATTCGGTGACGGCAACCGCGCTCTGGCGGCCGACGGCCTTGCGGGCCCGGTCGACGTCGAGGTCGCAGACCCAGCGCAGGTCGGCGTCGTCGCACCGCAGGATGTTGCGGATGAGGTTGGGGCCCCAGTAGCCGGCCCCCACCACAGCGAACCCGAGGGGCTGTGCGGGGCTCTGCGGGGTCACGATCCCTCCTGGTAGACGACGTCGACCCAGTAGTTGGCGGCGTTGAAGCTGTTGGTCGGGAAGCCGCCGCCGGCGCCGTAGCGGTAGACGCCGTTGCCGCCGTCGACCCCGTTGGCCAGGGCGTGCAACACCCCGTTGTCGACGCCCGTGCCGAAGTAGCCGCCGTTGGTCGCGTACCGGCCGTTCGGGGCGTAGTACGAGACGATGTAGGTGGTGCCGGGCACGACGGCGACCGGCGACGAGAAGTTGGACTGCTGCCAGCCGGTCGCCGTCTCGCCGGTGAAGGTCACCGAGCCGAGCAGGGCGCCGTCGGACCGCCACACCTTGCCGACGTGGGTGCCGGTGTTGCCGGTGCCCTTGTAGAAGCGGACGCCGACCACCTGGCCGGCCGCGTCCACCCGGAACTTGGTGCCGACCTCGATGGCGCCGGTGTCGCTGGACGCGGCCACCGCCGGCACCGTGGATGGCGGCCAGAAGCTGAGCAGCCCCGCCGCCGCGGTGGTGAACGTCCACACCGTCGGGGCGGCCATGGTGTTGCCGGCGAGGTCGCGGGCGCCGTTGATCGTCACCTTGAACTGGTGGGCGGAGGCCAGCGGCGCCGACGGGGTCAGGGTGACGGTCCGGCTCGGGTCGTCGTAGGACCACGAGCCGCCGACGTTCGCACCCGCCGTCTCGTCGCGGAGGGTCACCGACAGCGTGCCGGTGGTGATCTGCTCGCCGAAGGTGGCGGTGACGGCGGCGTCGGTCGGCACGCCCGTGGCGGCGAAGCCTGGGCTGGTGGCGACGACCGAGGGGCCGGTCAGGTCGACGAACGCGACGTCGACGCCGTACCACGAGTGGTTGTACGAGCTGGTGGGGAAGGCGCTCGGCCCGTAGCGGTAGACGCCGTTGGCGCCGTCGACCCCGGACCGCAGGGCGTGCAGTGGGGGCCGGTCGACGCCGGCAGGGCCGAGCAGGTTGGGCGTCACCGAGTAGCGCCCCACCGGGGCCCAGTACGAGGCGAGGTAGGTCTGGCCGGCCGTGATCGGGATGGGGGTGGTGAAGTTGGCCTGCTGCCAGCCCGAGCGGGTCTCGGTGGTGAAGGCCACCTGGCCGAGCGGGGTGCCGTCGCCCTTCCACAGGTTGCCGACGTGGGCGCCCGTGTTGTTCGGGCCCTTGTAGAACCGGATGCCGGTCGCGTGCCCGTCGCTGTCGGCCCGGAACTTCACCCCGACCTCGATGGCGCCAGTGTCGTTGGCCTCGACGGTGGTCGGCACGACGCCGCTGTCCCAGATGCTGGTGGGAGTCGCCCCCGCCGGCGCGACCGTGGTGAAGGCCCACGACACGGGGGCCGGCATCGCGTTGCCCTTCGTGTCGGAGGCCGACACCGTGGCCGTGTAGGTGGTGCCCTGGGCGAGCGCCGCGGACGGGGTCAGGGTGGCCGTCCTGGTGGCCGCGCTGTAGGCGACGCCGGCGGCCACGTTGCCGCCCGGCCCGGCCAGGGTGAACGCGAGCGTCGCCTGGTTGATCGCCTCGTCGAACGTGGCGGTCACCGTGGCGCCGACCGGCACGCTGATGAGGGCGGGCGCCGGGGCCCGGTCGACCACGACCGGCCCGGTGGTGTCCGGGGGCACGGTGAAGACGACGTCGACGCCGTAGTTGGTGGCGTTGAAGCTGGTCACCGGCAGCCCGGAGGAGCCGTAGCGGAACACGCCGTTGCCGCCGGCCACGCTGTTCCGGGGGATGCGGAGCACGCCCCGGGTGATGTCGGCCGGGGCGAAGGCGCTCGGCGTGGAGGCGTAGCCGCCCTGGGGCGCGTAGTACGCCGCGATGTAGGTCTGGCCGGCCGTGACCGGGACGGGCGAGGCGAAGTTGGCCTGCTGCCATCCCGTCTCGCTCTCGTTCTGGAACACGGCGGTGCCCAGCGTCTCGCCGGCCAGCGTCCACAGGTGGGCGACGTGGCCGCCCGTGTTCTTGGGCCCCTTGTAGAAGCGGATGCCCTTGATGAGCCCGTTGACGCTGGCGGTGAACTTGACGCCGAGCTCGACCGCGTTGGTGTCGGTCACGGAGGCGTTGGCCAGGGTGGCCGACGTGTCCCAGAACGTGAGCGGGTAGTCGCTCGCGGTGCCGACCGTGTCGAAGGTCCACTCGACCGGGGCGGCGATCGACTGGCCCGACCGGTCGCGGGCCTGGGTGACCCGGGCGGTGTAGGTGGTCAGCGGGTCGAGGGGCGCGGTCGGGTCGAAGGTGGCCCGCCGGGTGGTGCTGTCGTAGCTGGTGGTGCCGGGGATGTTGGCGCCGCCGGGGCCGCTGACCTGCATGACGATCGACGAGCCGGTCATCGCCTCGCTGAACCGGGCGCTCGGGGACGCGTCGAGGGCGACGGCCTCGAGGCCGGGGGCCGGGTTGCGATCGATGACCGTCGGGGCCCGCTGGTCGTCGATGTCGAAGACGACGTCGACCCAGTAGTTGCTGGCGTTGAACGACGTGTCGGGGAAGCCGGTCGATCCGTAGCGGAACCGGCCGTTGGGGCCGTCCTCGCCGTCGGCGAGGGCCCGGAGGGGCCAGACGTCGTAGGCCGAGGCGAGGTAGCCGGTGTCGGCGGCGTAGTTGCCGGCCGGCGCGAAGTAGGAGATGACGTACGTGGTGTTCTTGGTGATCGCCACCGGCGTCGGGAACATGGCCTGCTGCCAGCCGGAGGCCGTCTCGCCGGCGAACGTGACCTCGGCGAGCTTGGTGCCGAAGGCGTCCCACAGGTGGCCGACGTGGGTGCCGGTGTTGCCGGCGCCCTTGTAGAAGCGGACGCCGGTGACGAAGCCGTCGTCGACCGTCCGGAACTTGAGGCCGACCTCGATGGGGTTGGCGTCGCCGCTCGACGGCACGGTGGGGGTGATCGAGGGATGCCAGATCGAGGCTGGGTAGCCCCGCTCGGTGCCGGTGATCGTGATGCCGGAGCCGGGGCTCTCGGCGTTGACGCTGTCGTCGATGGCCCGCGACCGGATGTTGAGCGGCCCGAGCGCGGTGGGGATGAAGACGTGGCTCCACGAGGTGGTGCCCGCGGCCCGCTTCCAAGTGGCGCCGCCGTTGGTCGACACCTCGACCGTGGCGACCTTGCCGCCCACGTCGGAGCCCATGCCGGTGACCGTCACCGGCGAGCCGTCGGGGAGCGACGCGCCGTTGGCCGGCGAGGTGATGACCGAGGTGGGTGCCGTGTGGTCGGTCGACGCGGTCGGCATGACCAGGCCCGACTGCAGGGTGGCGGGGAGGGCGCCGAGGTCGGCCAGCATGTTGGCGGTGGCCTGCTGCATCCGGCTCTGGGCCGGGCCGCCCTCCCGCGGGTGGGTGGCGTCGAGGCCCCACGACCACTGGATGGTGCCGGTGCCGAACACCAGGGCGCCGCTGGGCGCCCGGTACAAGGTGACGCGGTGCGTGGCCGGGCGCTGGGCGTAGCTGCCGCCGTGGTCGGTGAGCACGGCGGGGACGGTCTCGGTGGTGGAGGTCAGCTCGACGAGGCCGGCCGGCTTGGGGCCGACGTCGCGGTCGTCGTCCCACTCGTAGCCGAGCGTGCCCTGGGTCAGCGACATGGTCTGGCCGAGGGGCATGGTGGCGACGTCGGTGCTCCGCCAGAACCGCAGGCCGCCGTAGGCGGACGGCACCTCGATGGTGAGGTCGGGCTGGGTCTCGTCGTTGATGGCGCCGAAGATCTGGCCGATGAGCGGCAGCTCCGGTCGGCCGCCGTCGGCGGGCGGGCTGAACCGCGGGTCGCGCCAGGTGCCGGTCCACGACGGGCTCGGGTCGATCTTGGCGCCGGCGAGGGTCTCCTTGTAGCAGACCATCGTCCGCATCGGGGTGGCCGACGGGTCGATGCTGTTCTCCCAGCGGACCTTCCAGAAGACCTCGTTGCCGGACATGAAGGCGAGGTTGACCCCGCTGTCGCGGGCGCTCTCGACGTTGGCCCGCTGCTCGGCGGACCAGTACTCGTCGTGGCCGGAGCTGACGAACAGCTTCTTGTTGGCGAGCTGGCCCGGCAGGCGGTGGGTGTCGACGCCGGTGCAGTAGGTGACGTCGTAGCCGTTGCGCTCGAGCCACCGGACGAGGGGGTACTCGGCGTCCCAGAACGCGTTGCCGTTGCCGTCGATGCGGAACGGCCGGTTGTAGCTCACCTTGTAGGCCCGCCCCAGGCCGTGCTCGCTGTAGTAGAGGCTGTTGCCGCCATACCGGTTGTAGGCGTGCATCGTCGTGTCGGACGTCTGCAGCATGATGTCGGCGGCGCGGCCGTCGTTGCGCACGACGAAGAAGATCCGGTTGGAGACGCCCGGCTGGTCGAGCCGGTCGAGGTTGGCGAAGTAGACGCCGCTCACGGCGTTGGCGGGCACCGCCCAGGACGCCGACTCCGCCCAGTTGCCGCAGTCGACGAGGCCGGTGGGGTCGGTCAGCGGCGCGGGCTGGGCCTGCGGCAGCGACACCGACGGGAGGATCTCCGCCACCCGGCGGGCGCCGTTGCCCTGGTACCACCCCATTCGGTAGATGCGGATGCGGTAGTTGGGGGAGTCGGTCTTGACCTTGAATCGGACGGTCTCGCCGGCGTTGACGCTGATCTGGGTGGCGAACCCCTCGATGCTCTGGTCCTCGTACGACTCCCACTCGCTCGGCGGCGTGCCCGGGAGCGCGTTCTCGTTGGAGACGGTGTTCGGTGCCGCGCCCGCCTCACAGCCGAGCGAGCCGAGGTTCAGCCCGACGGCACCGGCGCTGACGGCCGCGCCCTTGAGGAACGACCGCCGGCCGAACGCGCCGAAGGGCGCGGGCTCGCGGTCGTCGTCCTGGCCGGTGTGGCCTTGGGTGCCGCCCATTTGTTATCCGCCCTGTCTCTCTGTCCCGGCCAAGCCGCGCCACCGGACGCGACTTGACCGGGGTCCGATGCCGGGCACACTCCTGCCCGTCCTCTCCGAGAATTCTCGGGACCCTTCCTGAAGGGCGGCTGAAGCGGCACTGAAGCGCGACTGAGACTTGTCCCGGGCGCGTCCCTTGACCTCAAGTGCCCTTGAGGTTCTACGGTCGCTGGGAGCCCCCCGACCAGGAGAGACGCATGCATGCCATCCGCCAGCACGCCTTCGGGCCGCCCTCGACGCTCGAGTACGAGACGGTCCCGGATCCCTCGCCCGGGGCCGGCCAGGTCCGGATCGCGGTGGAGGCCGCCGGCGTCCACCTGCTCGACACGGTGATCCGCCGCGGCGAGAGCGGCGGGCCGTTCCCGCTGCCCGACCTTCCCATGACCCCCGGGCGGGAGGTGGCCGGCCGGGTCGACGCCGTCGGCGCCGGGGTCGAGGACCGCTGGCTCGGCCGCCGGGTCGTCGCCCACCTCGGCCAGGCCAGCGGCGGCTACGCCTCCGCCGCCGTCGCCCCGGCCGAGGCCCTGCACGAGATTCCCGACGGGGTGTCGGCCGCGGCCGCCGTGGCCATGATCGGCACCGGCCGGACCGCCGTCGGCATCCTCGACCTGGCCAAGCTGACCCCGGCGGACGTCGCGGTCGTGACCTCGGCGGCCGGCGGGCTCGGCAGCCTGCT
This sequence comes from Actinomycetota bacterium, assembly GCA_046730015.1. Lineage (GTDB taxonomy): Bacteria > Actinomycetota > Acidimicrobiia > Acidimicrobiales > VFJN01 > ZC4RG19. The sequence continues at coordinate 16,209 of JBKPHT010000443.1, forward strand.
CGTCCAGGGCGCCGTCGGCGCCGGGGCCGCCGTCGTGGGCCTGGCCGGTGGTCCGGACAAGGTGGCCCGGGTCGAGGCCCTCGGCGCCCCGGCGGTCGACTACCGGCAGCCCGACTGGCCCCGCCGGGCGTCGGCCGCGGTCGGCGGCCGCCCCGCGACGGTCCTGCTCGACGGCGTCGGCGGAGACGCCGCCCGGGCCGCCGTCGACCTCCTGGCCCCGAGCGGCCGGGTGCTGAGCTTCGGCTGGTCGTCCGGCACCCCCCTCGACCTGAGCCCCGAGGACCTGGCGGCCCGCGGCCTGACGACGGTCCCGGTGCTGGGCCCCGCGATGACCGGCCGCCCCGGCGGCCTCCGCTCGCTGGAGACCGAGGCCCTCGAGGCCCTGGCGGCCGGCCGCCTCGTCCCGTTGCTCAACCCCCCATTCCCCCTCGCTGACGCCGCCGCCGCCCACCGCGCCCTCGAGTCCCGCGAGACCTCCGGCAAGGTCACCCTCACCCCGTGACCCGGTGACATCGCCATCCCGGCGGGCGAGGCGATAGGGATCGCATCCTGGTTCCCGAGAACGACCGCTATCGCCTCACGGAACGACAACCGCCGGCGCCGCCGACTCGATCGCGGCGGCCACCCGGAACATCGTGGCCTCGCCGAGCGCGGGGGCCATCACCTGGACGCCGACCGGCAGGCCGTCGTCCCCGGTGCCGAACGGCACCGACATGGCCGGGTGGCCGGCGAGGTTGGACGGGATCGTGCACACGTCGTTCAGGTACATGGTCAGCGGGTCGGCGGTCTTGGCCCCGAGGGGGAAGGCGGTCGACGGCGACGTCGGGCTGAGCAGCACGTCGAAGCCCGTGTAGGCGGCCTCGAAGTCGCGCAGGATCAGCGTCCGCACCCGCTGGGCCTTGCCGTAGAAGGCGTCGTAGTAGCCGGCCGACAGGGCGTAGGTCCCGAGCATGATCCGCCGCTTGACCTCGGCGCCGAACCCCTCGGTGCGGGTCCGGTCGTACATCTCGCCGGTGGTCGGGGCGTCGACCCGCAGCCCGAACCGGACGCCGTCGTAGCGGGCCAGGTTGCTCGACGCCTCGGCCGGCGCGATGAGGTAGTAGGCCGACAGGCCGTACACCGCCGCGGGCACCGACACCTCGTCCACCTTGGCCCCGGCGTGCTCCAGGGCGGCGGCGGCCTCCTGGAGGCGGGCGGTCACGTCGGGCTCGATCCCCTCGGCCTCGCACAGCTCGGTGACCAGGCCGACCCGCAGCCCGGCCACGCCCTCGCCGAGCCCGGCCGAGACCGGGGACACCGGCTCGGGGATCGAGGTGGCGTCCATCGGGTCGTGGCCGGCGATGACCTCGTACAGCGCGGCGGCGTCGGCCACGCTCCGGGCGAGCGGGCCGATCTGGTCGAGCGAGCTCGCGAACGCCACCAGGCCGTAGCGCGACACGGCACCGTAGGTCGGCTTGACCCCGACCACGCCGCACAGCGAGGCCGGTTGGCGGATCGACCCGCCGGTGTCGGACCCGAGCGCCAGCGGCGCGAACCCGGCCGCCACCGCGGCGGCGGAGCCGCCCGACGACCCGCCGGGCACCCGCGACGTGTCGTGGGGGTTGCGGGTGGGGCCGAAGGCCGAGTTCTCGGTGGAGCTGCCCATGGCGAACTCGTCGAGGTTGGTCTTGCCCACCACCACGGCACCGGCCTCGACCAGCCGGGAGACGACCGTCGCGGTGTACGGCGGCCGCCAGCCCTCGAGGATCCGGGACGAGCAGGTGGTGGCCACGCCGGCGGTGGCAAGGTTGTCCTTGAGGGCGACCGGCACGCCGGCGAGCGGGCCGAGGGCCTCGCCGGCCGCGACCCGGCGGTCGAGGGCGAGCGCGGCCTGGCGGGCCTGGTCGGCGGTCACCAGGTTGAAGGCGTGGATCTCGCCGTCGCGGGCGGCGATGGCGGTGAGGTGCTCCTCGACGACGTCGACGGCGCTGCGGGTGCCGGACCGCACGGCGGTGGCGATGCCGAGCGCGCTGTCGGCAGGGGGCGCGCTCACGGTGCCTCCCCCAGCACCGGCGGGACCCGGAACCGGCCGCCCTCCACCGCCGGGGCGGCGGCCAGGGCGTCGTCACGGTCGAGGCAGGGCCGCTCCTCGTCGGCCCGCAGCACGTTCTGCAGCGGGTACGGGTGGGCGGTCGGCGGCACGTCGCCCACGTCGAGGGCCTCGACGTCGCGGGCGTGGTCGAGCACCTTAGCGAGTTGGTCGGTGAATGTGTCGAGCTCGACCTCGGTCAGCCGGAGCCGGGCCAGCCGGGCCACGTGCGCGACGTCGTCGCGGGTGATCTGCGCCATAGGGGCACAATGGTAGAGGGGCGCGTCGGCGCGCCCCTCAGGTGTTCGGGACGGGCCGGGAACGTCCGGCGCCTCCCGGGCGTCCCCTTGATGATGACCGCCGTGCCGCTCGACACGCCGCCAGCGGGCGCCCGCGGGGACGACAGCCTGGTGGAGCTGTACGAGCGGCACTACGACGACCTGGTCCGGCTCGCCTACCTGGTATCGGGGCAGGCGGCCCACGCAGAGGAGGTCGTCCAGGACGCGTTCGTGCGGGCCCAGCGGTCGTGGTCCCGCGTGCGCGACCCGCTCCCCTACCTGCGGACGGCGGTGGTCAACGGGTGCCGCTCGCTCGGTCGCCGCCAGGTGCTGGAGCGCGACCGCCGGCCCCGGCCGCCCGACCCGGTGCCGCTGGGCGCCGACGAGCTGTGGGACGCTCTGGCGACCCTCACCGACCGCCAGCGGGCGGCGGTGGTGCTGCGGTTCTGGTGCGACCTGCCCGACGCCGAGATCGCGACCGCGCTCGGCTGCCGCGAGCCCACGGTGCGGACCTCCGTCCACCGGGCCCTGGCCAAGCTGCGCAAGGAGATCGGCCGATGACCCCCTCCCCCCTCCTCGACGACGCCGACTTCGAAGCCGAGATCCGGACGATGCTGGCCCGGCGGTCCGCCGACGTGACCGCGGCCCGACCCCGGGTGCCGGCCGAGGTGGTGCTCCACGCCGGCGGCCGGTCGGCCCACCCGCCGGCCCGCCCCCCACGCCGCCGGCGGGCCCCCGGGGGGACGACAGCCTGGTGGAGCTGTACGAGCGGCACTACGACGACCTGGGACGCTCTGGCGACCCTCACCGACCGCCAGCGGGCGGCGGTGGTGCTGCGGTTCTGGTGCGACCTGCCCGACGCCGAGATCGCGACCGCGCTCGGCTGCCGCGAGCCCACGGTGCGGACCCTGTC
>JBKPHT010000444.1:0-36762 GCA_046730015.1 Actinomycetota bacterium
CGGCCGGGCCACCAAGATCGTGGTGCCGACCGAGCTGGCCGGCATCGCCGGCTCGCTCACCGCGGTGGCCGAGCTTCTCGGCAACAGCGGCGACGGGTCCGGCGACGCCGACGCGGCGGCCCCTCCCCGCGCCGTCCCGGCCCGCAGCACCCCCACCGACACCTGACGGCACGCACCCGGCCGAACCGGCGGCGCACAGCGCCTTCATCTGGATCGCAGGAACTGACCTCGCAACCATCCACATCGATCTCGATCCGGATCAGCAGGACCGGAGCCAGCCAGCCCGCATGCCCCTGATCGCCGGGAGCGGCCGCTCCGCCCGGCCGGGGGGTGACATCAGGTGTTGCCAGGACCGGTTCCGCCGACGAGTCCGTCCCACGACCAGTGCGGGATGCGCAGACCCTCCGGCACGTCATCTGCGGAGAGGTGGTAGCGGGACATCGTGGTCGTGGTCGCCCACGTGAAGTAGTCGTGGAGCACCTGTCGGAGACGATCGTCGCCGGCGAGGCCGATGTCCGCGAGCGCCTGATCGAAACAGGCGATCGCTCGGCGGTCCATCTCCTCGTGCGGTCCGTTGCCGCTGTGAATCCGCACGACCGAGGTCTCGTCACCGTAGGTCTCTGAGTACCTCGTTGGACCACCGAGAGCCTCCGCCCAGTACGCCGCCAGCCGCTCGGTGTGCTGGGGATGGTATCCGTGACTGAACGCGTGGCTCACCACCTCGTCGGCCAGGACCCTGGCGTGCCATGCGCCGGCCAAGCTCAGCAGGCCGTCGGCACCTCCCGCGGCCTCGTACACCGTCTGCATCGGCTCCAGGATGGCAGTCCGCGACGCACCAGGCGGGCCCGATGAACACCAACTCCTCGCCCCGGCCCAGCCAGGCTGCTGAAATCGTCCCGACCGTGACGACGACTCCGCCATCGCACATCCGTAGCACTACTGATTCAGCCTTCAGGGCGGCGCGCAAGCAGCGGTAGCCGGCGCGGGCAAGGGAGCCCGGTGCCGGCCGCCGGCGGGGGACGGAGGTTCAGGGCGACCAGTGCGGTGAGGGCGATCACGGCTGCGACCACGAGGACGGCGGCGCTGAGGCCGTCCGCGGTGGCGATCCGTAGCGACTCGCCGGCCAGCCCGCCGGTGTCCGCGTTGGCGACGAGGACGAGGACGGCGAGGCCGACGGCGGCACCGATCGAGGTGCTGGTCGAGGCGATGCCCGAGGCCACGCCCTGCTCGGCGTCGGGCACCCCTGTCCCGGCGGCGATGAACATCGTGGTGAAGACGACACCGTCGCCGATGCTGACCGCGATCAGCCCAGGGACCAGCGCTGCGTAGGAGCCATCCGCGGACATGCTCAGGCCGAGCGCCACTGCGCCGAGGGCGCCCACACCGAGAGCGGAGACCAGGGTGCGCCGGAGACCGAAGCGTGTCGCCAGCCGACCGGCCAGCGCGGAGGCGGCGACGACGACCGAGGTCGGCAACAGGAAGCCGACACCGGTCTGCAGGGCGTCGTAGCCGTGCACGTCCTGGAAGTAGAGCGTGAGGAAGTAGAGCACCGAGCCGAAGGTCGCCCAGAACAGGAACGCGATGACGACGGCGGTGCCGAGGTTGCGGTTGGCGAGCAGCCGCGGCGGCACGAGCGGATCACCGCTGCGCCCCTCGATGACCGTGAGAACCCCCAGCGCGAGGACGCTGGCGGTCACGGCGGCCACGATGGCCGGTGAGTCCCAGCCCAGGTTCGGGCCCTCGACCAGGACGAGCACGAACAGGGTGACGCCCAGGGTGGCGCTGAACGCACCGGGCAGGTCGAAGCTGCGTCGGGTCTCGGGCCTGCGGTCGGCGGCGATCAGCGGGAACGCCAGCAGCGCTGCCACGGCGGCCAGTGGCACGTTGACGAAGAACGCCGCCTCCCAGCCGAACGCATGGGTCAGGACACCGCCGAGCAGTACGCCGAGCACGAGCCCGGCGGCCCCGGCACTGCCCCAGACCGCCACCGCCCGGTTGCGCGCCCGGCCTTCGGCGAAGGTGGTGTTGACCAGCGAGAGGGTGGCCGGGAACACGAGCGCTCCGCCGAGGCCCTGTGCGGCGCGGGCGACGAGCAGGAACACCGGGCCAGGCGCGAGCCCGCCGGCGAGCGAGCCGCCGGCGTAGAGCGCGAGGCCCGACACGAAGACCCGTCGCCGCCCGAGCAGGTCGGCGGCGCGGCCGCCGAGAAGCAAGAAGCCGGCCGAGGCCACCGCGTAGGCGCTGATCACCGACTGCAGTGTGTGGGCCGAGTAACCGAGGTCGCGTCCGATCTCGGGCAGCGCCACGACCACGATGTATTGATCGAGCGAGACGATCAGCATCGCGAAGGCCAGCAGCGCCAGGATCGCGGTCGGGCGTGACTGGGATCTACTCGCCACGGTCACACCCCGCTCCTCACGTCACAAAGTGCGGCCGATGCGCGCGCTAGCCCTGCGGACCCGCGAGACGACCTGCACCATCGTTCGCCCATTAGACGTGCGCCGGCCGCAGAACTCATCGGCTCGGCGTAGTCACGCGGACCGCCCTAGCCACATGCGTTCCGCTGCAGGTCGACCTAGCGGAGGTAGCAGCTACCGCCGGGTCAGCGCCGCGGTACGAATCCCAGCGGCGTGTCAGCCAGCGTCTGACGTCACACTTCTCCCATGACCGTGTCGCTGCATCACATCGTCATCGACGCCCACGACTTGCCCAGGTTGGCTCGATTCTGGAGTGAGGTCCTCGGTTGGAAGATCCTCTCTGAACGCGAACGAGAGGTCGTCATCGGCACCGACGTGGACGCCCCGGTCGGGATCTGCCTGATGCCCGCAGGCGACGAGAAGTCGGTGAAGAACCGTGTCCACCTCGACCTCAACCCGGGTGGCGACGCCGGGCCCGACGACCGGGAGGCAGAGATCAGGCGCATCCTTGCCCTGGGTGCCCGGCGTGTGGACATCGGGCAGACCGGCGACGAGTCGTGGACTGTGCTGGCCGATCCGGAAGGCAACGAGTTCTGCATCCTCCGACCGAAGCGGACGCTGATCGGCTGAGCTGCCGCGACGACCCACGTGCGCGGCGATCACCCTTGGCGGAGCGGAAAGGTCCCCAGGGCGGTCGGCCTGCCAGAGCGCCAACACCGTCCCAGATCGCCGGGACCCGGTCGTTCAGCGGGGCTCGGACAGCTCCGGCGGCGTGCCGGCCTCGACGGCGAGGCCGCGTTGCGGGAGCAAGTGCGCTGCACCTCTAGGTGTCGCGCGCCGGGGGAACCATCGTCGGGAAACGGTCGGTCGGCTGTTCGCCGGGCCCGACGGGAGACTCTATGCGGTTCTGCAGGCCTACCCTGGGCGGGCGCCAGCCTCGGGCGTCACAGTCTGGGTTGGGCGTAACGGGCCGAGCCGAGACCCGACGGCGGTGGTACTGGATCACGGACATCGGGCGGAACCATTTCGCCGAGGCGTCCGTCAGTGAGACATGAGCACCTTTGGCGGGGCGGTGGCGGGACTTTCCCCCGGAGCAGGCGAGGGGGCGGGCGAGCGGATGAGCGCTGACGCGGCGGTCGACGGGCCGACCACGTTCGAGGACCTGTTCCGACGACGGTACGAGCCGATGGTCCGGGTGGCCTTCCTCCTGGTGGGGGCGCGTGCTGAGGCCGAGGACGTGGTCCAGGACGCCTTCGCCCGCATGGAGCTGCGATGGACCCGCCTCGACAACCCTGAGGGCTACCTGCACCGGTGCGTGGTCAACCGGTGCCATGACCTCCTGCGTCGGCGGCGCCTGGAGCAAGGGTTCCTGCGTCTGCGCCGCGACGAGCTCTGCGAGCTGCAGGCGGACGAACTGGGCGACGCGCTAGCCGCCCTCCCTCCCAAGCGTCGGGCCGCGGTGGTGTTGCGGTACTACGCAGGCCTGCATGAACGCGAGATAGCCGAGGTTCTGGGCGTGCGCCCCGGGACCGTGAAGTCGATGTTGCACCGGGGCCTCGCCCAACTCCGTGAGGTGATCGAGCGATGAACCTGTCTCCCTTGGATGACCGCCTCCATCGTCTGGCCGACCAGTTGACTGCGCCTCCCACGCCGGCGGTGCGGGAGGCCATCGTCCGGCGGGCCGGGGTGCTGCGTCGCCGGCGCCGGGTCCGCACCGCCGTCGCCGGCGGGGTGCTGGCTCTGGCGGTCGTGGCCGGCGTCCTGGCGGTGAAGGGTGAGCAACCCGACGACGTCGAGATGGGTCCTGCCGGCCCGACCGGTGGCGGGTCCGTTTCGCTGCCGGCGCTGACGGTGGACCTCGCCGGGTGGACGATCGTGGCGGTCGAGGACACCAGTGTGCCCGCGGACGTCGCAGGCAGCGAGGACCCCACCTTGCATGGCGCGCTCCAAGTGTTCCGCCGCCCCGGGGATCTCGCCGGACCGAGCGTGGTCCTTCACCACCAAGCAGCCTCCGATCCAGTGGTGGCAGAGCCGGGCGAGCTCACGGTGGCCGTCGGTGACACCGAGGCGTACCTGCGGCGGACCGGCGAGCAGAGCCTCACCCTGCGCTGGAACGCCGACAGCGGCGGCGCACACGCCCGAGTACAGGCCTGGGGCCTCAGCGAGGACCAATTGGTCGACTTCGCCGAGGGCCTCCGGCGCAAGGACGACGACATCAGCTTCCCGCCCAGCGCAGACGACGAGTTCGGGTTCGTCGCCAGTTCGCTCCCCGATGGCATCGAGGAGGTCCAGACGAACCCGGTGAACGAGGAACGACCGGGAATCCGCCGCCTCGTCCTCGAGGCGGGCGAGCGGACCGCCGAAGTCGTCATCAACGAAGGCGGCGAGCAGGCCTTCGAGGCCGAACTCGCCAACCGGCTGGCGACCGCAGGGGAGGTGGACGCGACGTCGGTGCTGCAACACCCCGCCGTGGCGGTCGAGCAGCCCGATGACGGTCACTGGTCGCTCATCTGGCGCCATACCGGCCAGGCCCTGGTGGTCGTGACGCTCAGCGGTGTCGACCGTTCGACCGTCGCCGATTTCGCCGCCGGCATCCGCGAGGTCCCCGAGGACGAGTGGCGAGACATGCTCGCCGATCACCGCTGACCTGGGCCGGTGCACCCGATGTTTGCGGCGCCAACCTTCAAACGACACAGGAGTTATCGGATGCGAGTCACGACCGGTCCGCGGAGGGGTGTTGTGACGATTGTCGGCGCGGCGGCACTCGCCCTCAATGTGGTGCTGCTCGTCTTCGCCACAGACGGAGGCGCCGCCTCACCGGAGGACCCCGCCAAGACCTTCACCCCGCCTACCGACGCGACGACGACCCAGGACACCGGAGTCGTCAACCCGTGGGCGGCGGGCGACGCCGCCGTCCTCCGAGCGTTCGCCGAGCTCGGCCGCGCCGGCCTCAACGGTTGCCCCTGGTCGGACCAACGCGAGCCATGCGGCTCCTGACTGGTGGCCCACTGTCGACGAGAACACCGGCACGGCGCGAGAGAGACCATCCGACCACACGACACTGGTGCCGGTTCGGGTCACGTGGTGGGTCACGCCGATCCGGCTGAAGGTTCCTCGCCTCAGGTACCGCGACCGGCTGTCACATCGGTGGGGTGGTCGCCCCGCATGACGTCGAGGTCGGCATCCCCATCGATGCCGTCGACGGACGCGTACCCGTGGACCTGCCAGATCCACCATCCGTCGACGTCGGGGCGGATCAGCACGCGCCGATGCCAGATGGGCCGGTCCATCTCGTCACGGAGGTGGTAACGGCCCTCGAAGTCGTCCCCGACGTAGAGGACCACCGTCTGACCGGTCGTGCTCTCCACCTGCTCCAGAAAGGCCCCGAGCTCGCGCTCGACCCACGCTCGATCCGGCCGTTTCGAGCAGTTGCCCGCAAGCTCGAGGTCGACCACCGGCGGAAGGGCGTCGGGATCGGAGGGCACCGTGCGCAGGAAGTTCTCGGCCTGCTCGACGCCGGGACGGCACAAGGTCAAGAAGTGGTACGCACCGCGGTCCAACCCGACCGCAGCGGCGCCCTCCCAGTTCCGCCTGAACCTCTCGTCGACGAAGTCGGCGCCCTCGGTCGCCTTGATGTACGTGAACGCGATGCCGTCGCCCGCCACCCTCTCCCAGTCGACTTCACCCTGGTGGCTGGACACGTCGACGCCGTAGCGCTCGCCCGCCTCCAGGCCGGGCCGATAGCCGGGAAGCCACCAGAACCATCCCCACCAGCCCACCGCGACGACGGCGACGAGAACGGCCACCACGACGACAGGCCAGCGCCGCCGCCGACGGACGACCTCGTCTGTCACATCGCCGGCCTCCCCGTCCGCCGCGCCGTTCGTCGCGCCGTCCATGCCAGCAGCCTGACATGGCCCGGCGGTCGTGGGCCCAGCAGCTACCGGCGGCTCATCGGCCGGAGTGGCTCGGCGAGGTGCCGCGGGCGTGAGCGATCTTCGTTGAGGATCGGCTCCGCCGAATACTGCGCGATGTAGACGCGACGGGGGTGGTCGGTGGTGTTGGGACCGGCGCGGTGAAAGAGGGTGCTCGAGAAGGCGACGACGCTTCCGGCGGGCACGATGACCGGGTCGCCTGGGTCGTCGCCGACGTAGCCGATCAGGTCGTTGGTCTCCTCGTCGCGACGATGTTCGACGACGCTGCGGGTACCGGCGCGCGGGTAGGGCAGCACGTAGACGGTGCCGTTGGCTTCGGTCACGTCGTCGAGAGGGATCCAGCACGTGAGATACGGCGGATGCGGGTAGGGGATGAAGCCCGAGTCCTGGTGCCATCCGAACGACATTCCGCGCTCGGCCGCCTTGACGACGTACTGCTCGTTGAACAGGTAGGCGGTGTCCCCAAGCGCCGCGCGCGCGGTGTGCGTCATGAGGTCCGAGAAGAGGAACCGCTTGACCGCTGGGCTCTTGCCATACGCATGGACGAAGTAGCGGCGGCCGCGGTGGCAGAGATCCAGCGTGTCGACGCCGAGACGGGTCATCTCGTGGTCGCGTTCGTCGACGAAGCGCTGGCACTCACCGCGCAGGGTCTCGAGATCGGCCGGGGGCACGGCGTCTTCGACGACGAAGTAGCCCTCGTCGCGAAAGCGGCGGCGTGCGTTCGCCATGGTGATGCGCGGAACCGAGACGGCCATTCTGTTCCTCTCTCCACACGGGTGATCACAGAATCTGCGCTCCTGACCCCGATGTCCTCTCGGCAGGCCGCGGGTCCCTATCGTTTCTTGCGATGGTCGAGGATCTGGGCCTTCGGGCTGGCATCGATGGACGGGTGGTACGACACGCGTCCGGCGACCTGCGCCCCCGCGCCCACCGCCATGCCGAGTTGGAGCTCAACCTGGTCGTGCGGGGCAGGGCCTCCTATCTGTTGGGCGAGCGTCGTTACGAACTCACAGCCGGCACCCTCACCTGGCTCTTTCCCGGCCAGGAGCACGTGCTCGTCGACGAGTCCACCGACCATGCGCTGTGGTGGGCGGTCTTCCGGCCCGGCCTCGTGGCTCGGATCGCGACGTCCCCTCACACCCGAGCCCTACACCAGAGCGATCCGATCGGTCGGTACTCATGCCGCCTGGACCCGCACCGGCTCGAGCGCCTGGGTGCTCTCTTTCGCGAGCTGCGCGAGGCCGCGGCGGTCGACGACACGCTCTTCAACCTCGGGCTGTCCTACCTGCTGCTGCGGGCCTGGCACGCGTTTCTCGACAGCGACGACATCGTCGGAGGCGTCGATGTTCATCCCGCGGTCGACAGGGCCGCTCGTCTGCTGCACGCCGACCCCGACGCCGGCAGCCTCGCCGACCTGGCGCGAACCGTGGGCCTGAGCGCCTCGCACCTGAGCCGGCTGTTCACCACCCAAATGGGCCTCTCGATCAGCCGTTTTCGCAACCAGCAGCGACTCCAACGCTTCGTGCGTCTCTACGGCAATGGTCGGCGCACCACCGCGCTTGCCGCGGCCCACCAGGCCGGATTCGGCAGCTACGCGCAGTTCTATCGAGTGGTCCGCCAGGAAACCGGCCGCAACCCCTCCGCATTGCGCACCGCTGCCGCCGACGACAGCCTGATCGCAACCACACCAGCGGACCCCGTCGCATGACGACCGCTCGCGTCGCCTCAGACGGCTGACGATGACGCTGCTCGGCCCGGTGCCCGTGGCGTCGATACGCCTACAATTGTTGCTCTCGTCCGCCGGTCGGCGTGGCTGAGGAGGTCGGCACGACTCTGGTGCAGCGGTGAGTGGCAGTCCGACGTTCGGGGCGGTGTTGCGCGGGTTCCGACGGCGGGCGCGACTGACCCAGGAGGAGTTGGCGGAGCGGGCCGGCGTGAGTGTGCGAACCATCCGCAGCCTCGAGACCGACCGGTCGTCGACGCCCCGGTTCTCGTCGGTCCGGGCCCTGGCCGAAGCGCTCGATCTGGAAGCCGGGGAGCGTCAGCGGTTCGAACGGCTCGCCGATCTCCACGAACAGGCGCGACGAATGGCCGCATCGACGATCGGGGGCTCGATCCCGGTGCCGTTGTCCCGACTCGTTGGTCGGGACGCGGAGATGTCGAGGCTGGTCGAGGTGGTCCTGGGCGGGACGACGCGTCTGGTCACGTTGACAGGTCTGGCGGGCATTGGGAAGACCCGTCTGGCCCTGGCCGTCGCCGAGGCCGCCGCCCGACGGGGTCGGCGCACGTGGTGGGTGCCGCTATCGGGTCTCGGCGAATCGAAGTACGTGCTCGACGCCGTGGCCGGCGCGCTCGGCATCTCCGAGGTCACGGTCGAGGCGATCGGCACTCGATTGGCCGGCGAGCCGACGCTGCTCGTCGTGGACGACTTCGAGCACCTCGATGGTGTCGGTCGCGTGCTCACCGACCTTCTTCGGCGCGTTCCCGAGGTGACGGCGCTGGTGACGAGCCGGGCACCGATCGGGCTACCCGACGAGCAGGTGTGGCCGGTGCGGCCGTTGGCGGTTCCAGCGGGCGACGTGGGCGGCGTGGAGCTGGGGTCGGTGTCCTCGGTCGAGCTTCTGGTCGATCGCGTCCGCCGCGCCACGCCTGCCTTTGACTTGAGCCCCGACACAGCTGGGGTGGTGGCCGAGGTGTGTCGCCGTCTCGACGGGTTGCCGCTTGCCTTGGAGCTGGCCGCGGGCAGTTGGCGGGTGCTCGGGGCTGGCGGCGTGTTGGATGCCATCAGCGCCGATCTGCTCGATGTTCAGGATCTTCAGGGCGCCAGGACCGCCGCCCACAGCTCGCTGCGTAGCGCCCTGGATGCCAGCTATGGCCTGCTCACCGACGAGACGCGGCAGGTTCTGCAGGGCCTTTCGGTGTTCCGTGGCGGCTGGACGATCGACGCCGTAGCCGACGTGGTCGGCCGGGAATCGGTGCTCGACCAGCTCGACCGCTTGGCGGCGCTGGGCCTGGTGGAGACCTACGACGACCCAAGCGGCTGGCGGTTCTCGATGCTGCCCACGATCCAGGCCTTCGCTGCCTCCCACGCCCGCGAGGCGGGGATCACCGAGACGGCCACCGCTCGTCACGCCGACTACTTTCGCCGCTGGGTCGCAGATCTGCAGCACGACCTTGCCACGGCCCGCAGGATCGTTTTCCAACGTCTCAGCGCCGATCGCGACAACCTACGGGCCGCCCTGGAGTGGTTCGAGCAGCATGATGCGGCGACAGGCTTGGCGTTGGCCATGGACCTCTATCGCTATTGGGTCTCCCGCGGCAGCCTGGACGAGGGGCTTGGGTGGTTCGAGAGCCTGCTGCAGCGGGCCGGTGGCGTCGAACACGCGCCTTGGGCTCAACTCCACGCCGCCAGCCTCGCCAACTATGGTGGCCACCCCACGGTGTCGCGCCGCTTGGCCGAGCAGAGCCTCGAGACGTATCGACGCCGAGGCGACGCCCACGGGGTCGCCTTGGCCACTCTCGCCCTGGGCGAGCTCGACCTACGCGGGGCGCTCGGGGAGTCGGTGCGGCGCAGTCGCGAGGCGGCCGCGACCCTCGAGTCGATCGGCGACTCCTACTTCCTGTGTTGGGCCTTGTCGACCCTCGCCTCTGGTCTGGCTCAGCTCGGTGACCTTGCCGAGGCCGAGCACACCGCCCGGCGGGCGATTGCCGTGGCCCGCCAGCACGGCCACCCTTATCGGTTGGCAACGGGGCTTGCGGTCCTGGCCGACATCCTTCGGCTTCGCGGTGACCTGGCCGCCGTCGACCGACTCCATGCCGAGTCCGTACCACTCATGATCGGCCTCGACGATCTCGAGGTCGTCTGGTTCGCCGAGTGGGCAGTGGCGGCCGCGGGTCTCGGCGAGATCGAACGAGCCCGTGACCTCGCCGCGGGCGCACTCGCCAAGGCGACCCAGCTGGGGGATGGCACGGCTATGGGAGCCGCGCTGTGGGCCGAGGGCGAGGTGCGGCTCACCGCTGGGGAGGAGGCCGCGGGATCCTTCGCCCGGGCGTTCACGAACCTGCGACGCCACAGCAAGCCGCTGCGGCGGGTCGAAGTGCTCACGGGCCTCGCGCTCGCCGTCGGCGACGCCGAGATCGCGGCCGCTGCTACAGCCGCCGCCGTGGCGCTGCGGGACGATCAGCAGATGGTGCTTCCGGCCGGTGTTGCCGCTCGGCTCGACTGCATATGGGAGCGCTGGGCATCGATCGTCGGCGCCGATCGATGGGCGCTGTACGTGGCCGACATGTCGGCACGACCACATGACGAGCTTCGGGATCTGCTCGTTCGTGCCTTCGCAGCCCAAGCTGCCTAACCCGGCACCTGCCTTTCACTGTCCGCTCGCCATTGTGTAGCGACGGGCCGGCGCGCTGCTGCGGAGCCAGTCAATGCGCGATGTCTGTTGCGCCAAGTCGAGACGCCTCGGCGTCGGGAAGTTGCGGGACCGTGGTGCGCCTCACGACCGAGCGCGCCCGTACTCGCTGAGCAGAGTTGCCGGCAAATTGCCGGTGTGCTGCCTGGACACCTCGTGTGGCGTGCCGAATCATCGCCCGAGAGGGACACACTCGCTCACCGAAGCGAAGGAGTGTCGTGATGCGTCCGTTCTTGCGTCTGGGCCGTGCCGCCATCCGTCATCCCCGCCGCATGATCGTTGTGTGGGTTCTCGTGGTCGCCGCGAGCTTCATCGCCGCTCCCGTCTTGTTCTCGTCCCTCACCTCGGACATGGGTGGAGGTGACAGCTCGGAATCGGGCCGCGCCGACGACCGCATCGATGAACTGGTCGCACAGCTGCCGTCACAGGACCGGGCGGCGCTCCCGGGCCCGACGGTGATCGGCGTCGTCGATGGGCTGGACGTCGACGACCCCGGTACCGAGGCCGCGGTGCGCGATGCCGTGGCCCGGATCGCCGAACTCCCCGGCGTGGACTCGGTCGCCGATGTCTACGGCTCCGACGACGCCGGATTGCGCGCAGAGGATGGCCGTGCGTCGGCGGTGGTCGTCACGATGGAACGGTCACCCGACGCCGACGAAGACGCGCTGGCCGACGCCGTCGAGGCGGCGCTCGAGCGCACCGGTGCCCCGCGGGTGCTCGTCGGGCACGAGGACACCGCCGACGACGAGATCGAAGCGCAAGCCGAGGCCGATCTGGGCCGAGCCGAGATGTTCGCCCTGCCGCTGGCCCTCGTCGCCCTGGTCGTCGTGTTCGGCGGGCTGTTGGCGGCGATCCTTCCGCTCGGTCTCGCCTTCGCCAGCATGGCCGGCGCCCTGATCGTGCTGGCCGGGGCGACGATGACTGGCGACGTGGCGGTGTATTCGATCAACGTCGTCACGATGTTCGGCATCGGCGTCGGCATCGACTACGGGCTGCTCGTCGTCAGCCGATTCCGCGAAGAGCGCGCCCGCGGCCGCGACGTGAGCGCCGCACTCGACCTCACCGTGGCCACCGCCGGCCGCACGGTCGCCTTCTCCGGGCTTACCGTGGCCGTCGCCCTGGCCGGGCTGCTCGTGTTCGACTCGAGCGGACTGCGCTCGCTCGCCATCGGCGGAATCGGCGTCGTGTTCGTCGCCGTCCTCGCCGGCCTCAGCCTGATCCCCGCGTTGCTGGCGCTCGTCGGCCACCGCCTTCACCCGGCCAAGCTGCGCAGCAGCCCCGGCGCCTTCTGGCACATCGCCAAGTGGGTGCAGCGCCGTGCGCTGCCGATCGTCGCCGTCGTGAGCGTGTTGTTGATCGTCGCCGCTGTGCCGTTCCTGAACGCCCGCTTCGAGAATCCCGATGGCCGCTCGCTCCCAGGCTCGTCGGTCGCCCGGCAGCTGGCGGAAGCGCGTCAGCGCTTCCCCGGCGGCGAGGCCGACCCGATCGAGGTCGTGGCGATGACGACACCCGACGACCCCGAACTCGCCGCCTGGGTCGCCACCGTCGCCAGCCGCGACGACGTGGCCGCCGTCGACGTCGACGACACCCTCGCCCAGGTCGGCGCGGCCCAGATCGACGTGGTTCCGGACGGCCCGACTCAGGGCGACGCCGCCCAAGACGTCGTCGCCGACCTCCGCCAGCTCGATCCCCCATTCGACACGCTTGTCGGCGGTGAGGCAGCCGAGCTGATCGACCTCAAGGCATCGATCTCCGATCGACTGCCGTGGGCCCTGGCGATCGTCGTACTGGCCACGATGCTGCTGCTGTTCTTGATGACCGGCTCTGTCGTCGTCGCCATCAAGGCCGTCGTCATGAACGTCCTCTCACTCGGCGCCACCTTCGGTGTGCTCGTCTGGGTGTTCCAAGACGGCCACCTGTCCAGCCTGCTCGGCTTCGACTCCGTCGGGGCGCTCGACGCCACGATTCCGCTGATCGTGTTCCTGTTCGCCTTCGGACTGTCGATGGACTACGAGGTGTTCCTGCTCGCCCGCATCAAGGAGGCATGGGACGAGACCGGCGACAACGACCTCGCCGTGGCGGCCGGTCTCGACCGCAGCGGACGCATCATCACGTCGGCCGCCGCCCTCCTCGTCATCGTGTTCGCCGGGTTCGCCGCGGGCGAGCTCGTGCTCATCAAGCAGCTCGGGGTCGGGATGGCCGTGGCCGTCATCGTCGACGCCACCATCGTGCGCACCCTGCTCGTCCCGGCGACGATGACGCTCATGGGCCGACGCAACTGGTGGGCTCCGGCGCCGCTGCGCCACGTTTATCGTCGCTTCGGCTTGCACGAGACGCCTGCTGTCGATGCACGAACGGTCGTTTAGCGCCATGCGAGGTCGATCTGACATGGATGCAGCATCATCACCTTCAGCCTCCGATCGGCGGTCGGCGCTGGCCGATGGCTCGTGGATGGCGTGGACCGCGGCGGGGATCGCCGGGATCTGGGTTGCCGTGACGGTGATCAGCATCGTCGCCCCGGACATGGTGACAGGCAGCGAACAGGACCACGTTCCGGTGGCCGCGTTGAGCACCTGGCTGTGGGGGCTGGTGTCCACCGGCGCGTTCGTCTGGGCGATGGACAAGCTGCGCGGCAACGCCACGCGACGGCCGATCTGGATCGGTCTCACCGTGGTGACACTCACCGTCTGGATGGTCGCGGTAATCCTGAGCGGAAGCCTGCCGGTCGTCGAAACGGGGTCCGATCCGACGCGCATTCCGATCGGCGCGATCGTCGCGCCGGTGGCCGCGACGGTGCTCACGGTGCTTGCCGGCATCACGGCGAGCGTGTTCTCTCGCCAACCCGAGCTGTCCTCGGTCTAATCGGGCGCGCCTGGGGCTGTCCGACCGGCTCGCCGGCCGAGGCGGCCACCAACCCACGGCAAACAAGAGAGAAACGAGAGCAACGTGCGAATCGGCCTCACCGAGATCTTCGTCGACGACCAGGACGTGGCCCGTAAGTTGTACATCGAGGTGCTGGGCTTGCAGGTCAAGACCGACGCCCCTTACAGCGACACCGCTCGCTGGCTCACGGTGGTATCCCCCGAGGACCCGCAGGGAACCGAGCTGTTGCTGGCGCCGATGAACGACGCCGCCGCCAGCCTGCAGGCCTATCGGCGGGCAGCGGGTGCGCCGGCGATCTCCTTCCGCACCGACGACTGCCGCCGCACGTACGAGGAGCTGAGGGCGAAGGGTGCCGTGTTCCTGTCGGAGCCGAAGCAGATGGATTACGGCGGCACCGACGCCGTCTTCGAAGACGGCTGCGGAAACCTCCTCAACCTGCACCAGGAATAGGGCTCGGGTCGTCGGTACGGCGACCGACCGCGAGACCCTCGGCATCTCACCAGCGGCGAGCCGGGCTCACGACCATCGCCAGGCACGTTCCCTCGCTGCCCGATCGTGGGCTGCGAGCGCGGCTCCGCCGACTGATGGGTGCCGCCCGGTCGCCGTGAGAGGCTGGGGTTCGAGCGGCTTCGGGTGAGCACTTTCGTCGGTGCCGCCGGCCCGGCGGGGTCGAGGCCGTCAGCGGGTGGCGGCCGACTCGAGGGGTTCCAGCCGGTCCTGGCCCGTGTCCTCGTCCTCCACCAGGCGCCATCCGAGGCGCTGGGCCAGGATCGGGTGGCCCTCGTCGGGGCCGCTCGCGATCAGCTCGTCCCCGGCCTGCAGGACGACGTGGCCCCGGGGCCGGTAGACGTACCGTCCGCCCCGCCGGATGGCCAGCACGTGGAAGCCGGGGTCGACGTCCAGCTGCAGCTCCTGCAGGGTGGCGCCGTCGGCCGGGGAGCCGGAGGCCACCGGGACCCGCACCACCACCTCGTCGCTCTCGCCCAGCGCGATCTTGAGGATGGGGTGCACCTCCTCGTGGCGCTCGATCAGCCACACCATCTGCTGGGCCGAGTCGCCGAGGTCCTCGGCCGCCTGGGAGACGTGGAGCAGGCCCCGCAGCGGCGACGGGTCGATGTCGTCGGCGGCGGCCCGTAGCACCCACAGCTCGAGCCGGTCCTTCATCTCGTCGAGCCGGTCCTCGAGGTGCCGGACCTCGGCGGCCAGACCCAGGTCGCGGAGCACCAGCGCCGAATAGGCCAGCCCGACCGCGGTCTCCGAGACGTTCTTCATCTCGACCAGCACGTCGACCGCCCGGTCGAGGTCGGTGAGCGTGCCGTCCTCGGGCGGGCTGGGTGGCTCCCACTCCGGGGCGGCGGCCAGCTCCCGGAGCCGGGGGATGCCGGCGGGCGAGCCCCGGAGGAACAGGACGTCGCCGGGCATGAGGATCTCCTCGCCCTCGACGTCGGTGATCCACTCCCGGTCGCGGCGGATGGCCACGATCCGCATGCCGGTCTGCACCGGCAGCTCCAGGTCGGCGAGCGGCCGGCGGGCCAGGTGGGAGCCCTCCCGCACCCGGACCCGGTGCGATACCTCCTCGGCCTGGGACAGGTCGGCCACCAGCTCCCGGGGGATGCCCAGGCGGTGGGTAACGATGCGGGCGATGTCGACCGCGGCGTTGGCGATCCGCTCGATGGCGGAGATCACCTGGAGCACCGACGCCATCGCGTCGGCCTCCCGGGGGTGGCGGGCGGCCATGACGCACACCGACCGCATGTCGTGGACCAGCTGGTCCATGCGCTCCTCGAGCGCGTCGACCTCCTCCGCCATGTCCGGGTCGCCGAAGTAGAGAGCGGCGTACGCGAGGTCGACCATCAGCTCGGAGAGGTCCTTGACCTCGGCCAGCATGGCCCGGAGGTTGCGGGGTCTGTCGTCCATCAGCGGGATCGCCGACAACGATAGGCGCGCGATGGGGCGCCCATGACCCACCGGGGGTGACGGTCCGGGGGGTCAGGTGAGCCCCAGGAGGGCGATGGCGATGATCAGCGTGAACGCCCCGACGAAGTCGACCGACGAACTCACGATCGGGATGCCGTAGGTGTCGGGGTCGACGCCCGTCCGGTAGGCCGCGATCGTCCCGTAGTAGGCGACGCCGATCACGAACACGATCGCCAGCACGCCCGCGAGCAGTGACACGGCCAGCATCTGCACCAGGCCCGGGCTGGCCACACCGAGCAGCCGGGCCACGGCGTCGGCGGCCAGCCCGTTGAACGCGTAGATCGGCACGGCCAGCAGGAGCACGAAGCCGATGTCGCGCCGGGCCTCGCGGTTGGGGCGGCGGTCGGGCGAGACCAGGCCGAGGAAGAGCTTCGACGCCAGCCGCCCGGACAGGATCCCGCCCAGCGCCCCCGAGCTCGACAGGTGCGTCGGGACGAGCACCAGCAGGGCCGGCAGGTTGTCGAACCGGGCGAACGACTTCTCCAGGGTGATGCCCGCACCGGCGCTGATGCACCCCGCCACCAGCAGCACGGGCACCGACTCGTGCACGATCCGGCGCAGGCCCTCGGTCGAGGAGCGCCACCCGGCCACCAGGAACGCCACGGCCGCCACCACCAGCGCGACGCCGACCGCCGGGGTCACCAGGCCGATGCCGAGCAGGAACGTCGCCAGGTACAGGGCCGGCAGGGTGAGCACGTCGCCGAGCGTCGACACCAGCGGGGCGGTGACGTTGTCGAGATCCCAGCCGTAGCGGACCGCCCCGGCGGTCAGGCCCAGCGACGCCGCCAGCACCACGATCGACCCGAGCAGGCCGCCGACGATCGACACGATGGCCAGCGACAGGAGGTCGATCGAGCCCTCCACCCCCAGGCCCACCGCGATCGCCTTGGCGATCACCGCCAGGGCCAGCGAGATGCCCATCGTCAGCAGCATCGAGGCGAGCACGTTCTGCCCGAGGACGGCTTCCCGCCGCAGCGACCAGCGGAAGGTGCCGGCGTGGATCGAGGTCGAGATCCGGTTGCCGACCGACCCGAAGATGTTCCCCCGCAGGCCGATCGCGGCCGGCACCAGCACCAGCAAACCCGGGTAGCGGTCGAGGGTGCCGGTGATGGCGCCGAGGAACGCGCCCGCCGCCAGGCTGGTCGTCGAGTTGAGCACGAGCGCGACGAGACTCTGCCGGACGCCCGTGGCGTCCGCCGTCAGCAAGGCGCGCAGTCGCGCCGCGGAAGGAAGGGCTAGTCGCATCAATGGCCTGGTGGGAACCTCTGGTAGGCGGTCGTCTAGCGGCTCGGGGCACCGGAGGTGCGGACAGTCTGCAACACCGGCCCGCGCCAGCCGCGACCAGGCGGCGCGCCGCGGGGGGTGGCGGCGGGCGTGCAACACTGCGGCGCATGCCGAGTGACGAGCCGCCGTCGCAGCCGGCAGGGCGCCGCCGGTCCCGGCTGGTGGGCACGGCGCTCGTGCTGGTTCTCGCCGCCGCGCCGGTGCTGCTGGCCGGGTGCGGCGACGACGGGCGCGAGCTGCGCGCTCCCCGGCCCGACCAGACCACGACCACCGACACGACCGCGGCCGCGCCCAGCGGCGACGCTGCGGTGGTCGGCGACGGTGGGGCGGACGGCGGCGACGGGCCGACGACCTCGCTGGCCCAGCTGCGGCTGTCCAGCTCGGCGTTCGAGGACGGCGGCGCCATCCCGGTCGAGCACACGTGCCGGGGCGACGACGTGTCGCCGCCACTGCTTTGGACCGGCGTGCCGGCCGACACCGCCGAGATCGCGGTCGTGGTGCGCGACCTCGACGCCAGCGGGTTCGTCCACTGGGTCGTGTCCGGTCTCCCGCCCACGACCACTGGGCTCGCCCGGGGCACGGTGCCGCCCGAGGCGGTCCAGGCCGTCAACGACTTCGGACGCCCCGGCTGGTCGGGGCCGTGCCCGCCGTCGGGCACCCACAACTACCAGTTCGTGGTCTACGCGCTGGCCCAGCCCTCCGGGCTCACGCCGGGCCTCCCCGGGGAGCAGGCCGCCCAGGTGATCGAGACGGCCTCGGTCCGGATGTCGGCGGCCCTCAGCGGCAGCGCCGTCGCCGCCTGACCATCCTCAGCCGACCACGCGGAACCCCGAACCGCCCCCGCCCCGGACCGCGGCGGCGCCCCCGACCTCGAGGTCCTCGACCACCAGCGTGTCGACCACCGCCCGCGGCGGGCCGCGGCGGGCCCAGCCGACCAGGGCGTCGACCGCCGGTCGCGGCCCCTCGGCCTCGATCTCGACCCGACCGTCCGGCCGGTTGCGGACCCAGCCCGCGACGCCGAGCCGCTCGGCCTCCCGCCGGCAGGTCTCGCGGTACCAGACCCCCTGGACCCGACCCGACACCAGCACCCGGACTCGCACCGCCGCCGGCCGCCGCGGCGCGGCGCCGGTCACCGGCCGCGCTTGTCCCGGCCGCTCCGGCCCTGCTCGCCGCCGTTGGACTCGGCCCGCTCGGCGTCGATCTCGGCCTCAAGCTCGGCCAGCACGTCGTCGTCGGGCTCGTCGGGCTCTTCTGCGACGTCGGTGAGGTCGGCGTCCTCGGGCTCGTCGGCCGAGGCGTCCGCGTCGACCTCCCGGGAGTCGGCGTCGATCGCCCCGCCCCGCCCGGCCCGGGCCGGCCGGCCCGGCATCGCCGGCATGTCGGCCCGCCGGGCCCGGAAGCCAGCGACGCCCAGCGCGATCAGCGACGGCAGGAAGAACTGGCCCACACCCAGCAGCACGGCGCCGGCCATGCCCAGCATGGCGAACGTCAGCATGCGGCTGCGGTCGGGCCGCCGGTTGGCCCACACGGCGAACCCGCATATCGCCACCGGCAACAGCAGCACGATCAGGATCCCCGGCCCCTGGGCCGCCAGGATCGACCGGCTCTCATCCGGCAGCGGGTGCCCGATGATCGCCTCCCGGCCCGCCTCGTACAGCCCGCCGCCCGACCGCGGGATGGGGTCGCCCCGGTCGTCGACCGGTACCGGCAGGAGCAGCACCACGATCGTCGACAGGATCGCGAACGCCATGGCCACCAGCACGGCGATGTCGCCCGGCCGGCGACCCTTCAGCCACAGGAACCCGGTGCCGGGCGGCGCGGCCACCGGCTGCGGCGCCGCCGCCCGGGGCTGCCGGCCGCCGCCACCGCCGCCCAGCAGTCCGCCCAGGAGGCCGCCGCTGCGGGGGGCGCCGGCCGTGGATCCGCCCCCGGACGACGCGCCGGAGGAGCCGCCTGCGGCGACGTTCTCACGGCGGGCGGCGAGGGCTTCGCGGGAGGCACGGTTGCGGGCCTGCCGACGCTGTTTGGAGTCTTGGCGCTTGTCCGGCACGGTCATCCACGGTATTCCCGCGGGACCGCGCCCGGCGACCCGAGCCGGCCGGATCACCGAGGACGGGCCATGACGACACGCTGGGACATCGACGCCGACAGCCCGCTCCTGCCCCTGGCCGGGGCAGACGGGGGCCGGGCGCGCCTCGACCTGCCTCTGCCCACCGCCCCGGTACCGCCGCCGATCGGCAACCGGCTGCTGGCCGGGGCCGCCGAGGTCGACATCACCCCGCCGCCTGGACTGCCCAAGGCCGGCTACTCCCGCAACGCGCACACCGGCACCGGGTTCCGGACCCGGCTGCGGGCCCGCGTGCTGCACCTGCGGTCGGGCACGGGCTCGGTGGCGCTGGTGCAGACCGACCTGCTCGGCGGATCGGCGGTCGTGCACCGGCTCGTCGCCCGGGCGATCGCCGACACGACCGACGTGCCCGCCGCCGGGCTGTACGTCGGCGCCACTCACACCCACGGCGGGCCCGGCCAGTTCCTGGGCACCGACTTCTACAACCGATTCGCCTCCAACCGCCCCGGGTTCGACGCCGCCTGGACCCAGTTCCTCGCCTCCCGCATGGCCGCTGCGGTGCACGCGGCGGTGGCGACCCGCGGCCCGGCCCGCCTCGCGGCCGGCACGACCGAGGTGTGGGGCCTGACCCGCAACCGGTCGCTCGACTCCTACGTCCGCAACGCCGGGCTGACCGACCGTCGGGCCGGGCGCCAGCGCGCCTACCTCGCCGTCGACCCCCGGCTCCACCTGCTGCGGGTCGACGCCGAGGCCGCCGACGGCGGCACCACACCACTGGCCGCGCTGGTGACCTTTGCCGTCCACGGCACCGGGGTCCCCGTCCGGTCGGAGGTCTACAACGCCGACCTCTGGGCCTACGTCACCGGCGAGCTGGCAGCCCGGGTGGAGCGCAGCCACGGCGGCCGGCCGGTGGTCGGCGCCGTCGAGGGGCCCCACGCCGACGTCGCGCCCGCGCTCCACCCCGGGCGGGCCGGCCACCTGGAGGCCGAGCGGGTCGGCCGGGGCATCGGCGCCCGGGCCGCGGACCTCTACGGCGAGCTCGACGGCCGGCTGGCCGACCGGGTCGAGCTGGCCTGCGGCTGGCGAGACGTCGATCTCGATCGGGAGCGGACCGCGGGCGGCGTGACGCTGCCCCGCCGCCCGGCGGTCGGCGCCGCGCTGGTGGCCGGCGCCTACGAGAACGAGACACCGGTGATCCACCGCATCCCGCCGTTCCGGCCCGGGTCGCCGCGCCGCCGGGCCCGCGGCCCGCAGGGGGCCAAGCACGTGCTGGGCGGGCCGTTCCAACGGCTGGTCCTGCCGCTGCGGGCGTTCCCGGGGGTCGTCCCTGTGCAGGTCGTCCGGGTCGGGCCGGTCGCGCTGGTCGGGCTGCCGTTCGAGCTGACCGTCGAGACCGGCCGGCGCATCGAGGCGGCAGTCGGTGCCGCCACCCGGGGCCAACGGCGTGGACCGGGTGGTGGTGACGTCGGTGGCCAACGAGTACGCCGGCTACTGCACCACCGCCGAGGAGTACGGCGAGCAGCGCTACGAGGGCGGGCACACCCTCTACGGCCCCGGCACCGAGGCCTTCGTCGCTGCCCACGCCGCCCGGCTGGCCGGCGACATCGTCCGGGACAGGCTCGTGTCGGACCTGGCCGCCGACCGCCGGTTCGACCTGGCCCACCGGCGCTACCTGGCCCGCCCCGAGGGGCCTGACGGCCGCGACGCCGCCCGGGCCGTCGCCGGCCTCGCCGGGTTCACCGACGCCACCGCCACGACCGACGCGGTGTGGCGGCTCGACTGGTGGGACGCTGCGCCCGGCCGCCTCGCCTGGCACGAGCCGCTCGTGCGGGTCGAGATGCAGGACGGCTCCGACGGGCGGTGGCTGCCGGCGGTCGCCCACGGCCGGCCGGTCGACGACGGCGGCTGCGACATCGAGGTCGTCCACCTCGGGCAGTCCCGTCGCCACCGCCAGGAGGGCAGCGGCGAACACGGCGGCGGCGAACACGGCGGCGGCGATCACGGCGGCGGCGAGCGCCACCGCTACGCGGTGCGGTGGTGGAGTCCCGGCTTCCGGGCCGGCCGCCGCCACCGGTTCGTGCTCGTGGCCAACGCCGGCCGGCCCGAGGTGGCGTCCGACCCGTTCGACTGACCGGTCCCGGTCGAGCCGGTCGAGCCGGCCGCCGCGCCTCAGCGGGCGCCGAGCAGCCGGTCGAGCACCCCCGGGTCGCCCGGCCAAGCCTCGTCGAGCGCCTCCCGGGGCACCCGCCGCGCCGCGTAGCGGAGCGCCAGGGCGACGACCACCACGTCGTCGAGCGGACCGATCACCGGCAGGAACTCCGGGACCAGGTCGATCGGCGACAGACACCAGAGCCCGGCGAACACCACCGCCACCTTCGCCCGCCGCGGCACCCGCGGATCGCGGGCCAGCACCCGAGTGGCGCGGACGCAGTTGGGCAGGAACCCGGCCAGCTCCTTCAGCACCCCCGGTGGCAGCCGGGTGGCCAGCACCACCAGCACGCCCCACGAGGCGACCAGCACCACCAGCCCGATCGCGGCCAGCCGCAGGACATCGTCCACGGCCGCCAGTCTGGCCGGTCCGGACGGATCCGAGGTCATCGGAAGTCACGGCTGCGGACCTCCGCCTTGATCGGCAGCGCCCGGATGCGCTCGGCGATCACGTTGGTCACCCCGTCGACCCGCTCCAGCCGACCCCTCACCAGCAGCGCCGGCGCCGTCCGCACCACCCGCCGGTGGTGGGCCCAGCAGCCCTTGGACACCACGATGTTGAGCAGCCCGGCCTCGTCCTCGAGGTTGACGAAGGTCGTCCCACCGGCCGTCGCCGGCCGCTGGCGGTGGGTGACCACCCCCGCCACCGTGACCCGCGACCCGTGCGGCCGCTCCACCAGCCCGTCAGACCTCACCACCCCCATGCCGTCGAGCAGGTTGCGCACGAACCGGGTCGGGTGGCCCTCGGGGCTCACGCCGGTGGCCCACAGGTCGGCCCGGGCCACCTCCAGCGGCTCGAGGCCGGGCAGCGTCGGGGCGTCGACCCCCGTCACGATGCCGGCCAGACGGTCGGGCCCCGTCCGGGCCACCGCCCCGGCCACCCACAGCGCCCGGCGCCGGTCGAGCCCGAAGCCGCCCAGCGCCCCCGCCGTGGCCAGCGCCTCGAGCTGGGGGGTGGTGAGGCCGGGCACCCGGCGGACCAGGTCCTCCGGGCGGGTGTAGGGGCCCCGCGCGTCCCGTTCGGCGACGATCCGGCGGGCCAGGTCGTCGCCGATGCCCCGCACCGTCCCCAGGCCCAGGCGGACGGCCGGCCCGCCCCGCCCCCAGGTGTCGGGCGGAGCGCCCTTCCCCGCCACCGGGCCGGCACCGGCCTCGCCGACCTCCAGGGTGGCGCCCACCCCCGACACCGTCAGGTCGGGGGTGCGGACCTCGACCCCGTGGCGGCGGGCGTCCTGGGTCAGCGAGTGGGGCGAGTAGAACCCCATGGGCTGGGCGTTGAGCAGCGCGGCGCAGAACGCGGCCGGGTAGTAGCGCTTGAGCCACGACGAGGCGTACACCAGGTAGGCGAAGCTCACCGAGTGGCTCTCGGGGAAGCCGTAGCTGGCGAAGGCGGCCAGCTTCTCCCAGATGCGGTCGGCCACCTCGCCCACCACGCCGTTGGCGGCCATGCCGTCGTACAGCCGCCGGCGCAGCGCCTCCATCCGCTCGTGGCTGCGCTTCGACCCCATGGCCTGGCGGAGCTGGTCGGCCTCCGCCGGGGTGAAGCCCGCCACGTCGATGGCCATCTGCATGAGCTGCTCCTGGAACAGGGGCACGCCCAGCGTCTTCTCCAGCGCCGGCTTCAGCTTCGGGTGCAGGTAGGTGGGGTCCTCCAGCTTCTTGCGGCGCCGGATGTAGGGGTGGACCGACCCGCCCTGGATGGGCCCGGGGCGGATGAGCGCCACCTCCACCACCAGGTCGTAGAACTCCCGGGGCCGCAGCCGGGGCAGCGTGGCCATCTGGGCCCGCGACTCGACCTGGAACACGCCGACCGAGTCGGCTCGGCACAGCATGTCGTAGACCTCGTCGTCCTGGGGGATGGTGGCCAGGTCGACCTCGACGCCGTGCGCCTCCCGCACCAGGTCGACGGTGCCGTGCAGGGCCTCCAGCATGCCCAGCCCCAGCAGGTCGAACTTGACCAGGCCCACCGCCGCGCAGTCGTCCTTGTCCCACTGCAGCACCGTCCGCAGCGGCACGATCCCGTCGCCGCCGCCGGCCACGCCGTCGCCGGTGCCATCGGTGCCGTCGATGCCGTCGCGGAGCGACTCCCGGCCCCGGAACCGGGCCCACTCCACCGGGCACACCTCGACGACGGGCCGGTCGCAGATCACCATGCCCCCGGAGTGGATGCCGAGGTGGCGGGGCGCCCGCTCGACCTCGCGGGCCAGGTCGAGCACCGCCGCGGGGATGTCGTGGCCGTCCCGCTCGGCCGACGTCGAGGCCACCGACGACCACATGTCCA
Organism: Actinomycetota bacterium; assembly: GCA_046730015.1. GTDB lineage: Bacteria > Actinomycetota > Acidimicrobiia > Acidimicrobiales > VFJN01 > ZC4RG19. The sequence goes on from JBKPHT010000444.1 coordinate 23,466, forward strand.
TCTGCTTGGACCAGGCGTCCTGCTGACCCTGCGAGTAGCCGAGCGCCTTGGCCATGTCGCGCACCGCCGAGCGGGCCCGGTAGCTGATGACGTTGGCCACCTGGGCCGCGTGCTGGCGGCCGTGGCGCCGGTAGACGTACTGGATGGCCTCCTCCCGGCGCCCGCTCTCGATGTCGATGTCGATGTCGGGCGGCCCGTCGCGCTCGGGTGACAGGAATCGCTCGAACAGCAGGCCCAGCGACACGGCGTCGGCGTTGGTGATGCCGAGCGCGTAGCAGACCGCCGAGTTGGCGGCGCTGCCCCGCCCCTGGCAGAAGATGTCGGCCTCGCGGCAGAAGCGAACCATGTCCCACACCACCAGGAAGTAGCCGGGGAAGCCCAGCGCCTCGATGACCGCCAGCTCGTGGTCGACCTGCTCCCACGCCTTCCGGTTGGCGGCGCCGTCGCCGGCCGGCGTGACCCCGCCCCGCGGCCCGTAACGGCGGGTCGCCCCCTCCTCGGCCAGCCGTCGCAGGTAGCCCATCTCGTCCAGCCCGTCGGGACAGGGGAACGGCGGGAGCTGGGGAGCCACCAGCGCCAGGTCGAACGCGCACTCCCGGCCCAGCTCGGCCGCCCGGGCCACGGCCCCCGGCCAGCGGGCGAACCGCCGGGCCTGCTCGTCGCCCGACCGCAGGTGGGCGCCGGCCGCCGCCGGGAGCCAGCCGGCCAGCTCGTCGAGGCTGCGGCGGGCCCGCACCGCGGCCAGCGCGGTGGCCAGCCGGCGCCGGTCGGGCGTCGCGTAGTGGACGTTGTTGGTGGCCACCACGTCGACCCCCGCCTGCACGGCCAGGGCGACCAGGGCGTCGTTGCGGGCCGAGTCGAGCGGATCGCCCTGGTCGCACAGCTCGACCGCCACGTTGCCGGGCCCGAATCGGTCGACCAGCTCCCCGAGCCGGCGGGCCGCGACGGCCGGCCCCTCCTCCAGCACCGCCCGCGGGACGGCGCCCTTGCGGCAGCCGGTGAGCACCAGCCAGTGACCGCCGTGGGCGGCCGACCAGTCGACGACCGAGTAGTCGGGCCGTCCCTTCTCGGTCCCCGCCAGGTGGGCGGCGCTGAGCGTCGCCGCCAGCCGGGCGTAGCCCTCGGGGTCACGGGCCAGCACCACCAGGTGGTCGCCGACCGGGTCGGCCTCGCCGTTCTGGGGCCCGGGCAGGTCGAGCGACAGCTCGGCCCCGAACACCGTCGGCACGCCCACCGCCCGGGCCGCCTCGGCGAACCGGACCACCCCGTACAGCCCGTCGTGGTCGGTGAGGGCCAGGGCCTCGAGCCCCTGCCGGGCCGCCTCCTCGACCAGCTCCTCCGGGTGGCTGGCCCCGTCGAGGAAGCTGAAGTTGGAGTGGCAGTGGAGCTCGGCGTAGGGGGTGGCGCCGGTGCGGCGCTCGAGCCGGGCGGGCGGCTCGTAGTCGGCCCGGCGCGACGACCAGGCCGGGCTGTCGCCGCCGTTGGCGCCGTCCGGGACCGGGGACGGGCGGTGGTCGCGGCCCACGGGCCGGCGGTCGGGCGTGCGGCCCCGGGCGCGCCCGCCGCGCCCGCCGCGCCGGGGCTCGCCGGTGTCGGGCGTCGCCGGGCCCCGGGACCACCAGGTGCGGGGGTCGTCGCCCGGCCGGCGGTCAGAGAGGGTGCGCTCGATCTCGCGCCACGGGACGTCCGGGTTGTTGAACCCCATGGACACACTCTACGAACACATGTTCGTGCCCGCCAAACCCGATGGAGGAATGTCACGGATCCGATACACGCTGTCGGACGCGATGTGACGCCGGTACCGTTCCCGCGGTCGTAGGTAGGCCGGGGAACGGCGGCGGAACGGGCTGCGGCAGGGACCGGGCACCGACAGACGCGGGAAAGGACAGGGCAGTGCGGCGAACCAAGATCGTGGCGTCCATCGGGCCGGCGTCGTGGGACGAGCCGGTCCTGCGCAAGGTCATTGCGGCGGGCGCCGACGTCATCCGCGTCAACCTCTCCCACGGCGAGCCGGCCGTGCAGCTCGCCCTCATCGACCGGGTCCGGCGGGTCAGCGCCGAGGAGGGCCGCATCATCGGCGTCCTCGTCGACCTGCCCGGGCCCAAGCTCCGCACCGCCCCCTTCCCCGCCGAGGGCGTCGACCTGGTGGCCGGCGACCGGGTCGAGCTGCGCTGCGGCGCCCCGGCCAGCGACGCCCGCGTCCTCGGCCTCGACCTCCCGGAGCTGCGGCTCGACTCCGGCGCCCGCGTCGTGCTGGGCGACGGCGCCATCGTCCTCGAGGTCGGCGACGACTTCGCCACTCACCCCGTCGACGACGCCGCGGCCATCGTCGCCGCCACCGTCCGCCGCGGCGGGCGGGCCCAGGGGCGGCCCGGCATCCACCTGCCCGACGGCGCCGCCGGGCTCTCCGGGCCCACCGAGCGCGACCTCGTCCTCGCCGCCTCGGCCCGTGCCGCGGGCGCCGACGCCGTCGCCATCTCGTTCGTGCAGCGGGCGGCCGACGTCCAGCGGCTCATCGACGCGCTCGGCCCCGACCGGCCCCAGATCGTCGCCAAGGTGGAGACCGCCTCCGCCGTCGCCGAGGCCGACGAGATCATGGCCGTGGCCGACGCGGTCATGGTCGCCCGCGGCGACCTGGGCATCCGGCTGCCCATCGAGGACGTGCCCCACGTGCAGAAGCGGCTCGTCCGGTCGGCCATCGCCGCCGGCCGGCCGGTCATCACCGCCACGCAGATGCTCGAGTCGATGATCACCGCCGCCTACCCCACCCGGGCCGAGGTGTCGGACGTCGCCAACGCCGTCTTCGACGGGACCGACGCCGTCATGCTGTCGGCCGAGACCGCCATCGGCGCCGAGCCCGCCGAGGCCGTCTACGTGATGGCCGCCGTGGTCGCCCGGGCCGAGCGGGAGGCCGACTACCCGCAGTGGGGCGGCAAGCTCGGCAAGCTCCGGCGGTCGCGCCCGCTGCCGACCACGACCATGGTCACCGACGCCACCAGCGAGGGCGCGTGGCGGGCCGCCAGCAACGTCGGCGCCGCCGCCATCGTCTGCTGCACCCGCACCGGCGACACCGCCCGGGCCGTCGCCCGCTTCCGGCCCACCGTGCCGGTCCTGGCCGTCACCCCGTCCGAGCGGACGGTCCGGGGCCTGTCGCTCACCTGGGGCGTCACCGCCGTGCTCACCCGGCCGTGGGCGACGACCGACGAGATGGTGTGGTTCGCCACCGAGGAGGCCATGGCCGCCGGCATCGCTGGCGCCGGCGACGTGGTGGTCGTCATCGGCGGCTATCCGGGCGACGCCGATCGGGCGGCCGACGTCCTCCGGGTCGTCCGGCTGCGCTGACCCCGGCGCCTTTCGGCCCGGAGGCGGGGGTGGTTCACTCCGCCCATGCCGCTCGACCGCTACGGCGTGCTGGTCGGCACCCTGCACGGCCACCACCGTGACGATCCCGACGAGCAGGGCCGGTGGTTCCACGTCAACCTGTCGGTCGACGCCCCGGCAGGCCGCCACCGCTGCGCCGTCGACGTCGACTCGAAGCAGTCCGACGTCGGCGTCCTGTGGAAGGTCCTCCACGTCGACCACGACGTGCTCGGCCCGGTCGACGACCTCGGGCCCGGCTACCACGACATCGCCTCCACGCCCACCTCCGGGGCGATCGACCTCGTCCGCCACCCGGTGCTGCGGGTGGCCCCCGGCTGCGTCCTCGCCCGGGAGCCGGCCCCCTGGCTGCGGCGGATCGTCGAGATCGTCACCGGGTCGGCCCGGTGGCAGGCCGGGTCGAACCTCGACGCGGCCGCTGCCCTCGAGCCCCTGCTCGTCGACGGGCGGCGGATCCTCGTGTTCGGGGAGCCGTTCACCCAGGGTCTGGGGATGCACAACATCCACCAGAACCAGGGCGACCCCGCCGGGAGCCAATGGTGGGACGAGAACGGCACCTGGCAGGACGGCGCCGTCGCCGTCGCCGGACCCGAGCCCGGGCTCGACGCCACGCTGGCCGTGTTCGTCTCCCGGTTCTCCACCCAGGCGAGCGTCACCGACGACGCCGGCCATCCCGCCTGACTCGAGCCGCGGTCGGGCCATCGGTCGTCGGCCCCCTCAGTCATAGGTGGCCTCCACCGCCCACCGGCCCGACTCGACCACCAGCAGGTAGGCCACACCCCCCGCCGCCACCTGGAGCCGCGCCCGGCGACGCCGGCCCGCCGGGTCCCACCAGCGCTCGTCGTACGGCCACGGCCCCGCCCACCCGTCCACCGGCACCACCCGGCGTCCCCGACCCTCCCCCACCGTCACCACCGCCGGCGGGGCGCTCATCTCCCCCCGGGCGCTCACCCGCACCGGCCGGCCGGCGTCGTCGGCCACCTCGGCCGCCAGCGGCGGCTCGTGGACCGCAGCCGGCGCCGGGGCCGGCACCCGCCCCGGCCAGGGCTCGGACACCCAGTCCGGCCGGGCCGCCGGGCGGGGCTCGGACACGTCGTCGGCCGCCACCGGCACGAGCCCCACCCGCTCCCCCGGCCCCCGACCGCCCCGCCACTCCGGCACCCGGACCGCCTCCACCCCCAGCAGGCCCTGCACCCGGGCCAGCGCCCGGGATGCCCGGTCGCCGGCCTCGACGGCGTCGACCGCCCCGGGCACCCCGCTCCCGAAGGCCAGCTGGCGGCCCCCCGCCGGCACGACCTCGTCGGGCGCGAGCCACAGCCGGGTGAGCCCGCCCGAGGGCCGGTGGGCCGCGTGGAGCCAGCCGTCGAGCTGCCAGCGGACCCGGTCGGCGATGCCCCGGGCGGTGAAGCCACCCTCGGTCCGCCAGACCCGCTCCTGCACCTCGCCGTGCTCGGTCTCGGCCCCGATGACCAGCCGGGTGCAGGCGCTGCCCGCCCCGCCCAGCCGGGCCTGCAGGTCGTCGGCCAGGCCCCGGGCCACGAACGCCACGGCCTCGACCCGGGCGGCCGGCGGGTCGAGCTCGGCCACCACGGTCCACTCGGGCGGCGGCGGGGCGGTGCGGGGCGCCCGCCCGTCGAGCCCCCGGGCCAGCCGGTGGGCGAGCAGGCCCTCGGCCCCGAACCGGCCCACCACCTCCGCCACCGGCAGCGCCGCCAGGGCGCCCAGCGTGCGGATCCCCAGCCGTTCGAGCACGTCGACGAGCTCGACCCCCACCGGGCCGCCCGGGTCGGCCAGCACGGTCACGGGGATCGGGGCGAGGAAGGCCGGGCTGCCCCCGGGCTCGATCACCACGGGGGCGGTGCCGGGTCGCCGCGGGGCGGTGGGGCCCCGGGTCGGTCCGGTCGACGGCGGGGGCGGCGGCGTGGGCGGCTGGGTGGTCTGATCCGGGAGCGACGGCGGCGCAGGCTGCCGCCCCCGGGGGCGGCGCCGGGCGGCGAGCTCGGCGGCGAACGGACCGTCCGCGATCCCGACCCGGGCAGGCCCCCGCCCGGCCAGGACGGCCGCCACGAGCCCCAGGGCCCGGGTCGCCAGGGCGGCATCGCCGCCGTGATAGCGGGACGGCCCCCGGGTCGGGAAGGCGCACAGCCCCGGGTACCCGATCTCGATGCGGGGGGTGAGTGCCTCGAGTGCGGCCGCCACCGGCTCGAACGCCCGGGCCTCGGCCGCCGGGTCGTGATCGACGATCACCACCTCGGGGCAGCGCGACTGGGCGTCCCGCCGCCGCTGGTGGAGCTCGACCCCCTCCAGTCGGGCCGCCGGCGAGCAGGCCACCACCCGGTTGGCCCGCAGCACGATCACCGGCTCGTCGAGCGGGAGGCCGGCCGCCACCACCGGCCAGTCGGCGCACCACACCACCAGGGTGCGGGTCACCTCCACGTCACCCTCCCGGAGGGACCCACGTCACCCTCCCGGAGGGACCGGCGGCGGGTCCGGTCGCGCATCGGCCGGACTCGCCACCCGTCCCCGTTCCCGAGGCGATAGCGGTCGGCCCCCGACCCCTATCGCCTCGGGAACCGCGGAACGACCCCATCACCCACCCGCCACCGGCGCACCGGGCAGCCCGACCACGCCGGGTCCAGTCGGTCCGGATGGTCCGGAAGGTTCAGCCGGTCCGGTCGCGCCCCGGGGCCGCCGCCTCCGCCCCCGCGCCGCCCCGGGCGCCCGGGGGTGCAGCGGGATCGGGTCGGTGACCGGCTCGACCGCCCCCACCGCCCCGTCGGCGTCGGGCAGCCACAGCTCGGCCCGCCGGGGCCGGGCCGCCTCGCCCCGTCCCCCGGTCTCCACGGTCATCCGCCGCCCCGCCAGGTGACCCCAGCCCTCGCCGAGACCGGTCCAGGCCGCGGTAACGACCGTGAGCCGGACCGGGCTGCGCTCGCCGGGCAGGTCGCCGCCCACGGCCATCAGCACCGCGCCCCGCTCCCGGGCCCGGGCGACCAGGCGGCGGGCGTCGGCCGGTCGGAGCCCGGTCCCCCGCCCCCGGCGCTGGCCCTGATCCCGGCCCCGGCCCTCCGGTTGGCCGGCGACGAGCACGACGTCGAACCCGTCGACCAGGGCGGCGACCACCGACGCCCAGCCGTCCCGCTGCCGGCCGGGGTCGGCCACCAGCACCAGTCGGTCGAGCGCCACGCCCAGCTCGGTCGCCGCGACCAGCCCGAGCGCCCCCAGCCCCACGGCCGCCACCCACGACCCGGCCTGTGACGCCCCGGCGGCCAGCGCCAGGGCCAGCGACGTCGCCCCGGGCAGGCCATCCTGGGTGCCGACCGCCACCGTGGTGCCCCGTTGCAGCCCGCCGCCGGGGAGCAGCGGGGCGAGCGCCGGCAGGACGGGCAGCCGCCGGGTGCGGGCCAGGTCGACGGGCGCGACCAGCCGCTGCTCCTGGCCGGGCGGCTCGACCGGTGGCTCGAACTCGTGCGCGCGATCCGCTCGACTCACCCTACTATGATCGAACGCATGTTCGCCCGACGCAACCCCCGTGCGGCCGCCGGCACGGGCCGTCTCCGCCGCCTCCTGGCCCGGGTCCGTCGGGCGATCGACCAGCTAAGGGAACAGCCCGCGGGCGGTGATCGCCCCCGCCACCCGTTCGATGGCGACGACGTGGGCCGCGGTCCGCATGCTCACCCCGAGCGTCTGGGAACGGGCCCACACTGCGGTGAAGGCGTTCTCCATCCGCTGGCGCAGCCGCTCGGCCACGACCTGGTCGTCCCACGGGTAGCCCTGGCGGGCCTGGGCCCACTCGAAGTAGCTGGCGGTCACCCCGCCGGCGTTGGCGAGGATGTCGGGCACCACAACGATGTCCCGCCGGTCGAGCACCGGCTGAGCCTCCAGGGTGGTCGGCCCGTTGGCCGCCTCGACGACGACCCTGGCCGAGATCCGCTCGGCCACCCGGGCGCCGATCACGCCGCCGAGCGCGGCGGGCACCAGCAGCTCGCAGTCGACGTCCCAGATGGCGTCGGTGCCGATCGCCTCGCCGCCGGGGAATCCGGCCACCGACCCCGTCTCGGCCACGTGGTCGGCCAGGCTGCCGATCTCGAGGCCGCCCTCGTTGAGAACCGCGCCGCCCACGTCGCTCACGGCCACCACGCGCATGCCGGCCGAGGCGAGCAGGTAGGCGAGGGGGCCGCCGACCTTGCCGAAGCCCTGGAGCACCGCCCGGCTGCCGACCATGGGCAGGCCCAGCTCGCGGAACGCCACGCGGGCGCAGTCGAGGCAGCCGGCCGACGTGGCGCCGGCGTGGTTGCGGGTGCCGCCGATGGAGAGCGGCTTGCCGGTCACCGACGCCGGCAGGTTGCGGCCCTGCACCATCGACAACGTGTCCATCAGCCATGCCATCACCCGCCCGTCGGTGTTGACGTCGGGGGCCGGGATGTCGGTGTCGGGGCCGAGCAGCGGGCTGATCTCGTACGTGTAGCGCCGGGTCACCCGCTCCAGCTCGTCGATCGAGAGCCGGCTGGGGTCGCAGCGGACGCCGCCCTTGGCCCCGCCGAACGGCAGGTCGACCAGGGCGGTCTTGAAGGTCATCATCGCGGCCAGGGCCTTGACCTCGTCGGCGTCGAGGTCGGGATGGAAGCGGATGCCGCCCTTCCCGGGACCCCGGGTCGTGTCGTGATGGACACGCCAGCCGGTGAACACCTCGATCGAGCCGTCGTCCAGGCGGACGGGCACCGCAACCTCCAGCACGCGGCGGGGGTTCCGCAGCATGCGGTGCACGTCGGCGTCGAGCTTCGCGAACTCGGCGGCTTCGTCGAGGTGGTCGAGGACGGCCTGCCAGGCCTTGGAACTCATCGTCTCTCCTTCGTAGCCGACCTCGTTGTCGGCTGCCCTCACAGCATGCCCGAAGGTGGAGTCGACGCTACTTCGGAGATTTCGTCCCGGCGGGCGCGCGCTCCGTGCCGGCGTTCGGCGCCGGCTCGGGCTGGTCTCCCTCGGGCCCGTTGGCCTCGAGCGCCGCGGCCTCGACCTCGGCGTCGGCGACGGCCTCGGGGTCCTGGGTGGGCGCGGGCTCCAGATCCGGCTCGTCGGCGGGCTCGACGCCCGCGCTGACCGACGATTCCGGCTCGGGGACGACCTCGGGCTGGGGCGCCGGCTCCTGCTCGGCGGTCGCCTCGTCCGCCTCGTGCGGCTCGGCCGCCGTGTCGGGCCGGTCCTCTGCCTCTCCGGCCTCCCGGGTCTCTCCGGCCTCCCGGGTATCCTCGGCCTCCTCGGCCTCCCGGTTCTCCTCGGCCTCCGGCGCCGTCCCGGTCTCGGTCCGGGCCGCCGGCGGGTAGAAGACGTACAGGCCGCGGATCACGTCGAGCAGGCGCCCGCCTGTCCAGCCGTCGGCCAGGTGCACGGTGACCATGCTGCCGTTGGCGTGTACTTGGGTGACACCACCGGTCTCGAACAGGCGGCGGGCCAGCTCGTCGACCGGCCGGTCGTCGATGACGTCCTCGGCCGACAGGTAGCGCTCGTGCCCCATGCCGGTCAGCGACCGGTTGGTCTCGAACCGGGCGATCCCCGGGGTGCTCGACGGCTTCTCGACGACGTTGATCGGCTGTCCCATGGCGGGCGGCATGATATCCCTGCCACCCGAGCCACCCGAACCCGCTCCGCCCCGAGGAGGCGCCCACCCGTGAGCACCGAGACGATCGAAGTCACCGGCCACATCGTCGACTCGCTGTTGTTGGCCAAGATTCTCGACACGATCCTCGACGCCGGGTGTGACTACGAGATCGCCGAGGTCCGCATCGGCAAGACCAGCCTCGACCCGAGCAGCGCCCGCATCGCCGTCTCTGGCGACGACGACGTGCTCGCCCCGCTGCTCGACGAGCTCCAGGTGCACGGGGCCAACCGGACGGTCCACGACGACGCCCGCCTGGTCGCCGCCGACCAGGACGGGGTGCTCCCCCAGGGCTTCTACTCGACCACCAACCTCGCCAGCGAGGTCCGCATCGATGGCACCTGGCTGCCGGTCGAGAACCCGGAGATGGACTGTGCCCTGGTGATCACGGACGGCCGGGCCCTCACGGCCCCGATGCACCGGGTCCGGGCCGGCGACCAGGTGGTCGTCGGCAGCGACGGCGTACGGGTCCACGCCCCGGCGCACGCCCGCGACACCCAGGTGTTCGAGTTCATGGCCTCCGAGGTGTCCTCCGAGAAGCCGAAGGCGCTGCTCGTGACCCGGGTGGCCGAGCGGCTGCGGGCGGCGCGGTCCCGCGGCGAGAAGGTGCTGGTCGTCGCCGGGCCGGCGGTGGTCCACACGGGCGGCGCTCCCGACCTGGCCCGCATGGTCGAGGCCGGGTGGGTCGACGTCCTGTTCGCCGGGAACGGGTTCGCCACCCACGACATCGAGGCCAACGTGCTCGGCACCTCGCTCGGCGTCTCGGTGGCCGAGGGGGTGCCGACCGAGGGCGGCCACGCCAACCATCTCCGGGTGATCAACGAGGTCCGCCGGCACGGGTCGATCGCGGCGGCGGTGCAGTCCGGGTTCGTCCGGGGCGGGGTGATGCACGCCTGCGTCGGCCGCGGCGTCCCCTTCGTGCTCGGCGGCTCGATCCGCGACGACGGGCCGCTGCCGGACGTGATGACCGACGTGGTGGCTGCGGCGGACGCCCTCCGCGCCCACCTCCCCGGCGTCGGGGTCGCGCTCATGTTGGCCTCGACGCTCCACTCGATCGCGGCCGGCAACTGCCTCCCGGCCGGCGTCGAGACGTTCTGCGTGGACATCAACCAGGCCGTCGTCACCAAGCTGGCCGACCGGGGCAGCCACCAGGCGCTCGGCATCGTGACCGACGTCGGCCCGTTCATCCGCCAGCTCGCCGACCACCTGGCGGGCGCGACGTGACCGCCGGCGGGCTGTCGTGGGGGCGGCGCATCCTGATGTGCCCGCCCGTGCACTTCGGGGTGCTCTACGAGATCAACCCGTGGATGAACAGCGAGGTCACCGTGGACGCCGACCGGGCGGCCGCCGAGTGGGCGGGGCTGGCCGCGACGCTCCGGGCCGCGGGGGCCGACGTGGTGGAGATGAAGGCCCGTCCCGAGGTCCCCGACCTGGTGTTCACGGCCAACGCCGGCCTCGTTAACGGCGACCAGTTCGTGCCCAGCCACTTCCGCCACCCCGAGCGGGAACCGGAGACGCCGGTCAACGCCGCGTGGTTCGCCGAGCATGGCTGGCGGGTCGACCCGCTGCCCGACGACCTCGACCACGAGGGCGCCGGTGACGCCCTGCCGTTCACCCCGGAGGGGGGCCGGTCCGTGCTGCTGTCGGGCTACTCGTTCCGGTCCGACGCCCGGGCGGCGACCGAGCTGTCCCGGCTGCTGGGCTGCCCGGTCCGGCCGGTGCAGCTGGTCGACCCGCGGCTCTACCACCTCGACCTCACGTTCTGCCCACTCGACGGCCGGCAGGCGATCGTCGCCCCCCTGGGCTGGGACGACTACGGCCGCAAGGTGGTCGAGGCGTTGGTGCCGGAGCCGCTGGTGCTCACCGACGACGAGGCCCTCTCGTTCTGCGCCAACTCGGTTGTGGTCGACCGGACGATCGTCATGCCGACGACCCCGGTCCGGGTCGGTCGCCAGTTGGAGGCCTGGGGCTTCGACGTGGTGGAGAGCCGGGTGGCGGAGTTCCTGAAGGCCGGCGGCGGCTGCCGTTGCCTGACGCTGGCGCTCGACACCGTGCTGGCCCCGGCGACAGCGCCGGCGTCCGGGGTCTGATCCTCCGGGCGCGGGCGGGAGCCCGGCTCAGCGCGACCCGGCGACCGGGGCGGCCGTGCCTGCGGCGGGGCCGGCGGAGACGGCCCGGCGGTCCTCCCGCCACGCCAGCGCGGCCAGCGCCACCGACACGGCCCCCAGCACCAGGTGCACGATGGTGAACCCGAGCTCGTGGTCGGCAGCGACGATGCGGGCGTCGCGCACCACCCAGACGGCGACCGACCAGCCGGCCAGCAGGCCCACGGTCACCCGCGTGGCCGACGCCGACCGCCGCCACAGCGCGACGGCGACGGCCAGGGCGAGGACGGTGAAGCTGGCGGCCAGCCCGGTCCGGCCGATCTTGTCGGCGGCGTCGAGGGCGTCGTCCCGCCAGATGTTGCCGATGCGGGTGATCCAGACGAAGAAGGTCCAGGCCACGAGGGCGAGCGCGTAGGGGCGGCGGCGCATGCGCCGAGGGTAGGGCGCCGGCCCGCCAGGTCAGAAGCCGGGCTCGGCCTCGCTGTCGCTGACCGGGGTCTCCCGCTCGACGTCGCCCGACGGGTCGCCCTGCTCGTCGAAGGTGGGATCGCCCGTGGGCCTGCCCTCGTCCTTGGGCAGCAGGTCGTCGGTCTGGGCCTGGCGTCGGGTCGACTCGATGCTCTCCTCCAGCTCGTCGAGGCGTTCCTGCATCTCGTCGGGCCGGCGGCCGACCTCAGCGAGGTGGTCGTCGAGCCGCTCGACCGGGGTCGGCGCCTCGTCGGGGGTGTCCGTGGTGTCAGCCACGCCCGCAAGGTACCCGTTGGGCACGGGGCGTACCCCTCGTCACGTCGGCGCCGCAGCCGCCGCGTTCTGGTGGTATGAGCTGACCGCCCCGGCGCGGCTCACAGGGGGAACAGCGACCCCTGGGGATCCGGCCGGACGATCCGGGGGACGCCGGTCCACGGCAGGCTGTCCATGAACACCCAGCTCCGGCGGTGGATGGCCGACGGGCCGAGGCCCCGGAGCACGGCCTTGTGGCGGGGGCACGGGTAGCCCTTGTTGGCGTCGAACCACCACCAGGGGTAGTGCTCGGCCTCGGCCCGCATGATCCGGTCGCGGGTGACCTTGGCGAGGATCGACGCCGCCGCGATGGACAGGCAGCGGGCGTCGCCCCCCACCAGCCGGTCGGCGATGCCGCCGCCGACGAAATCCCACTTGCCGTCGAGCAGCACCCGGTCGGGCCGCAGCCCGAGCCGCTCGAGCGCCCGGCGGGCGGCCAGGCGCTGGGCCTCGCTCATGCCGAGGTCGTCGCACTCCTCGTAACTGGCGTGCCCGACGCCCCAGGCCGTGCACCAGCCGGCGATGCGGTCGAACAGAGCCTCCCGCTCGCGCTCGGTGAGCTGCTTGGAGTCGCGGATCTTGTAGACCCGGCGGTCGCGGGGCAGCACGGCCGCCCCGACCGTGAGCGGCCCGGCCCAGGCGCCGCGGCCGACCTCGTCCATGCCGACGACGACCTCGTGGCCCGCGTCCCACAGCAGTCGCTCGCAGCTCAGCGACGGGGACCTGCCCTGCAGGGCTCGTCGCAGCGTCGGTGCGGTCGCTGCCATCGGCCCAACGCTAACCCCCGGCCAACCCACGGCCGAGCCGGCCGCCGCCCGCCAGCCGTGGTCATAGTTTTACGAACAGCGCGCGATGTGGTTGCATCCCGTGAGATGATGCAGGCTCGCATGGTTCACGGGAGGCCCCATGCCGCCGCAGAACGACCCGCACCGCACGCCCGCCAACACGCCTCCGGGGAAGGCCGACCTGGGCCCGGGGGCCCGGGTGGAGGTCCGCAACCGCTTCGACGGCTCATGGTCGGCCGGCTTCGAGGTGGCCGAGGCGCTGCCGCCGCTCGCCGCCGCGGCCGGGACTCCGGCCGGCGACGGCGTCGCCTACCGGGTCCGCCGGCTCGGCGACGGCTCGGTGCTCGACGCCACGTTCCGACCCGAGGAGGTCCGCCGGCCGGCCCCATCGCGGTGGCCGCGGTTCGGCTGTCCTCCGCTCGCGCTCAGCCGCCGGCGGCGTCGCCCGCCCCGCCGCGGTCGGCCGGGTCGCCGCCCGTGTAGGCCTCGGTGACCCCCGGGCGGCCGCGGCCGCGTCGAACGTCAGCCCCCCCCCGGCGGCGGGGCGCCGCGCCCCCGCACCCGGGCGCCCCGGCGGCCGAGCGTGGCGGTGT
>JBKPHT010000445.1:0-4513 GCA_046730015.1 Actinomycetota bacterium
GGGGGCGGGGGCGGGGGCGGTGCGCCCGGCGTCGCGGTCATCGCAGCAGCTCCCGGAACACGCTCTCCAGCGAGTCGTCCATCGGCCGCACCTCCAGCAGCCGGGCGCCGACGTCCCGGGCCACGCCGGGCAGCGCCGCCGCCAGCTCGCCGGCCCGCTGCGACGTCACTACCACGCTGCCGCCGTCGACCGTCACCCCCCGGACGATGTCGAGCCCCACCAGCTCGGCCGCCAGCCGCCGGGCCGCCGGGGTCCGGACCATCACCGAGCGGGGCCGGTCCGCCAGCCCGTCGCGGATGGCCCGGTGGTCGCCGGCCGCGGCCAGCCGGCCTCGGATCACCACGATCTGCCGGGAGGCCAGGCGCTCCACCTCGTGCAGCACGTGCGAGCTGACGATCACGGTCCGGCCCTGGTCGCCGAGGGCGTGGAACAGGTTGATGAGCGCCAGCCGCTGCACCGGGTCGGCCCCGTTCAGCGGCTCGTCCAGCACCAGCACCCGGGGCTGGGTGACCAGCGCGGACGCGACCTTGGCCCGCTGCCGCATCCCCTTGCTGAACCCCCGCACCCGGCGCTCGGCCACCTCCAGGAGGCCGACCGTGGCGAGGCAGCGGTCGGGCAGGGTCCGGTCCTCGACCCGGTGGAGGGCCGCCGTGTAGCGGACGAACTGGCGGGCGGTCAGCGCGCCCGGCACGGCCTCGTCCTCCGGGACCAGCGCGATGGCCCGCTGCACCTCGCGGTCGCGGTGGGGGTCGCGGCCCAGCACCTGGATGCCGCCCTCGTTGAGCGGCAGCATCCCCGTGATGGCCCGCATGAGCGTGGTTTTGCCGGCGCCGTTGGGCCCGAGCAGGCCGGTGACGCCTGGGCCGAACGAGCACGAGAGCTCGGTGAGGGCCACCTTCTGCCCGAACCACACCGACGCCTGCTGCACCTGCACGGTCGGGTCGGGCACGAACGCCGGGTCGAGCGTGGCCGGGGGCGCGGGCGGTGGTGGCCGCAGCGGCAGGGGGACCGGGTGCTCCGTCGCGGGTTCGGCCGTCACAGGTCGACCTCCCGGTACCGCCGGAGCAGCCAGGCGACCGCGGCACCGAGCACCACGAGGTAGGCGACCACGGCCATGAGGCCGCCCCCGTCCACCCCGGAGAGGTTCGAATCCTCGGCGATGCGCCCGAGGAAGACCAGGTCGCGCACCTCCAGCGGCAACGCCAGGATGTTGAGGACGGCGAGCGGCGTCTGGTTGTCGGGGTCGGTGGAGATGAGGATGCCCGCCACCGCGGAGGTCACGAGCGCGACGCCCAGGATGGCCACGCCGCCCACGATCCGCCGGTCGGTGATCGAGGCCAGCGCCACCCCCAACGCGCCGTAGTAGAGGGCCAGGATGGCCACCGAGACCGGAACCTTCCACAGCACGTCGGCGTTGTCGGTGAAGTAGTGGAGGGCGCCGTCGCTCACCAGCATCTGCCCCACGAACAGCACGACCTGGGGCAGGAACCCGAACCCGAACACGATCGCGGCGATCGCCCCGACCTTGGCCGCGACGTAGTCGGCGCCGGTCAGCGGCCGGGAGAACAGCAGCGGCAGCACCCGCTGGGCCCGGTCGGGGCAGATGACGTCGGGCGCGGTCAGGGCGACGAACAGCAGCAGCGCGGTCGAGACGCCGACGTACTCGCGGTAGGTGATGAACTCGAACTGGGCGAAGTCGATCGGCCGGTCCTTCAGCGCATAGCCGACACCGACGTTGACGATGGCGGGCACCGTGGTGATGGCCAGCAGCGACCACGGAAACACCTTCTGGCGCCACGACCGCCGCAGGCCCAGCGCCCGCCGGACCGACAGGCGCCACAGCGCCAGAGTCGCCTCCCGGCGGCCGCCGCGCTGGCCCTCGTAGGGCCGGTAGCCCCGGTCGTAGACCGCCCCGCCGAGGGAGGTGAGTGCGCTCACTGGCGCACCCTTCGGGATGCGCGCAGTGAGCGCTCGGCACTGCGTGCCGGGTAACGCACTGTGCTCATGGTTCGCTCGCTCCGCTCGCTCATCGCCCGGCCTGCTGCAGGAACAGGTCGTCCAGCGACCGGTGGCGGGTCGACAGGGAGTAGAGCCGCAGGCCGAGGTCGGCGACCGTGTCGCGCACGACGTCGAACGCCTCGTCGCCGGCCTGGCGGATGTCGACGTCGAGGTGGTGCTGGTCGGCGGGCGCCACCGGCAGGCCCCGCTCGCCGAGGGCGGCGGCGAGGGCGGCGACCGCGTCATCACGCCCGCCCACCTCGACCCGCATCAGCCCGGTGGTCTGCATGAGCTGATCGATGGGGCCGGCCAGCACCAGGCGGCCCCGGTCGATCATCACGACGTGCTCGCAGACCCGCTGGACGTCGTCGAGCAGGTGGGTGGCGAGGATCGCCGAGATGCCGAACCCGGCGAGGCGCCCGACGAGCTCGAGCATCTCCTCCCGGCCGACCGGGTCGAGGCCGGCGGTGGGCTCGTCGAGCAGCACCAGCTCGGGGTCGGCCACGATCGCCTGGGCCAGCTTCGTCCGCTGGCGCATGCCGGTGGAGAACCCGCCCACGGGCCGGAACCGAGCCTCGTCGAGCCCGACGAGGTCGAGGACGTCGGAGGCCCGCTGGCGCGCCGCCCGGGCCGGCAGCCCGGCCAGCTCGCCGAACGTGGCGACCACGTCGGCGGCCGTCTGGTCGAGGGGCAGGCAGTCGTGCTCGGGCATGTAGCCGAGGCGGGTGCGGATGCCGATCGGGTCGGTGGCGACCTGGTGCCCGGTGACCTCCAGCCAGCCCGAGGTCGGGTGCATGAGGCCGAGCATGAGCCGGAACAGGGTGGTCTTGCCGGCGCCGTTGGCGCCGACCAGCCCGACCGAGCCGCGGGGGACGTCGACGGTGAGGCCGGCGAGCGCGACCGCGCCACCGGGATAGGTCATCGTCAGCCCGGCGGCGCGCAGCAGTGGGGGAGCAGGCGTCGGCTGCATCGGCCCGCAGTCTGGCACGCGCCGGCCCGGCGGCGGCCCCGCCCCCCCGGCTGCGCCGCGGTCGGGACGGCGCCGTGACCGGCTACCTTCCGTCACTGTGACGAAAACCCTGACGCCGCCGGTGCGGGAGACCACCCGGCGCTGCCGGTGGTGCGGCCGGCCGTTCGCGGCGGCCGAGGGACCCGGCCGGCCCCGCGAGTACTGCCGCCGCAGCTGCCGCCAGCGCGACTACGAGGCCCGGCGCCGGGCGGCCGAGGCCGGACTGGGCGAGGGCCAGCTCGTCGTGTCCCGGGCCGAGCTCGACGCCCTGCACGACCGGCTCTACGAGCTCGAGGCCGCGATCGAGGACGTCGACCGCGACCTTGCCGCCGGTCGGCCCCGCGCCCGCGAGTACCGCGACGCGCTGGAGTGGCTGCTTGCCGCGGCCCGGCCCGCCGCCGCCGTCCGCCTGGGAACGGAGGGATCATGACGGCCCGCCTGGCGGTCGTGCAGCACGAGGACGGGTGCCCGCTCGGGCTCCTGGCCGGCTGGTGGGCGGGCTGTGGCGTCGAGGTCGCCGTCCACCGGCCCGACCGGGGCGAGCCGCTGCCCGCCGTCGCGGAGATCGACGGTCTGGTGGTGCTCGGCGGATCGATGTCGTGCACCGACGACGTCGCCCACGGCTGGCTGGCCGGCACCCGGGGCCTGCTGCGGGAGGCGGTGGCCGAGGGCCTGCCGACGCTGGGCGTCTGCCTCGGCCTCCAGCTCCTGGCCGTGGCCTGCGGCGGCCGGGTGGCGCCGAACCCGGGCGGAAAGCAGCTCGGCGTCCTGCCGCTCGGCCTGACCCCGGCGGCGGAGGACGACCCGCTGCTCGGCGCCGTGGCCGCGGGGGCCCGGGCCCTCCAGTGGAACGACGACGTGGTGGTGGCGCCGCCGCCGGGGGCCGAGGTGCTGGCCGCCACGCCCGGCGGCGTCCCCCAGGCGCTCCGGCTCGGCGCGGCCGCCTGGGGCGTCCAGTTCCACCCCGAGGTCGAGGTGACCATCGTCGCCGGCTGGGCCGCCGAGCCCGGCCGCCCGCCCCATCCCGGGGCCCCGGCGGCGCTGGCCCAGCTGCGGGAGGCCGAACCCGAGCTGGCCGCCACCTGGCGCCCGGTCGCCGACCGGTTCGCCACCCTGGTCGCCGAGCGCCGCAGGGCGGGGGTGTGAACATCAGCGCCGGGTCCATCATCGACCCCTGATTACGTCACTGTGACGTAATTGACCCATGGCCCGAGGATCGGGCAGCGAACCGGGTCGGGACCGTCGCGGCCGGCAGCAGGGTTCCGACCCGGTTCGGGTGGGGGCGGGCGGATCCTCACCGTCGACGGGAGCGCGGGGGGATGCGGGCTTTCCCACACGGTTCGTTGACCCCCGACCCGCTCCGTGCGCTCGTTTACTTGACAGAACGTGGATTCTGGGCGGTTGCCGGGGCACCGGGCAGGGCCCCCCGCTAGGACGGGCGCTCCACGAGGACGAAGCCGATGACCTCGCCGCCGCGGGTGGCGACCCAGGCCCGATGGTCGGAGA
>JBKPHT010000446.1:0-6416 GCA_046730015.1 Actinomycetota bacterium
TCGCAGTCGCGGGCGAAGCGCACCGCTGCGGCCACGTCGGCGGTGCCTCTGCAGCGGGCGATCAGTCGGGGTCGTCGGTCGACCGTGCCGTTCCATACGGCTCGGGCGTCGTCGTAGGCATGGTGGTCGGGGGTGATGAGGTCGCCTCGGAACCTGGGGATCCGCATGGCTGTCGGTGCGGTCATCGTTCCTCCTCTGGTGGATGGGCTCATCGCAACATCGGGAGGCACCGAGAAGAAGTCAGCTATCTGAACCTCGAAGTAAAGAATCTGGACTTCACGCAGGTCGGGAGGCGCGGGACACTGCGCTCATGAGGACCTACGGCCAGTACTGCCCGATCGCCCGTGGTGCGGAGGTCTTCGCTGAGCGTTGGACGCCGTTGATCATCCGCAACCTGCAGCTGGGCTGTGAGACCTTCGGCGAGATCCTCCAGGGTGCGCCCGGGCTCTCCCGCACCCTGCTCACGCAGCGGCTCAAGCAGCTCGAGCGCCTCGGCATCGTCGAGTCTGCACCGAAGGCTCAGGGACGCGGTCACCGTTACCACCTCACGAGCTCGGGCCACGATCTGTTCGACGTCTGCGAAGCGCTGGGCGAATGGGGCGCTCGTTGGCTCGAGATTGCCCCCGAGAACCTCGATCCGTTCGTGGCGTTGTGGTCGATGTGCAACGCGCTCCGCCGGGATCGACTCCCTGACCAGCGCGTGGTCATCCGGTTGGATTTCACGGGCTTCCGGTCCCACGAGCGGTACTGGTTGCTGCTCGAGCTCGGTGAGGCCGAGATCTGCAAGACGTACGCCGGTCTTGACGAAGACCTCTACATCGCCGCCGACGCCGAAGCGTTCGTGAAATGGCACGCGGGGCAGCTCTCCTGGGCGGAGGCAACCCGCGACTCCCGGATCAAGCTGGACGGCCCGTCATGGCTCGTACGGGCCTTCCCGACTTGGAACGGCCGCAGCCTGTTCGCTCGCATCAAGCCCGACGCCGGCGCCGTCGCTGCGAGCGAACCGACTCACGGATCTGACCGCCGAGACGTTCAGTCAGCATGAGCCTAGGTACCGACGAGATCCAGATCACCGGCGCAGACGCCAACGAGCTCACTGCGTTGCGAGCAGGCGGCGTCGACCACGGGGGCAACTCGATAGCGCCATTCGTGGATCGTGAGGGTGGCTGGCCGCTGCGTTGCTGTCTGACGGACTCGAACCCCGGTGATCTCGTGGCCATCGTTGCTTGGTGCCCCTTCCCGTGGCGCGGCCCGTACGCAGAGGTCGGCCCCGTCGCCATCCACGCCAACGACTGCCCCGGTGTTGCCACCGACGGCGTCCCGCACCAATTTCTTCTCCGGCGGCAACTCCTACGGCCGTATGGCCACGACCGCAGCATCGCCTACGAGGACGTCTCCATCGTCGAGGGCGACGGTTCGCTTCCCCAGGCCCTCGCTGACGTCCTGACCCGCGATTACATCGACTTCGTGCTGGTGCGCAATGTCCTTGCCGGTTGCTACAGCTTCACCGCAAGGGCACGGCGCAGCCCCAGTCGCACAACCCCACGAGCGTGAGCGACGCGACGACGGGTTCACGGCGGAGTCGTGGTGGTGTAGGTCGATGCCGGTGTGAGGGCTCGATGTCGGTCAGTTCGGCTCACGCAGTGATGGCGAGGAGCGCCTCCTTGACGCCGGCTGGCGATGGCTCGGCGTGGAGCTTGGCGATGGCGTCCTCGGAGAGGTAGCGGCGCTCTGCGAGGTTCAGGCGCGCTGACGCTCGTCCCGCTGCCGGGCCAGCTCCTCCACCGCGCTCGGGAGGGTCGTCTCGAAGTCGATCAACTTCGCCCAGGTCGGGGTCACGACGATCCGGACCATGCCGTCGTAGAGCGAGCGGACACCGGCCTCCCACTCGACCCGTTGCTCGGGCGTCATCGTGTAGGTGCCGCTCGCCTCGAAGTACTCGTCCGGGATGCCCTCGACGACGTCCAGCTCGGCCCTGCCCCAGATGAGCAGGATCTTCGGCGGGTGCACCTCCGTGTCGATCGTCAGGGCGACCGCCGGGTTGTGGCGCAGGGCCGGGAGCTTGGGGGCGTTCTTCGCGGTGCACATGACGATCTCGGAGCCGTTCCAGACGAACCCGATCGGGATGGAACGCGGCGTGCCGTCCTTGGCCACGTAGGCCAAGCGGGTCAGGTCGCGGGCCAGTAGCTCCTGGCTGACCGGACGATTCAGGACCTCGGTGATCTCGCTCGGCTGCATGGTCAGTCGTCCCTTCCCGGGTTGGTGGTTGGTGGGCTCGACGGTTGTGGCGGACGGCGAGACGGAGGCTCATCCCTCCGGAGGCCGGGCCCCACCCAAACCCAACACCGTTCGGAGATGGCCCTTCACGTCGGATCTGCGAGCGCCTTGAACACGTCGCCCACGACGCCAGCACGATAGGCAACTGTTCACTCGGAGCCTGGCCGACTGGTGGCTGTGGTCGACCCCCGTGTCCGGGCCGCTGTTGGTGCCAGGTGATGATCGTCTTGGGCCGCCAGAGGTGAGTGCGCTTGCCGACGCTGAGATCGGGTTGGTCTCCAGGTCACCGGCCCGGGCGCCGGTAGGATGGTGGGTCGTCGCCAGGTGCCCGCCGGGCCCGCGAGCGACTGCCGATCGGACGATGAGCCAGCCCGGGATTCGCAGCATTGCCACGCTTGAGGTACTCGGCGGGCCGCATTGCCTGGACTTCGCCAACACGGTGAACTGCCGTCCGGAGTGGCAGCACGACTACCTTTCGGGTTACGGCGAGCTGGTCGCATGGTGCGAGCGTGTCGGGCTCGTGGACGGCGAGAGGGCCGCTCGGCTCGGTCGTCTGAGCAGGGATGACCCCAAGGGCGCGGAGCGGGTGCTGCGACGCGCGGTCGACCTGCGGGAGCTGACCTATCGCGTGTTCTCGGCGATCGCTGCCGGTGGCCGTCCCGGTGAGGACGACCTTGCCGCGCTGGTGGCCCTCGATGCTGCAGCGCTCTACAACGGCCACGTCGCCGCTCGATCCGAGGGTTACGAGGTCGCGTGGGATGTCGGTGGATCCCTCGACGCGCTGTTGTGGCCGCTCGCCCATTCGATGGCGGGTCTGGTGGTTGGAGGCCCGGTGGACCAGGTCAAGGAGTGCCCGCGCTGCGGGTGGCTGTTCCTCGACACCAGCCGGAACCGCAGCCGTCGGTGGTGCAGCATGGCGACTTGCGGCAGCCGCGACAAGATGCAGCGCTACTACCGCCGTCAGACGGCCGAGTCGGCCTGATCGACTCGCGTGATCGGCCGTCCTGATCAGCTGGCCCGTTCGAGCTCGGCGCTGCTGACGGTCACCAGGAAGGCGACGAGGACGGCGATGCTTGCCGCTCCTCCGGCGAGGAATACGGTGTCAATGCTGGTGGCCTCGGCGAGCAAGCCGCCCAGGGCGGCGCCGACGGGCAGGACGCCCCAGGAGATCCACCTGCTGGCGCTGTAGACCCGGCCGAGGAGGTGGTCGGGGACGAGAACCTGGCGCAGAGTCGAGACTATGACGCGCCAGACGGCGGCGCCGGCGCCGCCGATGAAGGTGGCGGCGGCGATGGCGAGAGCGTTGGTCGTCAGGCCGGGTATCCCAACGAGGAGACCGGTGCCGATGAGGTCGAGGGTGAGCACGGCTCGCGTGCCGAGCCGGTGGCGCAACGGTTCGACGGCGAGGGCGCCGAGCACGCCGCCGCAGGCCATCGCGGTCAGCAGCGTTCCGTACTGCGTCTTGGTCAGCCCGACTTGGTCGGGGTCCAGCGCGTAGACGGTGATCAGGGCAGTCCACGCCGCCCAGAGCACGTTCATGGCGGCGGTCACCAGGGTGAGGGCACGCAGCAGTGGGTTCGTCCACAGGAGGGCGAGCCCGGCGGTGACCTCCCGCCAGAACCGTGCCGACGACGAGTGGTCGCCAGCGTCGACGCTGTCCATCGCGTCGCCCGAGGGCTGGCTGATGCCGGCAGGACGGGCATGTTCATCTGCAGCAGGCGGGCGCCCCATGAGCCGGATGGCGCCATGCGCCATGACGTAAACCAGCCCCGCGGTACCGCTGGCGAGTGTCAGGCTCGCCGACGCCAGCGCGCCGCCGAGCGGCGGGCCGAGGAACTGGTTCGTGGCGTTCTGCGTGGCCTCGATCCGAGCGTTGGCCCGAGTCAGGTCCTCGCGAGCGACGACCGAGGGGACCAGCGCGGTCAGGCTCGTGTCGACCAGCGTCTCCGCGACCCCGAGTCCCAGGGCGCAGACGTAGACCAGGGGGATGGAGGCGGCGTCGGTGAGGATCGCAAGCGTCAGCCCGGCCAGTCCGCCGGCTCGGAGCAGGTTTATGCGCAGCGTGAGGCGGCGACGATCGACGCGGTCGACGATGGCGCCGGCCTGCAGGCCGAACAGGGCCCACGGCAGCGTGAGCATCACGGTGACCCCCGCCACGAGTCCGGGCGCACCGGTCAGCTCCACGGCCACGACCGGCAGGAGGAACAGTGTCAGCCCGTCGCCCAGGTTGGCCAAACCGGTCGCCGTCCACAGCGCGGCGAACCTGCCACCCAATCCCTGCCGGCCCGCTGTCCTGAGCACTCCGACACCTTACCTGCAAAATGCCTTTTGAAGGTAAGAGGAGGGCGCCCAGCATGTGAGACCGATCTGTCGCGGTCGACTGCGTCTGCACGCGGCAGCGAACCCGGTGTCCGGTCCGGGTGGATGCTCGACACGGCGCGTTCACCTGATCCCCCGCGGTCGGGCGGGCGAGCAGGCGGGCAAGCAGCGGGAAGCGCGCCGATGCGCTCGGATCCGGCGTTGCGGGGCGGCCGCATCGGGCGGCACATTCAGCGCTCGGGCCTTGGGGAGGGACCGTGGACCCACTGGCGGGTCCGCCATGACCTCGTCGACAGCTCCGGCAAGGTCACCCTGCGCCACAACGGCCGGCTCCACCACATCGGCCTCGGGCGAACCCAAGCCCGAACCCCCATCGTCCTGCTCGTCGCCGACCTCGACATCCACGTCATCCACGCGACCACCGGCGAACTGCTCCGCCACCTCACCTTCGACCCCACACGCGATTATCAGCCCACCGGCCGACCACCCCGACCCCACCCCAAAACCACAACAGCCCTACCCCCAATGAGGGTTCAGGCTGTCCGGCAACTCTTGAGAGATCACATTGGTGGAGGTGATGGGATTCGGTATCGCTCCTGGTCACTGGTACCCCTGAGAGCAACGCTGGGAGCAACCGCGTCGACCATGTGATCCGTAGGTTCGTCCGAGCCGTCCAGCCGGGTCCGGTCGAGGCGTTCGCGCAGGTCAGGCAGCCGGGTCAGTCTGCGGCGATCCGGCCCCTCCGACCTCGTGGGTACACGATGGGTACAGGCGGCGGGGAGATCGAGTGCCAGACCAATGCCGGCGACCGAGCCGTGCGGGCGAGCGCCAGAACGGGCAATATGCGCCGGTGGAAGTCCGGGGTCCGACGACTCTCAGGGGCAGGGACGCGCGCAAACTCGGTCGGTTCCGGGATGACGTCGCGCGTCGCAGATTCCTGACCGCGTACGACAACGCTCTTGCGGCGTGGCCCACGCAGCCCTCGCAGTTCGACGTCGAGACCAGATGCGGCACCACTCACGTCCTCGCTACCGGCCCGGAGAGCGGCACGCCAATCGTCTTGTTGCACGCCGTAGCGGTGTCGTCGCCGTCGTGGTTTGCCAACGTCGCCGCCCTGAGCGCAGACCGTCCCGTCTATGCCATCGACACGATTGGCGATGCGGGACGAAGCGCACAGACATCCAGAATCCGCGACGGCGACGACCTGTCGCTGTGGCTCGACGACGTGCTCGCCGCGCTCGATCTGGACAGAGCGCACCTCGTCGGACTCTCGTATGGGGGTTGGCTCGCGCTCAACCAGGCTCGCCGCTTACCCGGCCGCCTGGCCAGCGTCACCTCGGTCGACCCGCCTGGTGCCCTCGGGAGAGCAAGTGGCGCCTTCGTCATCAAGATTCTGCCGGACAGTCTCCTCGCAAAGTTTGCCAAGTCCGACAAAGCGCTTTACCGACTGCTTCGGTTACTCAACAACGGCACCCTGCCCGCCCAACCGCTTCTCGAGCTCTCAGTGGCCGGGCTCCGCACGTTTCGCGCCAGACTGCCGTACCCCAAGCGCATGAGCGACGACGTACTTCGCACGCTCGACACCCCAACCCTGCTGCTCTTCTGTGAGCGCAGCCCGGTCAATCATGCACAACGAGCCCTGGAACGATCGCGCCAGCTCATCGCGAACGTCGAGACCGAGGTCATTCCCGATGTGGGGCACATGCTGCCGGTAGAGATGCCCGAGGTGTTTACGACCCGAGTCCTCCGCTTCATCCACAACATCGACACTCGACATCACATGAACCCGCCCGGCTACGAGTAGCCCAGATCTGCCGATC
>JBKPHT010000447.1:0-2864 GCA_046730015.1 Actinomycetota bacterium
CTGGCCGGACGCCGGTGCCGGTGGCGGTGCCGGCGGCTGGGCGCCCCCCACCCCCGACGCGGGCTGGGGCCCGCCGCCGTCCGACTCCTGGTCGTCCGCGCCCCCCGAGCCCGGTCCGCCTCCTGACGCCGGGCCGCCACCCCCGCTCCCCGCGGTCGATCCCGAGACCGGGCTGTGGACCGCGAAGTTCCTCCGCGACCGCCTGTCGGCCGAGAGGTCGCGGTCCCGGCGCACCCACCGGCCGTTCTCGCTCGTGCTGGTGCAGGTGCCCGACGGCCCGCTGGCGGCGCTGCCCTACCGGCGCCAGCTCACACTGCTGCGCGAGCTGGGGTACCAGTTCGTGGCCGGGGGCGTGGTCGACCACCTGGTCCACGTCCCGGACCGGGAGCAGCACTGGTTCGCCGTCATCCTGCCCGACACCGACCGGTCGGGCGCCCAGGTGCTCGAGCGGCGCCTCCGCCTCGGGATCGGCGGCTACCTGTCGAGCCGGGGCATGCGGCTGGCCGACCTCCAGAGCGCCTCGCTCACCGCCCCCGACGACGACCCCCAGATGGGCGAGATCTGGGAGGCGCTGATCGGTCCCGACGACGCCGGCGACTCGTCGCCGATGGCCGTCGAGTACTGAATCCGCGGGCGCCGCGCGTCCGCTACCCTTCTGGAATCACACGGGTGTGATTTGTCCACAGACCCCTGTGGACAGGACCCCTGTGGACAGGACCGCTGGCGATGGTCTGACGGAGGGAGGTCGCGGGTGTCGGGACGAGGAAGCTTCACCCACCTCCACGTCCACACCGAGTACTCGATGCTCGACGGCGCGGCCCGCATCGGCGAGGTCGTCGGCGCCGCCGTGGCCGACGGCCAGCCCGCGATCGGCATCACCGACCACGGGAACATGTACGGCATCCTCGACTTCTACAAGGAGTGCCGGAAGCAGGGGGTCAAACCGATCCTCGGCACCGAGGCCTACATGGCCCACGACTCCCGGCACGAGCGCCCGGCCCGGCGGGGCCGGGTCGATGACTCGGGCGGCGACG
Organism: Actinomycetota bacterium; assembly: GCA_046730015.1. GTDB lineage: Bacteria > Actinomycetota > Acidimicrobiia > Acidimicrobiales > VFJN01 > ZC4RG19. The sequence goes on from JBKPHT010000447.1 coordinate 1,035, forward strand.
CCGAGGGCGGCAAGAAGCTCTACTACCACCTGACCCTGCTGGCCGAGGACAACACCGGTTACCGCAACCTCATCGAGCTCGCCAGCCGGGCCTTCATGGAGGGCTACTACTACAAGCCCCGGGTCGACTGGGAGACGCTGTCCGACCACGCCGAGGGCCTCATCGCCACCACCGGCTGCCTCGGCGGGCACGTCCTCCAGTCCCTGTTGCAGGGCGACGTCGAGGGCGCCACCGCCAAGGCCGCCCGGCTCCAGGACATCTTCGGCAGGGACAACCTGTTCGTCGAGCTCCAGGACCACGGCATCGCCGAGCAGCACAAGACCAACCCCCAGCTGCTCGACCTGGCCCGCCGCATCGGCGCCCCGGTGCTCGCCACCAACGACAGCCACTACGTCCACCGCGAGGACGCCGTCGCCCAGGACGCCTTGCTCTGCGTGCAGACCGGGTCGCTGATGAGCGACCCCAACCGCTTCAAGTTCCACGGCGACGAGCACTTCCTCAAGTCCGCCTCCGAGATGCGGTCGCTGTTCGCCGAGCTGCCCGAGTCGTGCGACAACACGCTGTGGGTCGCCGAGCGGGCGAACGTGGAGATCGACTTCGGCAAGCCTCAGCTCCCCAACTTCCCGCTGCCCGAGGGGTTCGCCGGCGACGGCGACTACCTGCGCGAGCTCACCTTCGCCGGCGCCCGCGAGCGGTGGGGCGACCAGCTCCCCGACGCCGTGGTCGAGCGGTTGGCCTACGAGCTGCGGGTCATCGAGGACATGGGGTTCAGCTCCTACTTCCTCATCGTGTGGGACCTCATCGCCCACGCCCGCCGGTCCGGCATCCGGGTCGGCCCGGGGCGGGGGAGCGCGGCGGGGTGCGCGGTGGCCTACTGCCTGCGGATCACCGACCTCGACCCGATCCGGTACGACCTGCTGTTCGAGCGGTTCCTCAACCCCTCCCGCATCTCGATGCCCGACATCGACATGGACTTCGACTCGCGCTACCGGGACGAGATGATCCGCTACGCCGCCGAGCGCTACGGGCGCGACCACGTCGCCCAGATCGTCACCTTCTCCACCATCAAGGCCCGGGCCGCCGTGCGCGACGCCGCCCGGGTGCTCGGCCACCCCTACATCGTCGGCGACAGGGTGGCCAAGGCCATGCCGCCGCTGATCATGGGCCGCGACACGCCGCTGTACGCCTGCCTCGAGCCCCACCCCAAGTTCGAGGGCGGCTACAAGATGGCCGGCGAGCTGCGGGAGATGTACGAGGCCGACCCCGACACCCGCCAGGTCATCGACGTGGCCAAAGGGCTCGAGGGCCTGCGTCGCCAGGACGGCATCCACGCCGCTGCGGTGGTCATCACCAAGGAGCCGCTCACCGAGTATCTGCCCATCCAGCGCAAGCCGGAGAACGGCCTGCCGCCGGAGCAGGCCCCGGTCGTCACCCAGTACGAGATGCACGGGGTCGAGGAGCTCGGGCTCCTCAAGATGGACTTCCTGGGGCTACGCAACCTCGACGTCATCACCGACACCATGGAGGTCATCAAGGAGAGCCGGGGCATCGAGCTCGACATCGACAGCGTGCCCCTCGACGACCCGAAGACCTACGAGCTGCTGGCGAGGGGCGACACCATCGGCGTGTTCCAGCTCGAGGGCGGCCCCATGCGGGCCCTGATCCGGTCGTTGGCCCCCACCTGCTTCGAGGACGTGGCCGCGCTCGTGGCGCTCTACCGGCCCGGGCCGATGGCCGCCAACATGCACAACGACTACGCCGACCGGAAGAACGGCCGGAAGCCGGTCGCCTACCTGCACCCTGATGCCGAGGAGATCCTGGGCGACACCT
>JBKPHT010000448.1:0-6291 GCA_046730015.1 Actinomycetota bacterium
CCAAACATTCAATGTGTGAGGACCTCCTCGTCCCGTGTGCGGACAACCATGTGGTTTGCGAAGCGTCCGTGCACGAGCAAGGAGGTCCCTGATGGCGATGGTATGTGGGTTGGATCTGCATCGGCGGCAGATCACCTTCGATGTCCTCGAGGTGTCGTGGGGTGGGGAGTGGCGGGGGCGGATCTGGCAGCCCGATCGGGAGCGGTTCCGCCGGTGGTTGCACAGCGACCTGACTCGTCGAGCGGGGGGCGGCCCGGTGGCGGTGGCGGTGGAGGGCTGCACCGGGTGGCGCTACGTGGTCGAGGAGATCGAGGCAGCAGGGTTCGAGGCGCATCTGGCCGAGCCCGCCGATACCCAAGCGGCCCGTGGTCGCAAGCATCGGGCCAAGACCGACCGCAGCGACGCCCGGCTGCTGCGGGATCTGCTCGCGGCCGGGGAGCTGCCGGCGAGCTGGATCCCACCGGCGGGCGTGTTGGAGTGGCGCGAACGGGTGCGGCTGTACGTGTCGCTGGTCAACCAGCGAACTGTGTGGTGCCAGCGGATCCACGCCGAGCTCTACCAGCACGGCGTCGCAGTGCCCGAGGGCGCCATCCGAACAGCCCAGACACGGGCCATGCTGGCCGACACGGATTTGCTGCTCTCACCGGCGGGGCGCCAGCGGATCACGGTCGGGTATCGCATGATCGACGCGACCGACGCCGAGGCCCAGCCGCTGAAGAAGGAACTGCAGCGTTTCGGGGCCCGCCAGCCGGCGTGTCGTGCCTTGATCGACACCCAGTACGGCATCGGCGGTTTGATCGCGGTGGCGGTGTGGTCCGAGCTCGGCGACTGCCGACGCTTCTCTCGCTCCGAACAAGCGGTGCGTCACACCGGCCTGGACGTGTCCGTGGACGCCTCCGATCGGCGCCGCGCCGGCGGATTCCTGTCCCGGCAGGGCCCCGAGACCTTGCGGTGGGCGCTGTACGAGGCGGCCAAGAACTCCTCGCATCTGCGCAGTCCCGACCACGACTTCTACGCGGCGGTGAAGGCCCGCCACGACGGCAAGATCGCTGCCATCTCGGTGGCTCGCAAGCTGGCCCGCCGCTGCTACCACGTGCTGCGCAGCGTCGACCCCGAACTGGTCTACGCCATCCCGGCCTGAACATCACCGCCGGCCGCGACGGTCGGGATCGCCCATCTCCACATCAGGGTCACCCGCGGTCAGCTCCTGCAACCGGCGTGCCCGCCAGCACCCGTGCTGGACGGCCTTCAAACACTGACGCGACCGCGCTCCCACCCCAAAGGGGACACCCGATCACGATTGTTGTCGCCGACGACCAGCGTTTCGTCGAGCACCTAGGTAACGCTGGGCGCCCCCACGCCGCCGCCGACCGGCCCACCACGAGCCTGCACCGGCCCTCGGGTTGGTCAAGGTCGTACGTCCTCGCTTCGCTGCGGGCGCTCCACCTTGACCAACGCCTGCGGCCCGGAGCCCTCCGCGCACTGCGGACCTGGACCGGCTGCCCTCACACAGGTAACGCCGGCTCCGGGCGGGCGTCTCACGGGCAGTGCTGGCGTCCGGCCGTCGCTCGGTCTGTCAGCGTGGCCGGTGCTCGGTTCCCAGGCCAGGCGTGATCGTCATGAACCGGACCGGCTCGTGGACGTCCGCGGTATGCCAAACGCCGGAGGGGTTGCTGATCGCTTCGCACGGCTTCACCCCAACCCGCTCGTGCCCACCTTCGACCTCCTGGATGACGGTCATCCGGCCGGATAGGCAGTTCACCTAGCCCGGGCGGCCGGCAAGTTCGAGCGACACCCGCACGGACGAGAAGAGAGATGGGCGACCTGGTCGGCAACGATGGGCGGGACCGCTCGGTGGAGGCCGTGGCTGCCGTCAGCCTCGCCGCTGGCCTTGCGTGCACCCTGGCGCCCGAGGCCGCCGCGGCGTTAGCTCGGGTTCATGCCTGACCGCCTCGACCGGTTTGATTGGGCGATCCGTCGACCGGGCCAGTGATGAACGACCTCGAGTCGCTGCGCAGCGAGCTTCAACTGGTCGACCGGCGCTGTGATCCTCTCTGGAGGGAGCTATGACGGAGAACCAGGAGGACAGGGTGGCGATCCGGACCCCGGATCAGCGTCTGCGTGTCTTCGTGAGCTCCACGCTGGTCGAGCTCGCAGACGAGCGTGCCGTTGTGGCCCGCGCTATCTCCGCGCTCGGGCTCACGCCGGTGATGTTTGAGTTCGGGGCCCGGCCGCATCCGCCTCGCGAGCTGTACCGCGCCTACCTGGCGCAGTCGGACATCTTCATCGGCCTGTACTGGCAGCGGTACGGCTGGATCGGGCCTGACATGGAGATTTCGGGTCTGGAGGACGAGTTCCGGCTCTCCAGTTCCATCCCGCGGCTGCTGTACGTCAAGGCTCCGGCGCCCGAGCGGGAGCCGCGGTTGGCGGCGATGATCGCGGAGCTCCAGGCGGAGGGGACCGAGTCCTACCGGTCGTTCCGCACCCCGCGGGAGCTCGGGCGTCTGGTCCGGGACGACCTCGCTCTGCTCCTCAGCGAGGCCTTTACGAGGCCAGGAACCCGCGGCGGCACGGCAGCATCGGCGCCCTCGACGGGCGATGGACGTGCTCCGCGGTCGCTGCCCGTGGCGTCGACGTCGTTGATCGGACGCGAGCGTGAGATTGCCGAGGTCTCCGAATTGCTGCAGTCGCCCGAGGTGCGCTTGGTCACCCTCACCGGCCCCGGCGGGGTCGGCAAGACGCGGCTCGCCATCGCCGTGGGCGAGCGCCTGGACGACCGCTTCCCGAAGGGGACGGCCTTCGTGTCGCTCGCCGCGATCGACGCGCCCGAGCTGGTTCTGCCCCGCATCGCAGAAGCGGTGGGAGCGCCCATGGTCGGCGCGCGGCCGACGCTCGACGTCCTGATCGACCAGTTCGCGGACGACCCGGCCCTGCTCGTGCTGGACAACCTGGAACAGTTCGTCGACGTCGCGCCCTCGCTCGACGACCTCCTGGCTCACTGCCCGGGTGTCGAGATCCTTGCGACGAGCCGCACCGTTCTTCGCCTCCGGGCGGAACACGAGTACCCGGTCGACGCGCTCACCGTTCCCGCGTTCCCGGAACCTCCGTCGATCGACGAGTTGGCATCGCTGCCGGCGGTGCAGCTCTTCGTCGATCGGGCGAAAGCGGTCCGCCACAGCTTTGCCCTCACCGGGGACAACGTCGCTGCCATCGTGGCGATCTGCCGGCTCGTCGACGGCCTCCCTCTCGCCATCGAGCTGGCCGCCGCCCGCACCCGATTGCTGCAGCCAGCTGCGTTGCTCGCGCGGCTGGAACGAAGCCTCGACGCATTGGGTACCGGCTCGGTCGACCTCCCCGAACGGCAAAGAACGCTGCGTGCGACCGTCGAATGGAGCTTCGGGCTGCTCGGCGACGCCGAGCAACGCATGCTGGCCACCTTGTCGGTGTTCGTCGACGGGTGGACGCTCGAGGCGGCCGTGGACGTGGCCGATCTCACCGAGGACCGGACCCTCGACCTGCTCGACGCACTCGCGGGGCACAGCCTCATCACCGTCGACGCCGTTGATCCCGGGCCGAGGTTCCACATGTTGGCCGCCGTACGCGAACTCGCAGGAGAGCGCCTGGCCGACAGCAAGGACCTCGCCGACGTCGAGAGACGGCACGCGGAGCACTTCGGTGCCTTCGTCGCGAACGCCGACTGGCCCGCGGGAGGACAGGCCCAGTGGGCCGAGCGCCTGCGGGCGGACGAGGAGAACCTTCGGGTCGCCATCCGCTGGTTCCTCGCGCATGACATCGCGCGACTCCCGCACATGTTCCGCATCCTGTGGCTGTTCTGGCAGATGCGGGGCCGCATGCCCGAGGGCCGCGCCTGGATCGACGAGGTGCAGCACAATGCCGAGGCCCTCGACGACCGCGCTCGAGCCGAGCTGCTGTTCACCTCCGCCAGCACGGCCGTAGAGGTCGGCGATGACGAGAGCGCCCTAGCGGCCCTCGACGGGCTCGAAGGTCTCGCGGGCCACATCGACGACCCGTACCTCGAGAGCGCAGCGCAACTGGCGATCTCCTGGATCCTCCCCATCGTCGACGATCTCGATGGCGCGCTTCGTGCCGCCTCCAGGGCGCTAGATGGGTTCCGCGCACAGAACGATCCGTTCCAGGCGTTCGCGGCGCTGACAGTCGGCATGGTGCAGATTGCGCTCGGTGACGACGATGCAGCACGTACGCATCTCGACATGGTCGAAGAGCTCGGCGGCCGGTTCGACAATGTCTGGCTCCGGTCCAGCGCCCGCGCCCACCTCGCGTTCGTCGAGGTGCGGGCTGGTCGCCTCGGCGAGGCGCGAACACTCCTTGCGCGGTCGGTCGACGCCGGCGACGACGCCGAGCTGAGCACGTTGACCGTGGCCTTCTCGCTCGTCATCGCCGCCCAGCTCGCGCTGGTCGACGGAGATCCGCGGCGCGCTGCGGTGGTGCTCGGCGCGGCCGACGGGCTGCGCCACCGTGCGGGGCTCAAGGCATGGCCGTCGACTCGGCGTCGCGAAGCCGAACTGGTCACCCGGGTCGCGCAGGCCGCCGACTCCTGGGACTTCGAGGATGCGTTTGCGGACGGCGCCCAGCTCAGCCACCGCGAAGCCGTCGCCCTCTTACGCGATGGCGCCTAAACGGGTGACCGCCGCAAAGGGGGCGCGGTGGACGTCACGTCCTCGCAGCTCCTACACCTGCGGTCGCTGTTGCTGGGACGGTGGCGCTCGTCGTCGGTGAAGGAGCCCTTGACGATCGGCTCGCCTTGCGCGGAGCGAGCACCCGCCTGCTCACCAAACTGCAGGCGCGCGACCGCGCTCAGCTGGTCATGCTCGCCTACGAAGCCGGTGTCGTGGCCCCAGGCGTGCCGTAGCCGCAAGACCCCACCGCCCCGGGAGCATGCGCCCCATATGGTGGCTGGCGCGAATGACCCGCTCGACACCGGAGCTTGGCGACACCGAGTCGGCGTTACGCAATCCGCCAACGGGCACCGAACCGCGTCCCGGAACGCGCGGTCGGACCGAGCGGTGCGCGTAGCACCAAACATTCAATGTGTGAGGACCTCCTCGGGTCGTGCTTGGACAACCATGCGGTTTGTCTCACGTCCGTGCACGACCAAGGAGGTCCGTTGTGGTGATGGTATGCGGATTGGATCTGCATCGACGGCAGATCACGTTCGAGGCGCAGATGGTGGGCTCGGGCGAGGTATGGAAGGGTCGGATCTGGCAGCCCCGATCGGGGGCGGTTGCGTCGGTGCTTACGGGTCGATCTCGCGGGACGCGCAGGCGCGGGCCCGGTGCGGTTGGCGGTGGAGGGCTGCACGGGCTGGCGTTACGTCGTCGAGGAGATCGAGGCCGCGGGTTACGAGGCGCATCTAGCCGAGCCGGCCGATACGCAGGCGGCCCGCGGGCGCAAGCGGCGAGCCAAGACCGATCGAACCGACGCGGGCTTGTTGTGCCGGCTACTGGCGGCGGGCAACCTGCCCGACTCGTGGATCCCACCCGAGCCCGTGTTGGAGTGGCGGGAACGAGCGCGGCTGTACAAGTCGTTGGTGGACCAGCGCACGATCTGGTGCCAGCGCATCCACGCCGAGCTCTACCACCATGGGGTGTCCATCGCCGAGGGTGCGATCCGAACAGCCAAGACGCGGGCGATGCTCGCCGATCCCGGTCTGGGCTTGTCGCCGGCGGCGCGGGAGCGGATCGAGGTCAGCTATCGGATGATCGACACCACCAACGCGCCGGCGTTGCCGTTGCGGCGCGAGCTGCAGTGGTTCGGCACGCACCAGCCCGCCTGCAAGGCGCTGGTCGACGCCCAGTACGGGATCGGCGGGCTGCTCGCGGTGGTGGTGTGGTAAGAGCTCGGCGATTGCCGACGGTTCTCGCGATCCGAACAAGTGGTGCGTCACACCGGGCTGGACGTGACCGTCGACTCCTCCGACCGCCGACGCGCCGGTGGGTATCTGTCGCGGCAGGGCCCGCATATTGCGGTGGGCGCTGTTCGAAGCGGCGACGAGCTCCTCGCACCACCGCAGCCCCGACCACGACTACTACGCGCAGGTCAAGGCCCGCCACGACGGCAAGATCGCCTCGATGTCTGTCGCCCGCCAGCTGGCCCGCCGCTGCTAGCACGTCCTTCGCAACGTCGCCCGGAACAGGTGTACGCCATCCCGACGCGCAACAGCCAGACGTGGTCGCTGCTATCGGTCAACGCGGTCGGGAACGCCCACTCCAACATCAGGGTCACCCGCGGTCAGCTCCTGCCACCGGCGTG
>JBKPHT010000449.1:0-13741 GCA_046730015.1 Actinomycetota bacterium
CAGCGCCCGCTCCCGGCCGCCCGGGTCGGGGGGCGGGACCGGGGTTGCCCGGAGCCGGTCGCGTGCCGCGGCCAGCTCCGCCACCCGGGCCAGCACCGCCGGGTCGCGCCGGGCCTCCTCCGCCAGCCCGAACGGCAGGTCGTCGTCGAGCAGGGCCGAGGCCAACTCGTCGCGGTCGGGGAGGTCGCGGGGGTCGTCGGGGCTCATGGGCTCGTGGTTGGACGGTCGCCGGGCGCCGCCGGGTTCCCGAGGAGGACCGCGAGCTGCGCCCGTCCCCGGGCGATGCGCGAGCGCACGGTACCCGGAGGGACGCCGAGAACCCGCCCGATCTCGGCGTAGTCGAGGTCGCAGAGGTCGCGGAGCACGACCGCCGCCCGGAACTCCTCCGGGAGCCGGGCCAGCGCGGCATCGACCTCGAGCCTGACCGCCACCGCCTCCATCCCGGCGTCGGCGGCGTCGGACACCGCGGGCGGGAAGGGGGCCGGCTCCCCGGCCCCGGTCGGCCCGGGCGGCCGGGGGAGCGGACGCCGCCCCCGCCGCCGCAGCTCGTCGAGGCAGGCGTTGGTCACCACCCGGTAGGCCCAGGTGGTGAACGCCGACCGGCCGTCGTAGCGGCGGATGCCCCGGGCCAGCGCGATCAGCCCCTCCTGCAGGGCGTCCTGGGCGTCGGCGTCGTTGCCCGCCATCCGGCGGCACAGCCGCCACCAGCGGTCGTGGTGGCGGCGGAGCAGCGCGTCGAGCGCGGCGCGATCGCCGGCGCGGGCGGCCGCGGCGAGCGTCGGGTCGTCTGCCTCGGGATCGATGGCAGAACAGTAGGTCAGCGCTCGAGGCGCACCTCGTCGACCGAGATCTGCCCGTTGTCGCCCGCCCGGGTGAACCAGAGCAGGACCGCGCCGCCGCTCGCCTCGAACTCGACGGTGGCCGTGCCGCTCTCGCTCGTCTCGAACGTGGCGACCGGATCGCCCCAGCCCTCGAGCGAGTCGGCCGCGGTGTCGGCCACGTAGACCTCGGCCTGCCACCCCGACGACGGGGTGTCGAAGCTGAGCGCCCGGAGGTCGGCGGGTTCGTCCAGCTCGAGGATGAGCCCGACGCCCGGCTTGAGCCCGCCCCAGTCGGGGTTGCCGTACCGCTCGGAGCTCCAGCTGGTGGCCGCGTCGCCGTCGATGGCGTTGCCGTCCCGGGCCTCCTCGCTGTGCTCGCCGTCGCCTCCCTCGGGGTCGAAGTCGACCGTGCGGGCGATGGTGACCAGCTCGTCGGTGGGCGGCGGGGCCTCGGTGGTGCCGGGCGGATCCTCGTCGCCGCCGAACAGCTCGGGGTTCGACTCCTTGATGAGCAGGCCGGCAACGCCCAGCGCCACGGCCACGAGCACGACGACCAGCGTCGGCACCAGCCAGCGCCGCTCGCTCTCGGCGAACCGGACCGGCACGCCGCCCGCCGGCGTCGCCCCGGTGGGGCGGGGTCCCGGGCGGGCCCCCGGCGGCGGGGGCGGGGGGAGCGGCTGACGGCTCGGCCGCTCGGACACCGTGGCGTCGACGCCGGTCGCCCGGTCGTCGGCCCCGGCGCCCAACAGCGCCGCCCGGACGTCGGTGGCGGTCGCGTAGCGGCCCGCCGGCTCCCGTGCCAGCAGGCGCATCGTGATGGACTCGAGCTCGCGGGGCACCCCGGCTTTCACCAGCCGGGGCCGCTGCGGGTCGCTGTGGAGCCGGGCGAGGGCGGTCGACGAGCTGCTGTCGCCCTCGAACGGCACCCGTCCGCACAGCATCTCGTACAGCACGACGCCCAGGCTGTAGAGGTCGGTCCGGCCGTCGACCGGCTTCGCCTCCACCTGCTCGGGGGCCAGGTACTTGGCCGTGCCGAGGAACGAGCCCTCCTGGGTGAGGTCGGCCGACTCGGCCGCCTTGGCGATGCCGAAGTCGCCCACCTTCACTCGCCCGTCCTCGGACAGCAGGATGTTGGCCGGCTTGATGTCGCGGTGGACCAAACCCGCGGCGTGGGCCACGGCCAGCGCGCTGGCCACCTGGGCGGCGATGTTGGCCGCCACCCACGGGTCGACCGGGCCGTCGTCGAGCCGCTGCCGCAGGGTCTGGCCGCGGACCAGCTCCATAACGATGGCCTCGATGCCGTCGTCGCTGCAGGTGTCGTAGACGTTGACGATCGAGGGGTGCGACAGCCGGGCCACGGCGATGGCCTCGTGGCGGAACCGGGTGACGAACGTCTCGTCGGCGGCGAGGTGCTGGTGCAGGATCTTCACCGCGATGGCGCGCCGCAGCACTTCGTCGGTGCCCAGCCACACCTGGGCCATACCTCCCGACGCGAGCAGGTCCTCGAGCCGGTAGCGGCCGCCGAGGAGCGCGCCGGCAGAGACGCCGGCGGCTTGCGAGGGGCCGGAGGGAGGAGGCGTCACTGCCACGGTGCGCCCACCGTAGTCAAGAGGACCCCCTGACGCGAGGTCAGGATCCTGCGCTGACGGGCCCGGTCACCCGTCCTCCGCGGTCTCCAGCCAGGTGAGGCCCATGACGCGGGGCCCCGCGTGGGTGCCGATGGTCGGGCCGATGATCCCGACGCGGATCTGGTCGGCCGAGTAGCGCGGCGAGAGCAGGTCGAGCATCCGATCGACGTCCGGGGCCATGCCGTGGTACACGCAGAGCTGCTCGACGGGGGGCCGGGCGAAGATCGTGTCGCGCAGCCACTCCAGCGCCTTGCGGCGGGTGCGGGCCCGGCCCGCCTCCTCGACCTCGCCGGACGAGATGTCCAGCAGCGGCTTGATCGACAGCAGCGAGCCGAGCCGCGCCTGGGCCGAGCCGATGCGGCCGCCCTTGCGCAGGTTGTCGAGGGTGTCGAGGGCGCCGAACACGCGGGTTCGGGCCACCATCGCCTCGACCAGGGCGACGACGTCGGCCGCGGCGGCGCCGTCGGCGGCGGCCGTCGCCGCCGCCCGCACCTGGGTGCCGAGGCCCGAGGTGATCGAGCGCGAGTCGATCACGTGGACCTCGACCTCGCCGTCGACGGCCTTCGAGCCGTTCTGGGCCGACTGCATGGTGGCCGAGAGCCCCGACGACAGGTTGATGCAGACGATGGCGTCGGCGCCGGCCTCCACCTGCCGGCGGAACGCGACCTCGAACGCCCCGGGCGACGGCGCCGCCGTCTCCGGCAGCTCCGCGTACCCGGCGAGCTTCTCGTAGAACGCCTCGACGGAGAGGTCGACGCCGTCGGTGTACTCCTCCTGGCCGAAGCGGATCGACAGCGGCACGACCTCGACCCCGAGCTGCGCGGCCTCCTCGGCGGCGAGGTCGGCGGCGGAATCAGTGACGATGCGGACGGGCATGGGCGGCGACCCTAGTGGACGTCCGAGCCCAGCGCGCGGGCCGTGACCGGGCTGGTCACGGTCGCCGGGCGGACCCGCCCCGGCCGCCTGCGGCCATGTGGGCGGGCCGGTAGTCGTCGTCGGCGGACTCGGGGCCGTGGCCGGCCACCGGCCGGGCGGCGGTGGCGGCGGTGGTGGCGGGCGACCCGGCGGCGTCCCCGCCCGGGACCGGCTCGGTCGGCACTGCGGCGGCGGGCATGAGGTGCCGCGACCGGCGGGCGCTGCGCCAGTGCCGGGCCCACCACACCAGCAGGAACAGCCCGGCGCCCACCGAAAGGAACAGGCCGACGCCGGAGATGGCGGTGGAGCGGATGTCGAACGTCGACCGGTCGAGCTCGATGGAACCGTCGGGGCTGGTCACCCGCACATCGAGCGTGAAGGCACCCGAGGTCCGGGCCCGCACCGGCACGTCGAGGCGGGTGGTGCCCGGTGCGAGGCGGGCGGGGATCACGTCGCCGTCGGGGAACTCGAGCTGGTCGCTGTCCAGGTGGACCTGCACCGACAGCTCGCGGTCTGACAGGTTGGTCAGCGTCACGGGGATGCTGCTCGACCGCGACGTGAGCGTGATGCGGAACTGGTCGGGCAGCGTGACCGCCCCCGTGACCGTTCCGAGGGCGGCCGTGACCCGGTCCACGTAGGCGGCGCGGTCGGCGTCAGGGGTGTCGGCGCCCGTGCTCAGCAGCAGCGATTCCTGCATGGAGGCCGCCAGCTCGGGCTCGTCGACCAGCCCGCCGAGCCCGGCGACGGTGGCGCGGGCGGCCTGCAGCGGCCCGGCGACGGCGCGCAGGTCGTCGGTGTTCTCGTCGGGGGCGAGGCTCACCGACGGGACGCCGTCCTCGGGCGGGGGCACGGCGTCGAGCAGCTGGTCGAGCGGCAGGACCCGGACCGCCTGGCCGTCGCCGAGCGCCCCGACGGCCGACGCCACGGTGGCGGGGTCGATGTCGGCGTCGGCAGGGATGTGGACGGCGACCGCCCGGGGGTTGCTGGGCGCCTCCAGCCAGGTGATGGCCAGCTCGGCGACGAACCGGTGGGCGCCGACCATGTCCGCGTCGCCGGTGAGGTGGGCGGCGAGGTCCGGGTCGCTGACCATGGCCACCGGGCCGTCGTCGCCCAGGCGCACCGGGCCGAGCGGCACGGGCTCGTCGTCTCCTCCGCCGTCGACCGCCCTGGGCGGCACGAGGGCCTTGGCGAACCCGAGGTCGCGGGCGAGGCGGGCCGATTCGGCGCCGAGGGTGGGGCCCGACAGCCACACGCCGCCGATGGGCTCGGTCCCGAGCTCGGAGCGGACGACGTTGGCGCCTCCCTCGGCCTGGGCGTTGGCCTCGCCGACGAGGCCGGCTCGCCGGAGGTTGGCGAGGTCGATGTCGACGAACGGCCGGGCCAGCACCGGGCGGGTGGCGGCGGCGGCCCGCAGGTCGTCGACCGTGGCGCGGCCGGCCGGCCCGGCCTGGCCGAGCGCGGCCAGCGTCTCGGGCCGGGGCGCGAGCGTCACCGGGACCCCCGTGACGGCGCCGAACACGTCGGCGCGCTCGCGGGCCCGGTCGACGGCACCGTCCGGCGGCACCACCGTGCCGTCGGGCTGGAGCGAGGGGTCGGCGGCGACGTCGAGCACGACCGCCGCCGACAGGGGCGGGAACTGGTCCCGCGGGCCGCGCAGGTAGACGAGGTAGGTGACGAAGCCTCCGAGGACCTCGCCCCCGGCCGAGACCAACTGCACCTCGACGGGATAGACGCCCCGCCCGGGCAGCGGCGCACCGCCCGGCCCGGCGACGAACCCGGTCGTCACCGAGCCGCCCGGCCCGGCCGGCAGCCCGGCGAGGGGCGCGCGTTCGCCGGTGAAGGCGACGTCGCCCAGGTCGCCGTCGAGCGTGTCGCGGAACTCCCGGCGGGAGTCGACCGGGTCGTGCACCACCAGCTGAACCGCGGCGTCGGCGGGGGCTCCGGGCGCCCGGAGCCGGACGTCGAACCGCTCGCCCGGCCGCACCCAGTATGGATGGTCGACGAGCGACACCTGGACCCTGGCCGGCTGGGCCGCCGCCGGTGTGCCGGGTGCGACGAGGGCCGGGGCGAGCACGGCGAGCGCCGCCACCGCGGCGGCGACCGCGACGACGAGGCGACGGGCCACGCCACGGCCGTGGGCGCGTCGGGACCGGGACGGGGACGGTGTCACGCCCGGCCCTCGGCCGGGGTGTCGAGCCAGGCCGCCCGCGGCGGCCCGGTCTGGTGGACCTGCCCGGGGAGCGGCCCGCCGTCGAGGCTGATCTCGAGGACGGCCAGCCCGTCGGCCTGGAGCACGAACCCCACCCGCTGGTAGAGGCGCAGCGACCGGTCGTTGCCCTCCTGCGTGTTGACCAGGGCGTCGCGGGCTCCCCAGCGCCGCAGCCAGCGCATGCCGTCGAGCAGCAGCGCGGCGCCGACACCCCGCCCCTGGGCCCGGGGCTCGACCGCCAGCCGCTGGACGTAGCCGCGGTGGCCGGCGCGGCCGCAGACCGCGTAACCGACGACGCCGGTGGGGTCGCGGGCCACCTGGAAGTGGACGGTCGCGGTGGCGGTCAGGGCCTCGGCCAGGCCGGGCCGGTCGAGCCGCCAGAACGGGGCGAAGGCGGCGCCGTCGACGGCCAGCACGTCGTCGTGGTCGCGCCGCCGTCCGCGGCGGATCTCGACGCCGGGATCGGCGGGCGCGGCGGGGAGCCGGTCGAACCCGTGCACCAGCAGGTGGAGCCGCTCGCCCTCGATGAACCCGGCGTCGAGGAACGGCCCGCGGTCGGCGCGGTGCAGCGCGGCGGTGACGGCCGACGTGTAGCCGTCGCGCCGGAGGCCCTCGAGCGAGCGGCCGACGTCGGCGGCGGTCAGGGGGCCGAGGAAGTCGGTCGCCGGCGAAAGGTGCGCGGTCCTCCGGTCGCCGTGCCAGGGGCGGACGCGCAGCCGGGTCGCACCCCCGACGGGGGTGCGCATCAGGCTCATCGGCGCACCCTTCGGGATGCGCGTGATGAGCCGTCGGCCCTTCGGGCCGGGTAGGGCACCATGCTGATGGTTCGCTCGCTTCGCTCGCTCACGGCCGGCGACCCGCAGTCGCCGTCAGCGGGCGGCAGGCGCGCCGCGCCCGCGCCGCGGCGCCGGAGGGGCCGGCGACAACCTGGGTCATGCCCAGGAATCGTAGGCAACCCGGGCGCGCGAGTCGGTGCCGGGGCCGCCGGGGGCCGTTAGCGTCATGGGCGGATGTCCCTCCTGTTCGTGACCGATCCCCGCTTCGCCGACCACATCACGGGCGCCGGCCATCCCGAGCGGCCGGAGCGGCTGGTCGCGGTGACCGACGGCGCCCACCGGGGCGGGCTGGACGGCGAGCTCGAGTGGGTGGCGCCGCGGGAGGCCACGGCGGCCGAGCTGGAGCGGGTCCACACGCCCACCTACGTCGCCGCGCTGGAGCGGTTCTGCCGCAGCGGGGGCGGGCGCCTCGACGCCGACACCTCGGCGGTGCCCGCGTCGTGGGAGGCGGCGCTGCTCGCGGCCGGGGCCGGGCTCCGGGCCGTGGAGGTCATGGCCGAGCGCGGGGCGTCGGCGGCGTTCTGCGCGGTGCGGCCGCCGGGCCACCACGCGTTGTCCGCCCGGGCGATGGGGTTCTGCCTGTTCAACAACGTGGCCGTGGCGGCGGCTGCGCTGGCCGACGCGGGCGAGCGGGTGCTGCTGGTCGACTACGACGCGCACCATGGCAACGGTACCCAGGACGCCTTCTACTACGACCCACGGGTCACCTACGTCTCGTTCCACCAGCATCCTCTCTACCCCGGGACCGGCTCGCTGCTCGAGACGGGCGACGGCGACGGGCGGGGCCGCACGGTCAACATCCCGGTGCCGCCCGGCGCGACCGGGGACGTCTACCGTGCGGCGGTCGACGAGGTGGTGGCGCCCCTGGCCGAGGAGATCGGGGCGACCTGGCTCCTGCTGTCCGCCGGGTTCGACGGCCACCGGGCCGACCCGCTGACCGATCTCGCTCTGACCTCGGGCGACTTCGCCGACGTGACCGCCGCGGTGGCGGCACTCGTGCCGCCGGGCCGGCGGCTGGTGTTCCTCGAGGGGGGCTACGACCTGGAGGCACTGCGCGACTCGACCGAGGCGGCGCTGGGGGCGCTGGCGGGGGCGAGGCTGCACCCGGAGCGGCCGACCGGCGGCGGCCCGGGGCGCGAGGTGGTGGCGGCGGCCGAGATGGCCCATCGCCGGGCCCGGCTGGCGTGAGCGACCGCGGCGCCCGGCCATATTGTGTGGTAATGCATTTGCAACATTCGGGATGACCTGGGCGGACGCGCGACACTGACCGCCGTGGGCTCAGGCGAATGGCCCGGCGTCGAGCCGGCTGGGACGGACGGGCACGACACGCCGGCGGGCGCGGCTGCTGGGGGGCCGGTGCCGCCTCCGGCGCTGGCCCCGACGCCCCCGTGGTCCTCGGGGTCGCCCCCGGCGGCGCCGGGGCCGCCCCGCGGGCGGGGCAGACGCGTGGCGCTGGTGGTCACGGTCGGCCTCGGCTGTGCGGCCCTCGTCGCGGCCGCGGTGGTGGCGGTCGCCGGGTCGTCCGGCGAGGGCGAGCAGACCGCGCCCGACCCCGCCGGCGAGGCCGAGGACGGCGACGACCGCCCGGAGGCCGAGCCGGGTTCGCCCGAGGCGGCGTTCAGGGGGGCCGCAGCCCGGCTCCGCGACGCCGGCACGTTCAGCTACACCGCGACGAGCCACGTCGAGCAGACCGACCCGGTCGGCGGCGGCCGGGGGTACACGGTGAACCGCGACATCGAGGGCGAGGTGGAGCTGCCCGACGCGATCCGGGAGTCGATGACGGTCGACGACCGGCAGGTCTACGAGTGGATGGCCACGGGGTCGGGGACGTCCGCGCTCGCGTGGACCCGCGAGACCGCGTTCCCCGACCAGATCGCGTCGCGGCCGTGGGGCGAGGCGTCGGGGTCGACCGGCGAGCTCGATCTGCTCCTGCTGCCCGACTGGCTCGACGGGGCCGTCGACCACCGCGACGGCGGCGAGGACGGAGCCGGGCGACGCGTGGTCGAGGCGTCGCTGCCGGGCAGTCTCGTCAACGACCTCGGACCCGAGATGGCCGTCATCGACGCCGAGATCGAGCTGACGCTCGACGACGACGGCGCCCCGCTGAAGGTGGCGCTCCTCGTCTCGTCCACAGACACCGTGATCGACTCGACCTACACTCTCGTCGCCCTGGGCGTCCCGGTGGCGATCGAGCGGCCCGACGCCGCCGCGCTCGACGCCACGCCGTGGATCAACGAGCAGGACCTGGCGATGTTCGACGGGCCCGCCCCGCTCGGGCTCGGCTCGGTCCCCACCGGCTGGGAGCTGTCGGGCGCCTACGTGACCCCCGACTGGGCTCCCGGCTGCGACAGCGCCACCGTCGACTACGTGGACTTCGATGACCCCGAGGGCAGCTACCTGTGGATCGACGTCTACGACGCGGCGTGCGCGACCGACGCTCCGGGGGAGCCGTTCGAGGCCGCCGGCTACGCCGGGACGCTGGCGGACGTGGGCGACGGCACCGTGGTCGGCACGGTGGTGGCGGGCGACGTGGCGGTCGACGTCAGCTCCGACCTGTCGGTCGCCGACCTGGGCCTGGTGCTCGCCAGCCTGGGCCCCTTCGACCCGGCGGCCACGCCGGCCGAGCTGCCCGGGATCCCCTCGTCGGGCGACTGAGCCGGCCGTCAGTACCCTGCCGATCGTGATCCCCGCGCGGCTCGAGCCGATCCTCGACGACGTCAGGCCCCTGGCCGACCGCTTCGCCGCGGCGGGCCACCGCGTGTACCTCGTCGGCGGCATCGTGCGCGACCTGGTGGTCGGGCGGCTGCGGGCGGGTGCCGATCTCGACCTCACCACCGACGCCCGGCCGGAGCAGACCGAGGCGCTGCTGTCGGGCTGGGCCGACGCGGTGTGGACGCAGGGCCGGGCGTTCGGCACGGTGGGCGCCCGGAAGGGCGACGTCGTCTTCGAGGTCACCACCCACCGGGCCGAGGCGTACCGGGAGGACTCCCGCAAGCCGCACGTCGTCTATGCCGACGACGTCGTCGAGGACCTGTCCCGCCGCGACTTCACCGTCAACGCGATGGCCCTGCGCCTGCCCGACGTCGAGCTGATCGACCCCTACGGCGGCGTCGCCGACCTGGCCGCCGGGGTGCTGCGGACGCCGCTGGGGCCGGAGGTGTCGTTCTCCGACGACCCGCTGCGGATGCTCCGGGCCGCCCGGTTCGTCGCCGGCTACGGGTTGACCCCCGACCCGGCGCTGGTGGCGGCGGTGCGGGGGATGCGCGAGCGGCTGGCCATCGTGTCGGCCGAGCGGATCCGCGACGAGCTGAGCAAGCTGCTGGTGGTCGACGACCCGAGCCCGGGCCTGTGGTTCCTGGCCGACACCGAGCTGTCGGACGAGTTCCTTCCCGAGCTGCGGGCCCTGCGGCTGGAGCAGGACCCGATCCACCGGCACAAGGACGTGCTCGCCCACACGATCGCGGTGGTGGCCAAGACGTCGCCCCGGCTGGTGGTGCGGCTGGCCGCGCTGCTCCACGACGTGGGCAAGCCGAAGACCCGGTCGATCGGGCCCCGGGGCGTCAGCTTCCACCATCACGAGGTCGTCGGGGCGCGGATGGCCCGCGATCGGCTGCGGGCGCTCCGCTACCCCAACGACGTGGTCGACGACGTGCAGCGGCTGGTGTTCCTGCACCTGCGGTTCCACGGCTACCGCGACGACGTGTGGACCGACGCCGCCGTCCGGCGCTACGCCCGCGACGCCGGCCCGCTGCTCGACGAGCTCAACGAGCTGACCCGCTCCGACTGCACCACCCGCAACGAGCGCAAGGCCCGGATGCTGGCCGCGCGGATGGACGCGCTGGAGGCCCGCATCGCCGAGCTGCGGGAGCGGGAGGAGCTGAGCGCCATCCGGCCGGACATCGACGGCAATCGGGTGATGGAGCTGCTCGGCGTCGGCCCCGGCCCGGTGGTCGGCGAGGCGCTGGCGATGTTGCTGGAGGCCCGGCTCGACGAGGGGCCGCTGGGGGAGGAGGAGGCGGAGCGCCGCCTGCTCGCCTGGTGGGCGGAGCGGCAGGTCGGGGACGGCTGAGCCTCAGGTCCCGAGCTTGCGGGCCCGGACGATCAGCGTCGGCGGCACCCACATCATGGCGTCCGACCAGGCGTCGCCGGCGGCGGCCCGGTCGGGCTGGGGCTCGAGCAGGGTGTCGACGGCGAACCCGGCCCGGCCGAGCCCGGCGAACAGCCCGCCGAGGGTGAGCACCCGGTCGGGCTCCGAGCGGCCCTCGGCCACCGACCACGGCGCCGGGGTCGTGTCCCACCAGGGCCGGCGCAGCACCGGCTCCCCGCCCGCCGGGTCGAGCATGACGAACGCCGGGTGGGGCAGCGAGAACACGAACGGCCGGTCGGTCCGCAGCACCCGGTGCACCTGGCGGAAGACCCGGTCGACGTCCTCGACGGTGGCGAGGCCGTAGGTCGACACCGCGGCGTCGATCGTGTCGGCCCGAACGAACGCTAGCTCGGCCAGCGGCCCGTGCCGCGCCTCGACCCGGACCCCCTCCCGCTGCGCACGCTCCCGGGTGGCGGCGAGGTTGCCGGCCTGGTCGTCGACGGCGATCACCCGGGCGCCGGCCTTGGCCAGCGCGACCGCGCCGGCGCCGGCCCCGCAGCCGAGGTCGAGGACCCGCTTGCCGTCGACCGATCCCAGCAGGCGGAGGTCACTCTCGGTCGGGAGGCCAGGACCGTAGCGGACGGCGTCGGCGTCGAGGGTGGCGCCCGCCGCGCCGGCGAGCGAGAAGCGGTTCCAGGCCATCGCCTCACTCTCGCGCACCCGTCATCGGCCCGCCGGAGGGTGGGTACGTGAGCGTGGAGCGCGCGATTCGCCCGGGTGCGACCCGGTCACCGGGGTGCAAGACTTCCTAGACCACATGCGGCCTGACATACCACTCGCTGTCACGGGGCCCCGGTCACCGGCGGGCGCCGACCCCGAGCGCGGGTCGGGCGACCCCAACCGCGCGGGCCACCCCACCGGCGTGGGCGACCCCGGCGACCCCGGCGACGGCGCCCCGGCGGGCGGCGTCACCGCCCGCAAGGCCCGACTGGTCGAGGGGTTCAACCGCCTGCGGCGCTCCGACGACATCGTCCGGGCCATGCTGGCCGACGGCGTCGACCTCCTGCGTGGCAGCACCGCCACGCTCCACCTCCTGTCCGACGCCGGCGACGAGCTGATCGTGGCCGGGTCGGCCGGCCTGCCGCCCGGCGCCCTGTCCGACCGGTACGGCCGCATCCCGCTCACCTCGCCGCTGCCGGCCGCCGAGGTCATGCGGACGGGCAGCACCGTCGTCGTGCCGTCGGCCGCGGAGCGGCGCGCCCGCTACCCGGAGCTGGAGGCGCTCTCGGTCACGATCGACCCCGCGTTCGCGGTCGTGCCGCTCCTCGACGCGCAGGGTCGGCCGTTCGGGGCGATGGCCGTCGGGTTCGGCGACGAGGGCGACCTGGGACCTGCCGACCGCGACCTCCTGGAGGACGTGGCCGCCCAGTGCGCGCTCGCGCTCGACCGGGCCCGCCTGGCCGACTCCGCCGAGCGCGCCCAGGAGCACCTCGGCTTCCTCGACGAGCTCAGCGCCGCCCTGTCCAGCAGCCTCGAGTTCGACACCGCGCTCAGCCAGCTCGCCGCGATGACCGTGCCCCGCATCGCGGACTGGTGCGCGGTGCGGCTGCTGGAGTCGACCGCCAACCCCCGCCCGCGGGTGGGCGCCGCCCACGTCGACCCCGGCCAGGTCGGGCACCTCACCCGCCTGGCCCAGCGGATCCCTCGCGATCTGGCCCACTCGGGCGCGCTCGGCGAGGCGCTGGCCGAGGGACGGCCGCTGATCCGGGGCTCGGCTGCCGCCGGGATGATGGGGCCGCTGTTCGACGACGCCCGCGACCGGGTGGCCATCGACGCCGTCGGCGTCGACAGCGTCGCCATCTTCCCGCTGCAGGCGCGGGGCCGGCTGCTGGGGGCACTCGGGTTCGGCAACCGGCCCGGCCGCTCGTTCGGCGCCGCCGAGCTCGCGCTGGCCGAGGCGGTCGCCGCCCGGTCGGGGGTCATGCTCGACAACAGCCGCCTGTTCCACGAGCAGTCGGGGGTGGCCCGGGCGCTGCAGGACAGCCTGCTCCCGGGGAGCCTGCCCACCATCCCCGGCATCGAGCTGGGGGCCCGCTACCTCGCCGCCGGATGGGGCCTCGACGTGGGAGGGGACTTCTACGACGCCTTCCAGGCCGACGACAACTGGTGGATCGTGGCGGTGGGCGACGTCTGTGGCCACGGCGTCGAGGCGGCGGCCACCACGGGCCTGGTGCGCCACACCATCCGGTCGGCCGCGATGCGGGGCGTCATGCCGTCCGCGGTGCTGGCCCACCTGAACGAGATGCTGCTGCGGAACAGCGCCGAGCGCGACCCGGTCGACGACGAGCGGCTGCCGGTGAGCCCCCGCTTCTGCACGGTCCTCGTGGGCGCGGTGCAGCCGACGCCGCGGGGCGTCGACATCATCCTGTGCTCCGGCGGCCATCCGCTGCCGTTGGCGGGGCGGGCGGGCAGGGTCGAGCCGGTCGGCCAGCCGGGCACGCTGCTGGGTGTGACCGACGAGCTGACCCTCAGCGACACGGTCGTCCACCTCGACCCCGGCGAGTCGCTCGTCTGCTACACCGACGGGCTCACCGACCGGCGGGCGGGTCGGCGCGTGTTCGGCGAGGAGGGCGTGGTCAAGGCCCTCTATCAGGGCCGCCGCCTGCCGGCCGACGCGCTGGCCGACCTGATCGTGTCGGAGGCGGTGGCGTTCGTCGACGACGAGCCGGTCGACGACATGGCCGTGCTCACCCTCCGGGCCGCTCCTCCTAGCTGAACTGGCCGGTCGCCACGATCGCGCCGGTCGGCGCGGGCGACCCCGCGGCCGGCTCGGTGCTGAGGGCGAAGGTGGTGGTGTCGGCGGGGAGCCCGAACGCGGTCGCCTCGGTGGTGCCGTCGCCGATCATGCCGAGCGACACCGGCACGTCGCCGGCCAGCTTCCACAGCTGGTACTCCTGGCCCTCGGGGAGCACTGGCAGGTCGTCGACCAGGACGAACCCGGTCGACCCGTCGGCGACGACCCGGGCCGCGGGTGCGCCGGCCTCGGTGGAGAGCGTGGCGATCTGCGCGCCGTCGGCCTCGGCGGCCTGCTCGGCGAGGGCGGCCAGGTCGGTCGGGCCCTCGTCGTCGCGGGTGATGGCGATGCCGCCGACCACCAGGGCCGCGGCCGCGGCGATGCCGGCGACGGCGAGGCCCCAGCGGCGGGCCGGCGGACCGCCCCGGCGCATGTGGGACGGGGGGGTGCC
>JBKPHT010000450.1:0-32324 GCA_046730015.1 Actinomycetota bacterium
GGCCGGCCCGACGACTACATGGTCGAGTGCTACACGCTGCTCGCCGCGCTGGCCCAGCGCACGTCCACGGTCCGGCTCGGTGCGCTGGTCACCGGCAACACCTACCGCAACCCGGCGCTCCTGGCCAAGACCGTCACGGCGCTCGACATCGTGTCGTCCGGCCGGGCCCAGCTCGGCATCGGCGCCGGGTGGTTCGACGTCGAGCACGAGGCCCTCGGCTTCGAGTTCGGGACGTTCACCGACCGGTTCGAGAAGCTCGAGGAGGCGCTGCAGATCATCATCCCGATGCTGCGGGGCGAGCGCCCGACGCTCGCCGGCCGGCACTACACGGTGACGGAGGCCATCAACCAGCCGCCCCCGGTCGGCCGGGTCCCGGTCATGATCGGCGGCGGCGGGGAGAGGAAGACGCTGCGGCTCGTCGCCCAGTACGCGGACGAGTCCAACCTCATCTCCGAGCCGGCCGAGATCCCGCGCAAGCTCGACGCCCTGGCCGCCCACTGCGAGCGGCTGGGTCGCGACCGCAGCGAGATCACGGTGAGCGTGCAGCGCACCGTCTGCATCGCGCCCACGCACGAGCAGGCCCAGGCCGACATCGCCCGCTACCTCGGCGAACGCGGCATCGACCTCGCGACCGCCGACGAGGCCACCCGCCGGATGATCGAGGGGCGGATCACGTTCGGCGATCCCGACGAGGTCGGCGAGCAGCTGGCGGCGGTCCTCGACCTGGGCGTCGACGGGTTCACCTGCAACCTGCCGGCGAACGGCCACGATCCCGACAACGTCGAGCTGCTCGGCGAGACCGCCGCCAAGCTGGTCGGCTGAGACGCCGCTTCCGGGTTCTCGACGCGATAGGGGTCGCCTCGGGAACGAGTGAACTACCCGCGCCCGCGGCGCCGGCTCAGGCCGTGTCCGGCCGGGCGGCCCCCGGGGTGCTCATGTAGGTGGCCAGCTCCTCGAGGGTGACGAGCCCGTCGCCGTCGGTGTCCATCATCCGGACGGCCGTGGCCGCGTTCTCGTCGGTGAAGGTCACGCCCACGGCCGCCATCAGCTCCTTGAGCTCGGCGGCGGAGACGCGGCCGTCGCCGTCCTTGTCCAGCATGGCGAAGGTGGCTGCGAACCTGTCCGTGTCGACCATCGGCGGTGGGCCTCCCGGCGTCGGGGGTGGAGTGGCAGAGCGTACCCATGGCCGGCGAGTAGGTTACCTAGGTCACGCTCCGTGCCGCGCCGACGACGCCGGAGGTCCTCATGTCCCAGTCCCGCGGTGTTGCCAGCCTTCTCGCTGTGGTGCTGCTCCTGGCGGCCGCCGGGTGCGGAGACGACGAGTCCGCCAGCGACCGCGTCTGCGACGCCCGGTCCGAGCTGCGCGACGACCTCCAGGCAGTGGTCGACGACGTGTCCGAGGGCAACCTCGGGGAGGCGCAGGACGGGCTGGACGACGTCCAGTCGGCGTACGACGACCTCGCCAGCGCGGTGAGCGACCTCGAGGGGGAGCAGCGGGAGGCGTTGGAGCCGGAGGTCGACCAGCTGGAGTCCGAGGTGGCGGAGCTGGAGGACGCCGACTCACTGGACGAGCTCGGTGCCGGCGTCGAGTCGGTGCTCGACAGCGCCGAGTCGATCGTCCAGGACGTCGGGGAGGCGCTCGACTGTGGCTGACGGCCGCGGGGCCGAGCTGTCCGCCTAACCGTCACCCGGGCCGGGAGCCGGCTCGACCAGGCCGTGGTCGTAGGCGAACACGATCGCCGCCGCCCGGTCCCGGACGCCGAGCTTGGAGAAGATCGCGCCGACGTGCGACTTCACCGTGGCCTCGCCCACCGCCAGGCGGTCGGCGATCTCGGCGTTGGTCGCGCCCCGGGCCATGTGGCGGAGGACGTCGCGCTCGCGCCCGGTCAGCTGGTCGGCGAGGGCCCGCTGCCGGATCCGGGGGACGACCTGGCGCCGGAACGTCGACATCACCCGCGGCGCCACCTGGGGGTCGAGCCAGGCACCGCCCGCCGCCACCGCGCGGCAGGCGGCGATCAGCTCCTCGGCCGCGCAGTCCTTCAGGATGAAGCCCGCGGCGCCGGCGTCGAGCGCGCTCCACAGGATGTCGTCGTCGTCGAACGTCGTGAACATCAGCACCGGCGGCGCGGCATCGTCCCGCTCGCGCAGCAGGCGGACGGCGTCGGGGCCGTTGACCCGGCGCATGCGGACGTCCATGAGCACCAGGTCGGCCTCGGTCCCGGCCAGCGTGTCGGGCACCTGGTCGCCGTCGTCGAGCTGGGCGACGACGTCGAAGCCGTCCTCGGGGCCGAGGATGCGGACGACGCCGGCGCGGACCACCGGCTGGTCGTCGACGATGACGACCCGGATCACCCGGCGCCCGCCCTGCCAGCGGCCATCCCGCCGCCCGGCCCGTCGACCGGGATCGTCGCCTCGACCCGCCAGCCGTCGGCCGTCGGGGCCGCGCGCAGGTCGCCGCCGAGGGCCCGGGCCCGCTCGACCATGCCCACGACGCCGAAGTGGGCGCCGCCCTCGGCGGGGCGGGGACGGCGACCCCGGTCGGCCACCACGACCCGGGCCATCCGGCGCCCGCCGCGGCCGTCGATGTCGAGCACGACCTCGACGGTGTTGTGGGGGGCGTGCCGGGCGACGTTCGACAGGGCTTCCCGGCAGATGCGGTGGAGCGCGGTGCCGACCGGCCCGTCGATGTCCTCGACGCCCGGCGCGACCCGGCCGTCGATGGTCAGGCCGGCCCGGCGGTAGTCGTCGATCAGCGCAACGAGGTCGGCCGACCCCGCCAGCGGCGGGTCGACGCCGCGCTCGGTGGTGCGGAGCGCGGCGACGGTCATCCGGATCTGGTCGAGGCTGGCGCGTCCGACCGCCTCGGCCTCCTGCAGCGCCCGCTCCGACTCGTCGACGTCGCGCCGGAGGACGTGCCGGGCCCCGGTGACGTGCAACAGCATCGCGGCGAGCGTGTGCCCCGCCAGGTCGTGCAGCTCGCGGGCGATGCGGCGCCGCTCGTCGGCGACGGCCTGGTCGGCCAGCGACCGGCGGGCGGCCTCCAGCTCGGCGATCAGCGACCGTTGGTGCTGCAGGGTGCGGCCCAGCGCGAACGTGAACAGCGACGCCGCCGACCAGGGGATCCACTGCAGGCCCTCCTCCGGCACCAGCTGGATGGCGACGAACCACGGGGTGACGACGGTGAACACCATGACCGCGGTCGACCGGATCAGCGAGTCGAGGTACCACGCCGCGTACAGGGTGATCATGATGGGCAGGAAGAACGAGACCTCCAGGTTCCCGTCCTGGCCGACCGCGAGCGCGACGGGCACCGTCACGAGGACGGCGAACAGCTCGGCGGGCGGCCGGGTGAACAGGGCGCGGGCGACGAAGGCCGCCGCCCCGAGGCACACGGCGGCCAGCTCCGCCGCCGTGCCGGGGTCGGTCAGCTGGGCGGCGACGACGATGATCGTCGAGCTGACCAGGAAGAACGGCAGCTCGGACCGCTGCACCGGCCACTCGGGCCGGCGGAGGTCGGCTGCCACCCACCCGGCGACACGACCGCCCGGTCGGGCGGTCGTGGCGTCGGGTCTGGGGAGCGCGTCCATCAGCCGGCTCACGGTACCCGGAGGGCGTCAGGTCCGGTCGGCCGGCCAGGGGCGGGACGCCCGCTCGCCGGCCACGGCCAGCAGGTAGGCGATGCCGGTGAGCAGCGTCGCCGCCAGCGGGGCGATCATCGCCGCCAGCGGGATGGTGGTCGGGTCGGTGCCGGTCTCCAGCGTGGGGGCGAACACGCTCACGAGGACGGCGACGACCCAGATCCCGATCGTCGCCGCCGCCGGGGCCACCCCCCACACCGGGGCGGCCGCCCGCCGCAGGAGGGCGCCGAACAGGATCACCACCACCGTGGCGATCGCGCCCCAGAACCAGGCGATGAAGGCTGCGATGGGCAGATGCTGCTGCTCGCTGCCGGACACGAGGTCGGGCGAGAACAGGCTGATCAACAGCACGGCCAGCCAGATCGCCCCCACCGCCCCGGCCGTCCAGGCGACATGCCCGGGACGGACGGTGCGGCTCGGTGGGTGGGTCGCCCCGGTCATGCCGGCGCTCCCGCGGTCGGGGCGTCAGCGACGGCTGCCGCCGGCCCGGAGTGGTCCGCGGACCGGTGACCCGTCGGGACCACGCCGGTCAGTAGCGCCCACAGGACTGTCGCCCCGCCGAAGACCGCCAGGTTGATCGCGATGTGGTCGGTGTTGGTGCCGAGCCCCAGCCACGGCTCCTGGATCGCGCGGACCACGTGGGTGAGTGGGAGCCAGGGAGAGATGTCGGCCATCACGCTCGACATCGCGTCCGGCGGCGGGCCGCTCCCGGCCAGGAGGAACATCGGGAAGAACAGCAGCAGGCCGACGCCCTGGGCGGCCCGGGCGTTGGGCATCAGAACCCCGAGCAGCACGCCGAGGCTGATGAACGCCAGCGTCCCGCTGACCGCGCCGGCCACGGTCCGGCCGAGATCGTCGACCGGGGGCAGGCCGTAGGCCAGCAGCCCGGTCGCCGCCACGGCGACGGCGCCGACCAGCACGAACAGCACTCCGGTGACGAACTGGCTCGCGGGGAACGCCCACCGGGGCACCCCGGCGGCGTCGAAGCGGCGCAGGACGCCCCGCTCGCGGTAGGTCGCGACGTGGACCGGGATCATGACGAGCCCGACGGCGCCGACTACGACGCCGAAGTACGCGGCGACGTAGTAGTCGCTCGGGACCGCCCCGGCGAAGGCCGGGTCGTCGTCGTCGAACACGCCGCCGATGACCAGTGCGGTGATGACGGGGAAGGCGACGACGAACGCCATCGCCAGCGGCTCCCGCAGGAACAGCCGCCACTCGGTGCGGACGAGCTTTCGGGTGAAGGTCATGACGCCAGCGCCTCCTCGGGCATCGGGGTGTCGGGATCGTCGATCAGGCGGATCAGCGCCGCCTCCAACGAGGGCTCGGTGACGCGGATGTCGTCGGGCACCGGCCGGTCGCCGGTGGCGCGGCCCACCAGGTGGGCGCCGACGTGGGCGACCATGGTCCGGCGCCCGTGGAGCTCGACCCGGGGGCCGGAGACGACGACGGCCTCGACGCCGGGGACGGCGCGCAGCGCGGCGACGTCGGCTCCCGGCAGGGTGAACGACATCGTCAGGCCCTGGCCGTGCCGGTCGATCAGCTCACCCGGGGTGCCCTCGGCCACGATGCGGCCGCGCCGCATCACCGCGAGCCGGTCGCACAGCACCTCGGCCTCGTCGGCGAAGTGGGTGACCAGCACGACCGTGGTCGAGCGGTCGCGGATGGCGGCGATGAGCCCCCACACGGCCCGGCGGGCCGCCGGGTCGAGGCCCTGGGTCAGCTCGTCGAGGAACACCACGTCGGGCTGGTTGAGCAGGGCGAGCCCGATGAACAGGCGCTGCTGCTGGCCGCCGGACAGGGCGCCGAAGGGGACGCGCCACAACTCGCCGAGGCCCCACTCCTCGACCGCTGCGTCCGGCACCGGGCCGTCGGCGAACAGGCGGATGGCCTCGCCGACCCGCATCCGGTCCGGCAGCTCCGAATGCTGGAGCTGGCTGCCGATGCGGGAGGCGAGGCGGGACCGCTGCCGGACCGGGTCGAGGCCCAGCACCCGGACCGAGCCACCGTCCGGCCGGCGGAGGCCCTGGGCGCACTCGACCATGGTCGTCTTGCCGGCGCCGTTGGCGCCGAGCAGGCCGAACACCTCGCCCCGCCGGACGGCGAGGTCGACGCCGTCGACGGCGACACGGGGCCCGTAGCGCTTCGTGAGGCCGGTGATCTCCACGGCCGGATCGTCGATGAGTTCCATACCGGTCACGGTAAGAAGGGGCCCCCGCCGTGTCGCCCACCCACGGTCGGTTCCTCGCCTCCCCCTCGGGGAGGAGGATCGTCACCGGTTCACGGGCGGCCGCCGCCGTGCCCGCCGGCGGCCGCGGCGGCGACCGCGGCCCGGAGGTCGGCCTTGCGGCCAGCGGGCAGGAACGACGCGTCGACGGCGTTGACCACCAGCTCGGCGACGGCCGCCACGTCGAGGTCGAACGCGGCCGCCACCCGGCGGTACTCGTCGGTGAGGGAGGTGCCGAACATGGGCGGGTCGTCGGTGTTCACGGTGACGACGACGCCCGCCGCCAGCAGTGCCCCGACCGGATGGGCCTCGATCGACGGGGCGACCCGGGTGCAGACGTTGGAGGTGGGGCAGACCTCCAGCGGGATCCGGTGCGCGGCCAGGTGATCGACGAGCGCCGGGTCCTCGACGGACCGGACGCCGTGACCGATGCGGGCCGGGGCCAGGTGGCGGATCGCCGCCCACACGCTCGCCGGCCCGTCGCCCTCCCCGGCGTGGGGGACGCCGGGCAGGCCGCCGGCCCGGGCGGCGGCGAACGCCGGCCCGAACGCGGCCCGGTCGACGCCGGCCTCCGCCCCGGCCAGGCCGAACGCGACCAGCCCGGCGGGCGGGTCGTCGAGGGCCCAGTGGAGCGTGTGCTCGGCGGCCTCGGCCCCGTACTGGCCGGGGATGTCATAGATCCAGGCGAGGTCGACGCCCCGGGCGGCGGCCCGGGCCCGGCCTTCGGCGAGGCCCTCCCGAAGCTCGGGGTGTGCGAGACCGACCCGCGCGTGCATGTACGGCGTGACCGTGACCTCCGCGTAGGCGACCCGCTGGGCGGCCAGGTCGGCGGCGCAGCCGTCGAGGATCACGGCCACGTCCTCGGGGGTGGTGACGAGGTCGTTGACCCGCCGGTACACGTCGATGAAGTGGGGGAAGTCGCGGAAGCGGAACAGCTCGGCCAGCGCCGCCGGGGAGCGGGGAACGTCGGCGTCGGGCCGCCGGGCCGCCAGCGCCGCGACGGTGGCCGGCGAGGCCGAGCCGACCAGGTGGAGGTGCAGCTCGACCTTGGGGGTGGCCGCGAGGAACGGGTCGATGTCGGACTCGCGGGCGGGCATCGACATCGCCGGGCACGGTAGCGCCTCGAGAAACGACGCGGCCCCATTGCCCAAGCCCCGGGGCACGCGCCGGGTAGCGGCGTGCACGCGCTACGTGTCCGACGTGGCACACTGCACGATCCGAGGGGGGCAACCGATGGCACGCGCGGCCGATACGACGAAGGACAGGATGCTCACCCGGCCGGACGGTCGGGTGGTGGGCTTCGCCGAGCACGGAGACCCCGGGGGGAGGCCGGTGCTGTGGTGCCACGGCGGGCCCGGCAGCCGGCTGGAGCCGGCCGCGTTCGTCCCCGCCGCGGCCGACACGGGCCTCCGGGTCGTCGGCGTCGACCGGCCCGGCTACGGGCTGTCCACCGCGCGGCCGGGCCGCAGCATCGCGGACTGGGTGACCGACGGCCTGGCAGTCGTCGACGGGGTGGGGATCGACGAGTTCGCCGTCGTCGGCGTGTCGACCGGCGGCGCCTACGCGCTGGCGCTCGCCGCCGCCGCGCCCGGCCGGGTGACCGGGGTGGTGGCCTGCTGCGCGCTCACCGACATGTCCTGGGCCGATGGGCGGGCGACGATGCCCCGGGCCGGCGTCGCCGACCTGTGGGACGCCCCCGACCGCGACGCCGCGCTGGCCCGGGCGGCCGACGAGTTCGGCGAGGACGGATCCCGCTTCCTGCCCCCGACCCGCCCGACCCCGCCCGCGGCGACGCCGTCACCCTGCCGCCGTCCGACCTCGCCATGCTGAGCGACCCCGCCTGGCTGGCCCGGATGCTCGCGGGCGCGGCCCAGATGTTCGCCCAGGGCGTCGTGGGCTACACCGACGACCGGCTGGCCGACGGGGTGGGCTGGGGCAGCTTCGACCCGCGCGCGGTCCAGGCGCCGACCGTGGTCCTGCACGGCGCCGCCGACCCGCTCGTGCCGGTCGCCCACGCCCATCACACCGCGGCGCTCGTGCCCGGCGCGACCCTGCGGATCGTCGAGGACCTGGGGCACCTCAGCATCGTGTCCGAGCTCGTCCCCGCCCTCGGGTCGCTGGACTGACCGGGCGGCCGACCGGTGATCCCGCCCGGCGTCCGGGCGCCCGAGGGGGCCGGCGAGCGCTCGGCGATCGTCGCCGCGGCCTTCGACGTGGTGGCGGTCCGGGGCTTCCGGGCCAGCGCCCTGGCCGAGATCGCGGCCCGGGTGGGGATCACGCCGGGACGGATCCTCTACCACTTCGGCTCGACCGAGGCGCTGCTGCTGGCGGTGGTCGCCGAGCGCGACCGGCGGGCCGGCGCCCTGCTGGCCGCGGTGCCGCCCGGCGACGGCCTGGACCGGCTGCGGGCCCTCGTCCGGATCGCCGAGATGTGCGAGGCCCAGCCCGGCCTCGCCGCGGTCCACACCGGCCTCCAGCTCGAGAGCCTGCAGCCGGGGACGGCGGCCCACGAGTACTTCGCCGCCCGCAGCCGGTCCCTCCGGGCGGCGGTGGCGGACGTGCTGGCCAGGGCCCAGGAGGCGGGCGTCGTCGCCCCGTGCGTCGACTGCCCGGGCATGGCCTGCGAGCTGCTCGCGTTCCTGGAGGGCGCGTCGGTCCTGTGGCTGACCGACCGCTCGGTCTCGCTCGTCGAGCTGTACGCCGGCTACGTCGAGTCGTTCATCGCCCGCGTGACCGGGCGTTGAGCGTCAGCGGCGGACGGGCCGGCGCCGGTCGCCGCCGGCCGCCCCGATCGGCCGCCCGTCGCGGCCGCAGGCCGGGTCGACCGCCACCCCGAGGTGGGCGAGGGCGGTGACGGCGGCGTCGACCATCTGCAGCGATGAGCCATGTGGTGCACTCCTCGGCCGTCAGGCCGGCCCCGTGGCCGCCGCCGGGGACGGCGTGGCCGTGGTCGGTCGACACGAGGATCAGCCAGTCCTCGTCGGCGTAGCGCGGCCGGCTGCGGACTGCAGCCACCAGCTCGCCGACCTCCGTGTCGGCCGCCTCGATGGCGGCCACGTACTCGGGCACGCCGGGCCCCGCGCCCCAGAGGTGGCCGACGATGTCGACGTTGCCCGTCTCGCAGCCAGGCGGCCGCGATGTCAGTGGTGGTCCAGGTAGACGACGTGGGGGTCGCTGTCCTGGTGAGAACGGGCGCCGCCTCGGGCTGATAGGACGGGGCGCGTGGCCGGCATCGACGTCGAGACCGAGATCGTCATCGACCGGCCGGCGGCCGTGGTCGCCGCCTATGCCGCCGACCCGTCGAACGCCCGCGAGTGGTACGCCAACATCCGCTCCGTCACCTGGGAGACCGACCCGCCGGTGACGACGGGCTCCCGGGTGGCGTTCGTGGCCCGGTTCCTGGGCCGCACGCTCACCTACACCTACGAGGTGGTGACGCTCGTGCCCGGCGAGCGGCTGGTGATGCGGGCGGCCGACGGGCCCTTCCCGATGGAGACCACCTACACCTGGGCGCCCGCCGGCCGTGGTCGCACCCGGATGACGCTCCGCAGCCGGGGCCGGCCGGCGGGCCTGGCCGGGCTCGCAACCCCGCTCGTCGCCCGGGCGGTCCGGTCGGCCACCGGGCGCGACCTCCGCCGCCTGAAGGCCGTCCTCGAGGCTGGCTGAGCTGCCGGGGAGGCCGACCCGGGACGCGCTCAGCCGCAGACGTCGAGGGCCAGCAGCGCCAGCGCCCGGGCCGCAGTGTGGACCTGGGCGATCTCGATCCGCTCGTCCGGCGCGTGGGCCAGCACCGAGTCGCCGGGGCCGTAGTGGACCGTCGGGACCCCGCCCAGCCCGGTCAGCAGGCGGAGGTCGCTGCCGTAGGGGGCGCCCCACCGGGCCGCCGGCCCGTCCGCCACCCGGGCGTGGGCGGCGGCCATGCGGTCGGCCAGATCGTCGCCGGCGGGCAGGCGGCCGCTGGCGAACTGCCCACCCCACCACTCGACCTCCACCGGGTGATCTGCCAGCCACGGGTCTGCGGCGCAGGCCTCGGCCAGCGCCGCCTCCAGCGCCCGGCGGGCGTCCGCGGGCGGCTCGTCGAGGGCGACGCCCAGCCGCCCGTCGGCCTCCAGCAGGTCGGGCACCGACGAGGCCCAGTCGCCCGCCCGCAGCGTGCCGACCGACAGCGGGTAGGCGACCGGCCACCGCTCCATCAGCGGGTCGACCGCGGCGTTGCGCCGGCGCTCCAAGTCGGCCAGGGCGGACCACACCGGCCACAGCTTGTCGATCACGCTGACGCCGTCGGTCCGGCGCGAGGCGTGCGCGGCGAGGCCGCGGATCCGCAGCCGGAACGTCAGCGCCCCCGCGCAGGCCGGCACGACGTCGAGGCCAGTCGGCTCGGGCACGACGCAGGCGTCGGCGCGCCAGCCGCGCCGCAGCAGGCCGAACGTGCCGAGCCCGCCGTCCTCCTCGCTGCCCACGGGCGCCACCAGCACGTCGCCGGCCAGGTTCACCCCGGCGGCCCGCAGCGCCCGCACCGCCCACCGCGCCGCGATCACCCCGCCCTTCATGTCACAGGCCCCCCGGCCGTGGACGGCGCCGCCGTCGACGCGGCCGCTGAACGGGTCGGGGCCCGACCAGGCCGCCGGGTCGCCGGGCGGCACGACGTCGACGTGGCCGTTGAGCATCAGGCTGCGGCCGCCGCCGACGCCGGTCAGGCGGCCGACGACGCCCCAGGCCTCGTTCCGGTCGACCTCGGCCCCGGGGAAGTCCGGGTCGGCCCGCAGGTCGGCAAGCGGGAGCTGCCACAGGTCGACGTCGAGCCCGTCGGCCACAAGGTCGGCGGCCACGGCCGCCAGCGCCTCGTGCTCGGCGTCGCTGCCGGTGAGGCTCGGGATGCGCACGAGCGCGGCCAGCGCCTCCACCATCGCGTCTCGGTCGTCGTCGACGGCCTGCAGCACCTCGGCCGCCCGCTCGTGGTCCGGCATCCGCCCGGTTCTACCAGCCGGGGCTCACCCCACCCGCGCACCGACCCGGTCATCACGACCTTGTCGGTCACGTCGAAGCACTCGAGGAACCGCAGTCAGCCCGGCCCGGCCCGCGGGCCCGGGCCGGCCCCCGGCCGCCACCTGCCGTCGAGCCCGACGACGTCGCCGTCGCCCGGCGCCGGCCCCTCGCCGAAGGAGACCCTGGCGCCGGGATCGACCTCCACGGTGATCGTGGCGTTGGCCGCCGGCGGCACCGCCCACTTGGTGAACACGTAGGTCACCGGCCCGTCGCCGTTCTGGCGGACCTGGCGCCGCCACGGGCCCCAGCGGAGCGTCACCGTCCGGCCCGAGCCGTCCGCCGGGTCGATCCGCACCCACACCGGCCCGGCCAGCGCCGCCGGCCAGCGGTGGTCGGCCGTCACCGCGGCGGGCTCGGGGTGGAGCCGCTGCCAGGTGACGTCGCCCGCCACCGCGGCGAGGGCGATCAGCGCGGCGAGCACCACCTCGGGCACACGCCGGAGCCGGGTCACGCCACGATCGACGGCGCGTCGGCGGCCGCGTCGTGGTCACGATCGGCCGGCACCGGCGCCGAGCGGTCCGCGGCCCAGGGGTCCCGGGCGAGCCAGTCGAGGGCCACCGCGGCGGTCCACGACTGGGCCCGCGACCCCAGCGGCTCGCCGGTGAAGGGCTCGGCGTACTCGCTGCACCCGCTGGCCCGGAGCTGGTCGACGGCGGCGATGCGGAGCCCGTCGGCCT
This sequence comes from Actinomycetota bacterium, assembly GCA_046730015.1. Taxonomy (GTDB): domain Bacteria; phylum Actinomycetota; class Acidimicrobiia; order Acidimicrobiales; family VFJN01; genus ZC4RG19. The sequence continues at coordinate 11,589 of JBKPHT010000450.1, forward strand.
GGCCGCGGTGCCCCGCCCGCTCGAGTCCCCACCACAGCAGCCACGTGACGACCGGCCAGGTCGGCCCGCGCCAGTAGGAGCGGGCGTCGAACGCGGGGTCGTCGACCGCGGTGGTCGGCGGCACCCGCCAACGGAGCCCGCCGGCGCCGGTGTAGGACGGGCCGGCCAGCCGGTCGGCCAGCCGCGCCGCCCGCGCGGGGTCGCAGCCGGCGATCAGCGGGGCGAACCCGGCGATCGTGTCGCGAGCCACCGGCCGATCGGTGACCTGGTCGCGGTCGAGGCAGGCGCCGCGGCCCGGGTCCCAGCACCGGTCGAGCCCGGCCCGGCTGCGGTCGGCGTCGGCCCGGTGGCCGTCGGACCGGCTCGGACGCCCGGCGAGGACGGCGAGGTCGGCCAGGGCGTCGTCGGCCGCGGCCAGGATGGCGGTGAACAGCACGTCGGCCATGCGGAACGGGTGGGCGGCGTGCGCCCGCGCCTGGTCGTAGTCGAGGTCGACCAGGGAGCGGACCAGGGCGTGGTACCGGTGGTAGTCGTCGTCGGTGGGGCGCTCCGACGGGTCGGACACATGCGCCAGGTCCGGCCGGCCGCCGGCCATCTCGCCGGCGGGGAGGACGGCGCCGGGCTCGACCGCGGCGAGGGCGGCGTCCCACCTGGGCGAGTTGTCGAGCCCGCTCTCCCACGGGTGGAAGATCGTGACCAGCCCCGTGCCCTCGGGGTCGCGGGCCGTGTGCAGCCAGCGGTGCCAGGCGGCGAGCCGGGGGTACAGGGTGCGGACGGCGTCGTCGACCAGCGCCACCGTGCCGTCGTCGCGGCGCTCGGCCGCCGCCCGCACCCGCTGGAGGGCGACCGCGTGGATCGGGGGCTGGCAGATCCCGCTCGTGGCCACGCCGGCGGGGCTGTGGGTGGCGGTGGCCCAGGTCCGGTGGCGGGGCTCGTAGGCGCCGAGCGCCACCGACCGGTCGAACACGATCTGGGGAACCATGCCGGTCGCCCACTGGCCCTGGAACAGGGTGTCGAGCTCGGCCACCGCCCGGGCCGGGTCGACGTGGGCCCAGCCCATGGCGACGAACGCGGCGTCCCAGCTCCACTGGTGGGGGTACAGGCGCGGGGACGGGCGGGTCCAGCCCACCCGGTCGTTGGCGCACAGCACACCGATCGCTTCCGCCGCGAGGTCGTCCACCCGGCGATCGTAGCGACGGCGTGCGGGCCGGTGACCGGACGCATCGCGCTGTGCATCCGGCGTTCACAGTCGGTCGGGTGGGCGATCGGTAGGGTGGCGGGATGGCCAAGCCCGACGTGACGATCCCCGACGCCGACCCGCCGACGGACCTGGAGGTCGACGACATCGTCGTCGGCGACGGACCGGAGGCGGCCCCGGGCCGCGACGTCGAGGTCCACTACGTCGGCGTGTCGTGGTCGAACGGCCGCCAGTTCGACGCGTCGTGGGACCGGGGTGACACGTTCACCTTCACCCTGGGCGCCGGCCAGGTCATCGACGGCTGGGACCGGGGCGTCGCCGGCATGAGGGTCGGCGGGCAGCGCCGCCTGACCCTGCCGCCGCACATGGCCTACGGGTCGCGCGGCGCCGGAGGGGTCATCGGCTCCGACGAGACGCTGGTGTTCGTGGTCGACCTCGTCGGCGTGTCGTGATCACGACGGCGGGCGGGGGATCTCCATCGCCCGTACGCCACTGAGGTCGAGCCACCACCGCTCGGCGGAGGCGACCAGCCGCACCTGGGCCGAGCCGCAGGTCGGACAGCGCCCGACCGCGCCCGGCGCGTCCATGTAGACCATGAGCCCGGCCACCGGCCCGACGCCGCGGCAGCTGGCACAGGTGGTCGTGGCGACGGTCAGGTCGACGGCGAAGATCTCGCCGAGGGGCCCGCCGAGGACGTTGCCGTCAAGGCGGTTGGCATCGGTCATGGCGATCCTCCTGTCGCACCGAAGCGCTCGGTCTTGATCGTGCCCGGCCGGTGGCCGAGGCCGACGAGCGCACCGGCCACCACCTCGACGAACGGCGTCGGGCCGCAGACGTAGATGCGCGGCGCCTCAGCGGGCGGCCAGCCCACCTCGGCCAGCAGCGCGGCGTCGACGCGGCGACGGTGCCCCGGCCAGCGCTCGGCCGACTCCCGGGTGAGGGTGTGGACCACCGTGAGCCCGTCGCCGGCGGCGGCCAGGCGGTCCAGCTCGTCGCGGTAGACGACGTCCTCGAGCGTGCGGGAGGACAGCAGCAGCCGCATCGGGGCCATTGCGCCGGCGTCCCGCCGCGCCCGGGCCATCGCCATCAGCGGCACCACCCCCGAGCCGCCGCCCACCAGGAGCACGGGCCCGTCCAGGTCGGGGGTCCAGACGAACCAGCCGCCGATCGGGCCCCGCAGCTCGATGCGGTCGCCCACCGCCAGCACGCCGTTGAGGTACGGCGAGACCTCGCCGTCGTCGAGCCGCTCGACGGTCACCTCGAGCCGGGCGGCGTCGGGGGGCGAGGCGAGCGAGTAGCTTCGGTGAGCCTGGTAGCCGTCGGGGGCGGTGAGCCGGATGTCGACGTGCTGCCCGGCCCGGTGGCCCGGCCACCCGGGCAGGTCGAGCACGAGCGTGCGGACGGTCGGCGTCTCGTCCCGGAGGGCGACGACCTCCGCCTCCCGCCAGGTCAGTCGCCCCAGTACCGCTGTTCCCGCCACGGGTCCCCGTAGTTGTGGTAGCCGACGCTCTCCCAGAAGCCCGGCTCGTCGTCGTCCGTGAGCCGCAGGCCCCGCACCCACTTGGCGCTCTTCCAGAAGTACAGGTGGGGCACGAGCAGCCGGGCGGGGCCGCCGTGCTCGGGATCGAGGTCGTCGCCCTCGTAGCCCCACACCACCCAGGCCTGGCCGTCGGTGAGGTCCTCGAGCGGCAGGTTGGTGGTGTAGTCGCCGTCGCAGAACGCGATCGCGTAGTCCGCGGACGTCTCGACCCCGTCGAGCAGGGTGTCGAGCGATACGCCCTCCCAGGTGGTGCCGAGCTTGCTCCAGGAGGTGACGCAGTGGATGTCGACGGTCGGGGTCTCGGCCGGCAGGTCGCGGAGCTGGTCCCACGTCCACCGCGCGGCCTCGGCGCCGGTCTCGTCGGTGATCGTGAAGTCCCACTGGTCGAGCGGGGTCTCGGGGGTCGGCCCGGCCGACAGCACCGGGAAGTCGTCGACCAGGTGCTGGCCGGGCGGGATGAGGCCGGCGCCGGGTTGCTGGCTGCGGCGCCGGCCGAAGCCGGGGTTGACGACGGGCACCGGGGCGGCTCCCCCCTGGTTTGCGTGATCTGGGGGCAGGCTACCCAGTCGAGCCGTCGGCGGCGGCCGGCAGCGTGATGACCAGCCGGGCGCCGGGGGAGTGGTCGGGGTCGACCTCGATCGTGCCGCCGTGCTCGGTGACGGTGTCGCGGGCGATGGCCAGGCCGAGGCCGGTGCCGCCGTCGCCGGCGGACCGGGCCGTGTCGAGCCGGGCGAACCGCTCGAACACGGCGTCGCGCTGATCGGGCGGGATGCCGGGGCCGTCGTCGGCCACGGTGAGCCGGACCGAGCCGCCCTCTTCGGCCAGGGTCACCGTCACGGTGGTGTCGGCGTGGCGGACCGCGTTGTCGACCACGTTGGCGACCGCCCGTCCGAGCCGGTCGGGGTCGCCTGTCACCCGGGCCGGGCCGACCCCCCGCGCGTCGACCGTCACCCGGCCGCCCTCCCGCAGTCGGCGGACCAGGCGCCCGACCACCTCGTCGAGGTCGACCGGCCCGGGCGGCCGCCCGCTCGCGCCCGTGCCGGCGTCCGACCGGGCGAGCGCCAGCAGGTCGTCGACGAGGTGCTGCAGGCCGACGGTCTCGTCCAGGACGCTGCGGGCGGTGGCGTTGGGGTCGGCGCCGTCGGGGTGGGCGAGGTCGACCTCGATCTCCGAGCGGATGCGGGCCAGCGGGCTGCGCAGCTCGTGGGAGGCGTCGGCCACGAAGCGCTGCTGCCGGGCGGCGCCGTCCTCCAGCCGGTCGAGCATGCCGTTCATCGTCCGGGCCAGCCGGGCGACCTCGTCGTCGCCCGCGGGGACCGGGACGCGACGGTCGAGGCCGGGGGACCCGGCCGTGCCGATGCCGGCCACCTCGCGGCGGATCGCCTCGACCGGGCGGAGCGTGCGGCCGACGAGCCACCACACCAGCAGGGCTAGTACGGCGGTGGTCGCGGGCACGGCGACGGCCAGCAACTGGGTGAGCAGGGCGACGCTCTCGTCCACGTCGTCGAGCGGGGCCGACACCTCCACCACCGCCGGGCCGCCCGGGGTATCGACCGCCCGGGTCACCGTGTGGCGCGGGCCGGTCTCGTCCTCGTCGTCAGCCCGGGGGGCCGACCGGGCGAGCACCTCGCCGTCGGCGGTGAGCACCCGGGCGCTGCCGTCGTCGCTCGGGGCGGGCAGCGGCTCGGGCAGCCGGCCGTCGGCCGCCTGGGCGGCCAGCGAGGCGGCGTGCTCATCCAGGGAGTCGTCGATGCTCTCGACGAGCAGGCGCCGCTGGGCCGTCACGAGGGCCACCGCGGTGGCGACCAGGACCACCGCCACCGCCAGGGCGGCGATGGCGGTCACCCGGAACCGGACCGTCGTGCCCCGCCGGCGCGGGGGATCAGCCGGCATCGGCCGTGATCCGGTAGCCGGCGCCCCGCAGCGTCTCGATCGAGCGGTGGCCGAACGGCTCGTCGACCTTGCGCCGCAGCCGCCGGACGTACACCTCGACGATGTTGGGATCGCCGGTGAAGTCGCTGTCCCACACCGCGCCGAGGATGTCGGCCTTGGACAGCACCTCACCGGCCCGCCGGACCAGCAGCTCCAGGAGGTCGAACTCCCGGGCGGTCAGCTCCACTTCGTGCTCGCCTCGCCAGGCCCGACGGCGGGCCGGGTCGATGCGGAGGTCGCCCACCGAGGTCGGCGCCAGCGGCCGGCCGGCGGCCCGCCGTAGCAGCGCCCGTACCCGGGCCACCAGCACCGTGAACGAGAACGGCTTGGACAGGTAGTCGTCGGCGCCGGTGTCGAGGGCCTCTGCCTCGTCCAGCTCGCCGTCCTTGGCGGTCAGCATCAGGATCGGCGTCGCCACGCCGGCGGCCCGGAGGTCGGCGCAGACCCGGTAGCCGTTGCGGCCGGGCAGCATGATGTCGAGGATCACCAGGTCGAAACCGCCCTCGCGGGCCCGCCACAGGCCGTCCTCGCCGTCGCCCACCACCTCGACGGTGAAGCCCTCGGCTTCCAGCCCGCGGCGGACGGCGGCAGCGATCTTGCGGTCGTCCTCGACGAGCAGGAGCTTCACGGCGGTCCTCGGGCACAGTTTGCCGGGGCAGGGCTTATCGTGGGCGGCGTCGGCTGAACGCCCGCTGAACGGTCGCGTCGCCAGCGCGCCGGTCAGGTGGTGTTCAGGCCGGTCGGCGCATGCTGGCGTCGACGGGTCACCGACAGGAGGACGACCATGCAACGCAGGACTCGGATCGCCGCCGCCACCGCCGTGGGCGTGCTGGTGCTGGGAGGCGCCGGCGCCGGAGTGGCCGTCGCCGCCGGCGGGGGTGACGACGACGGGACCGAGACGCCGATCAGCGGCGACGACCTCGCCCGGGCATCGGCCGCCGCACTGGAGCACACCGGCGGCGGCAAGGTGACCGAGACCGAGGTCGGCGACGAGGAGAGCCTCTACGAGGTCGAGGTCACCCTCGACGACGGCTCCCAGGTCGACGTCCAGCTCGACGAGAACTTCAAGGTCGTCGGCGACGAGCGCGACGGCGCCGGCGACGAGGACGGCTGACCGGTCGGTCGGGCGTTCTCGAGGCGATAGGGGTCGGGGGCCGACCGCTATGCCCTCGAGAACCGCGGAACCGCGGATCAGCCGGCGTCGTCGCGGTCCGGTGCCGGGGCGGTCCGGACGTCGTCGACGGTGACGTTCACCTCGACGACCCGCAAGCCGAGCATCCGGTTGACCTGGAGGGCGATGTTGGACTGCACCTGGCGGGCCACGTCCATCACCACATGGCCGAACTCGACCATGATCGTCACGCTGACGGCGACGTCGTGGCCCTGCACCTCGGCCTTGACCCCCTGGTCTCCCCGCTTGTTGCCGATGCCGATCCGCTCCCGGACGCTCTCCAGCGCCCGCTCGAAGTCGCCCCCCAGGTCCGCCACGCCGGGGACCTCGGTGGCCGCTAGGCCGGCGACCTTCTCGACTACCTCGTCCGCGATCTGGATGCGGCCCTTCACCTCGATCGCCTGGGCGTGGCGGGGCGCGGAGGCAGCGGACGCGGCGGCGGGGGCGGACGCGCCCGGCTGGACGGCCCGGGCGGGCCCCTGGGCGGGGGCCAGGCCCGTGGCCCCTTGGGTGGCCGGGGGACCGGTCGCGGCGGCGGGGGCGGGCGCGGCGGCCCCGGGCGCCGGGCCGGTGGCGGGGCGGTAGGGCTCCTCCCGGCGGGGCGCGAACGGCTCGGGGCCGTTCGGCGCGGTCAGGTTGTCGGCCGAGAAGTCGGACACGGCTGCCTCCTGGTCGTGACGGCGGCCATCCTCGCCGCCGTGTCAAGCAGGGCCGTGGTCGGGCGGAAGGCGGTGCGTGAGGCCTAGGGAGGTGGGCGGGGCCCCTGGGACAGCCGCTCGACCACCGGCCGGCCCGGGTATGCCGGTCAGCCCGCGCGCTGGGCCATGTACTCCGCGATGCCGTCGGCGTACCGCTCGAGCTCGGGATCCTGCGCGAACAGGCCCTCGAACTTCTTGCGGGCCTCGGCCCGCTTGTGGGGCAGGTACTCGGTGGGCCACAGCCCCTCGTGGGGCCGGTACTCCTTGAGCACGTTGCGCGCCACGGTCACCTTGTGGACCTCGTCGACGCCGTCCATCACCGCCATCGTCGGCGCCGCGGCCCACATGGCCTGGAGCGGGGTGAGGTCGGTGGCGCCCAGCGAGCCGTAGATGTGGATGGCCCGGTACGACACCTCCCGCAGCGTCTTGGCGCAGGTGTACTTGCACGCCGCGATCTGGGTGCGGGCGGCCTGGGTGGACGAGTTGTCGATCGTCCAGGCGGTCCACAGCACGAGCAGCCGCAGCATGTTGATGTCGGCGTAGGAGTCGGCGATGGCCTGCTGCACCATCTGGTGCTCGCCGATGATCTTGCCGTGCGACTCGCGACTGAGGGCCCGCTCGCACATCATGTCGAAGGCCAGCTTGCACTGGGCGATCGAGCGCATGGCGTGGTGGATGCGCCCGCCGCCGAGGCGCCGTTGGGCCAGCACCTTGGCGCCGTCGGGCGGGCCGAGGAGGTGATCGAGCGGCACCCGGACGTCGTTGTAGCGGATGTGGGAGTGGATCCGGGGGCTGTCGGGCATGAACTCGACGCCGGGGGTGTCGCGGGGCACGACGAACATGCCGGTGGTGGTCATCACGAACAGGAGGTCGGCGTAGCGGCCGGCGCTGGTGAACCACTTCTCGCCGTTGATGACCCACTCCTCGCCGTCCTGCACGGCGGTAGTCCGGAACAGGTTCGGGTCGGACCCACCCTGGGGCTCGGTCATCGAGTAGGCCGACCACATCTCCTGGTTCATGAGCGGGACGAGCCACCGCTCCTTCTGCTCGCGCGTCCCGTAGGCGGCGAGCAGCTCCATGTTGCCGGTGTCGGGGGCGGCGGTGCCGAAGAAGCCGGGGGCGGACGGGTAGCGGCCGAGGATCTCGTTGAGCAGCGCGAGCTTGAGCTGCCCGAAGCCGGGGCCCCCGAGCTCCCGGTCGAGGAACAGGGCCCACAGGCCGCGCTCCTTGATCTGATCCTGGAGGCCCTTGACCAGCGCCTTGATCTTCGGGTTCCGCGACCGCAGCGAGGCCGGGAACACCAGGTCGAACGGCGCGATCTCCTCGCGACAGAACTGCTCGACCCAGTCGAGCTGCTCCTGGAACTCCGGGTCGGTCGAGAAATCCCAGGCCATGGCCCATCCCCCTCACGTCGGCACCCGAGGGTACGGATTGATGCGCTCGCATCATCCGTTGGTGCAGATGCATCGTAGCCGCCTGCGATGGCAGAGTGACGGGCGTGACGATGGTCCCGTTCGCCCGCCGCCTCGCCGACCTGGCAGATGCCGCGCCCGACCGGCCCGCCGTCTCGTGCGGCGAGGCGCGCCTCACCCGCCGCGAGCTCGACGACCGGGCCACCGCCCTGGCCCACGACCTCGCCGCCCGCGGCGTGACCGTGGGGGCGATGGTCACCATCGCGCTGCCCAACTCGGTCGACTGGTTCGTTGCCGCGGTGGCGGCGTGGAAGCTGGGCGCCGTGCCCCAGCCGGTCGGGCCCCACCTGCCGGTGCCGGAGCTGGCCGCCATCGTGGACCTCGCCGACCCGGTCGTCGCCATCGGGGTGCCGCCAGAGGCGGCCGGCGGCCGCCCGACGCTGCCGGTCGGGCACGAGCCGCCCCCGGTGCCCGCCGGTGCGCCGCCGCTGCCCGACGTCGTCCCGCCCGCCTGGAAGGCGCCGACGTCGGGCGGCTCCACCGGCCGCCCCAAGCTGATCGTGGCCGGCGATCCCGGCCTGGTCGACCCGGACGGCCCCCTGCCCCTGCGGCTCCGGCCCGACGGCTGCATGGTCATGCCCGGGCCGCTGTACCACAACGGCCCGATCGTCTGGTCGTGCCAGGCATTGCTGTGGGGCGCGCACGTCGTGCTGCTGCCCCGCTTCGACGCCGAGGCCACGCTCGCGGCCGTCGAGGCCCACGGCGCCGACGTCATCTACCTCGTCCCCACGATGATGAAGCGGATCTGGCGGCTGCCGCCCGAGGTCCGCGACCTCTACGACCTGTCCTCGCTGGACACCGTGTGGCACCTGGCCGAGCCCTGCCCGGTGTGGCTCAAGGAGGCGTGGCTCACCTGGCTCGGCCCGGAGCGGGTCGTCGAGCTGTACGCCGGCACCGAGGCCCAGGCGGCGACCGTCATCACCGGTACGGAGTGGCTCGCCCACAAGGGCTCCGTCGGCCGGCCGATCAGCGGCGAGATCATGATCTGCGACGCGACGGGCGAGGAGCTGCCGGCCGGCGAGGACGGCGAGGTGTGGCTCCGCAGCGGGCGCGACACGCCCACCTACCGGTACGTCGGCGCCGAGGCCCGGACCCGCGAGGGCGGTTGGGAGTCGCTCGGTGACATGGGCCACGTCGACGAGGAGGGCTACCTCTACCTGGGCGACCGGGTGTCCGACATGATCCTGACCGGCGGCGCCAACGTCTACCCGGCCGAGGTCGAGGCCGTGCTCCAGGAGCACCCGGCCGTGCGGAGCTGCGCGGTCATCGGCCTGCCCGACGAGGACCGCGGCAACCGGGTCCACGCCATCGTGGAGGCCGACCCGGCCGAGGTCACTCCGGACCAGCTGATCGCCTGGGTGGGGGAGCGGCTCACCCGCTACAAGGTGCCTCGGTCGGTCGAGCTGGTCGACCGCCAGCTCCGCGACGACGCCGGCAAGGTCCGCCGCAGCGAGCTCCGCCGCCGGCGCCTGCCGGACTGAGGAGGAGGCCCCGGTAGCGTCGGGCGATGGCCGTCCCCCTGGCCGCCGCCCGGCTCGCCGACCACCTCGCCCCGCTGCCCGCCGGGGCCGACCCCGACGCGGTCCTCGACGCGTTCACCGGGTGGACCGCGGCCCGCGGCCTGGCGCTGTACCCGGCCCAGGAGGAGGCGCTGCTGGAGATCTTCGCCGGCGCCAACGTGATCCTCGGGACCCCCACCGGCTCGGGGAAGTCGCTGGTGGCCCTGGCCGCCCACGCCGCCGCGCTGGCCGGCCGGCGCCGGACGTTCTACACGGCACCGATCAAGGCCCTGGTGTCGGAGAAGTTCTTCGACCTCGTCCACGAGCTGGGCTCGGACCGGGTGGGCATGCTCACCGGCGACGCCGCGGTCAACGCCGGGGCGCCGGTGATCTGCTGCACCGCCGAGATCCTGGCCAACCTCGCCCTCCGGGACGGCGAGCGGGCCGAGGTCGACCAGGTGGTGATGGACGAGTTCCACTACTACGCCGACCCCGACCGGGGCTGGGCCTGGCAGGTGCCGCTGCTCACGCTGCCCCAGGCCCAGTTCGTGCTCATGTCGGCCACCCTCGGCGACACCCGCCGGTTCGAGGACGAGCTGACCCGCCGCACCGGCCGCCCGACCACCACCGTCACGACCGCCACCCGGCCGGTGCCGCTCGACTACGAGTTCCGTCATACCGCCCTCCACGAGACCATCGACACCCTGTTGGCGACCGACCGGGCGCCGGTCTACGTGGTCCACTTCACCCAGCAGTCGGCGGTCGAGCGGGCCCAGGCGCTGATGAGCGTCAACGTCTGCACCCGGGGCGAGAAGGACGCCATCGGGGAGTCGATCGGCGAGTTCCGGTTCGGGCCGGGGTTCGGGCGTTCGCTGTCGCGCTTCGTCCGCCACGGCATCGGCGTCCACCACGCCGGGATGCTGCCCAAGTACCGGCGGCTGGTCGAGCGGCTGGCCCAGGAGGGCCGGCTCAAGGTCATCTGCGGCACCGACACGCTGGGGGTCGGCATCAACGTCCCGATCCGGACGGTGCTGCTGACGCAGCTGTGCAAGTTCGACGGGACGACCTCGCGGCTGCTGTCGGCCCGCGAGTTCCACCAGGTGGCGGGCCGGGCGGGCCGGGCCGGGTTCGACACCCTCGGCTACGTGTGGGCGCAGGCGCCGGAGCACGTCGTCGAGAATGAGCGGGCCGTGGCCAAGGCCGGCGACGACGCCCGCAAGCGCCGCAAGATCGTCAAGGCCAAGCCGCCGACCCGGGGCTACGTTCCCTGGAACGACGACACGTTCGCCCGCCTGGCGGCCGCCCCGCCCGAGCCGCTGACGTCGAGCTTCGCCGTGTCGCACTCGATGCTGCTCAACGTGCTCGACCGCCCCGGCGACGGCTGCGGCGCGATGCGGAAGCTGCTCACCGAGAACCACGACCCCCGGCCCCGGCAGCGCCAGCACATCCGGCGGGCCATCGCCATGTACCGGTCGCTGCTCGCGGCGGGCGTCGTCGAGCGGCTGGACCAGCCCGACGACCAGGGCCGGCTCGTGCGCGTGACGGTGGAGCTGCAGGCCGACTTCGCCCTCAACCAGCCGCTGTCGCCGTTCGTGCTGGAGGCCGTCGGCCACCTCGACCGCGACGCGCCGACCTACGCCCTCGACGTGCTGTCGCTGGTCGAGGCCGTGCTCGAGAACCCCGGCGTGGTGCTGGCCGCCCAGCTCGACCGGCTCTGGGCCGACACGGTCGCCCGGCTGAAGCGGGAGGGCGTCGAGTACGAGGAGCGGATGGCCATCCTCGACCAGCTGGAGCACCCCAAGCCGCTGCGCGACTTCACCTACGACCTGTTCAACGCCTACGCCACCCAGCACCCGTGGGTGGTCGACCACACCATCCGGCCCAAGTCGGTGGCCCGCGAGCTGTACGAGCGCTCGATGACCTTCACCGACTACGTCGGCCACTACGGGCTCGCCCGGTCCGAGGGCCTGGTGCTCCGCTACCTGTCCGACGCCTACAAGGGCCTGGTCCAGAACGTGCCGGAGGACGCCAAGACCGAGGAGGTGTTCGACCTCACCGAGTGGCTGGGCGAGACCGTCCGGCAGGTCGACTCCAGCCTGCTCGACGAGTGGGAGCGGCTGCGCCATCCCGTCGACGACGACGCCGACGACGGGGCCGGGCCGGCGACCGGGCGGCGTGCCGCGCCCGGCCCGGCCGGGCCGCCCGGGGTGACGGCCAACGAGCGGGCGTTCCGGGTGATGGTCCGCAACGAGCTGTTCGCCTGGGTGGAGCTGCTCGCCCGGCGGGCCTACGCCGACCTGGCGGCCCGCGTGCCGGGCGGCGACTGGACGGCGGAGGGGCTGAAGGCGGCGCTGGCCGGCTACTGGGCCGACCACGACGGCATCGGCACCGGGCCGGCGGCCCGGGGGCCCGGGCTGTTCACGGTCACGGCGGGCCCGCTGGCGTGGGACGTCCGCCAGGCGCTGGACGATCCCGCCGGCGACCGGGACTGGGTGCTGTCCGCCCGGGTCGACCTGGCCGCCTCCGACGAGGAGGGCCGGCCGGTGCTGGCCCTCCTCGGCGTCGGTGCGGCCTGATCCGGCGTCAGCCGGGGCAGGTGTGGCGGTACTCCTGGATGGTGCTGCTCGGCGCCGGCGGCGGCGGGCAGAGGAACTGCTCGTAGCGGGTGTCGTTGTCGACGTAGCGCTTGAGCCAGGAGATGAAGAACTTGGCCTGGGTGGGGTCGCCGGTGGTGCCCACGCCGTGGGTGGCGTTGTTCAGGTTGAGGAAGGCCTTCTCCGACGAGGCGGGGATGCTGTTGTAGAACGGCGAGGAGTGCGACGCCACGCTGGCGATGCTGTCGTTCTCGGCACCGATGATCATCGTGGGCACCCGGATGCCGGGCCAGCTCTTGGTGGTGTGCCAGGGCTGCAGGGCCACCGCGGCCTGGAGGTTGGCGTTGGCGTTGGCCGCCGCCAGGGTGCCGCCGCCGCCCATCGAGTGGCCGGACACGGCCAGGCGGTTTCGGTCGATGCGGTTGGCCACCGAGCTGGAGTTGACCAGGTAGTCGAGCGCGGCCTGGAGCTGGGTGCCCCGGCTGTTGGGCTGGTCGAACCGTGAGTTCGTGTCGATGAGGAAGACGACGAAGCCCTGGCTCGCGATCCGGGGCCCGGCCCATGCGTAGCTGACGCTGGAGGCGGTGAAGCCCGGGGCGAGGGCCACGGCGCCGAAGGTGCCCTGGCTGGTGTCGGTCGGGTAGTGGATCGTCCCGCCGCCGAAGCCGGCGACGCTGGACGGGACCGACACGGTGGCGGTGGCGAACGCCCCCCGGGCGGCGGTGACGCTGGCCTCGGTCGGGTCGGGGCCTTTGCGGAACTCGCCTGCCTGGGCCCCGGCGCCGGTCGGGCTGGCCACGAGGGCCGAGGCCGCCAGCGCCAGCATGGCCAGCAGGGCGCTCAGGACCGCGGACGCGGAACGCGGTCTGGGTCGATGGTGCATGGTTGATCCCCCCTCAGGTGAACACATGTCTTGATTGATGTGTCACCCGTCACACTAGACTGACGCGTCAGTAATTAGTAGTCCTGTGTCGGCAGACCAGTCCAGGGTCGAGCCCCGCACCGCGGGCTGGCCCGCGCCGAGGAAGAAGATGCCGGGGAAGCCCTCGGTCTCGAATCCGTCGCTCGGGTTACGCCGCAGCGTCGAGCCGTCGATGGCGAGCGTGCCGGTGCGGTCCTTGCTCACGAAGAAGATCGCGCCGCCACCCTCGTTGGCGTGGTTGTCCTCGATGACCGAGCCGGCGACGTGGACGGTGAACCGGTCGCCGTCGGCGTAGATGCCCGCCCCGCTGCCGCCGCCCGGTGTGCCCGCCGCGGCCGGGTTGGCGCCCCGGCCGGTGGCCTCGTTGTGGGTGATCACCGAGTTGATGACCTCCCACGACACGCCGATGCTGTTCAGCGCGCCGCCGTTTGCGCAGCGACCGCCCTGCCAAGCGGCCCGCCGCCGGGATTGCCGGCCGGGAGCGCGGCGAGGGCCGGGGTGTCGGAGTGGACCCCCCGGCGGCCGAGCGACGGCGCCGCCGCGGGGTCGGCGGCCGGGTCGGGCGCCTGAGGGGTGCTCGTCGGAGGCGGCGGCACCGGCGTCGTCATCGGCGGGGCCGTCGGGCCGAGCCGGTCGTCCTCCGGTGTGCCACAGGCCGCGATCGTCGAGGTCAGAAGACTCAGCGCCGCGCCGGCCAGCAGGATGCGCGCCCCCCAGCGACATTGCATTCGTGTGACGGTAGCCGACCCCGTCGGGCTCAATCTGTCCTGACGCGTCAGTAATTAGCTGGGCGTCGTGACGAACCGGGCTCCGCCGTGTCGCCGCCGTTCAGTACCGTGGGGGCACGTGCGGGCCGCCGCGGGGCGCGCCGGGCTGTGGGCAGACGGGGAGGGACGAGACGGGTGGGCGAAGCGACGACGCGAAGACTGGCTCCCCAGGAGCGCCGGGCGCTCCTGGTGGCCGCCGCCGAGGAGACGTTCGCGAGCCGGGGCTACACCCAGGCGGGTCTGGCCGAGGTGGCCACCCTCGCCGGCGTGTCGAAGACCCTCCTCTACCACTACTTCCCCGACGGCCGCCCCGAGCTCTACCGGGAGGTGATGGAGCGGCTCGTCGGCGAGGTGCTCGACGTCGTCCAGGCGGCGGTCCGGGCGCCCCGCTCGACCGACAAGCGGCTGGCCGAGCTGGTCGTCGCCCTGCTCACCTACTTCGAGACCCACCGTGACGCCTACCGGCTGCTCATCCTCGAGCCGTGGGGCTCCGGAGACCCGGGCATCGTCGGCCAGGCCATGGCGGTGAAGGCCCGGCTCGCCGGCGAGCTCAACGCCCTGCTGGCCCCCGCCGGGCAGCCCCTGCCGGTGACGATGGCCGGCGCCGCCGCCGCCCTCGGCGCCCTGCTCCAGATCTGCGAGCTGTCGATGGCGGGGCAGATCACCAGCGAGCAAGCCGTCGACCTGGCCCGCGACTTCGTCGCCGCCGGGCTGGGCGCGCTCGACCTCGTCTAGCTGAAGGACTGGACGTCTTGTTCAGCGGCGACGCGTCGCTTCCACGCCCGTTCGATGTGCCGCATGAGTGCCGGGTAGACGACCAGGTAGCGGAACGGCTTGATGAACGCCATGTATCCCTGCCCGAACGGACCGCGGGGCTTGACGTAGACGGCCATCTGGCCTCCGTAGCGGCCGTCGCCCTGATCCACCCACGCAAGGTGCAGCACCCCGTGCACGGTTCGGTTCGACAGCTCGGCGGCAAATTCGTCCTCGGTGCGATAGAGCGGCACGAACGGCGTCGAGCCGAAATCGAGGTCCGCCGTGTCGCGCAGATCGTCGGGCAGCCGGCCGGTGAGCGAGCGTTCGTTCGTACCCGGTATCGGCAGTTGCCCCGCGCCATCCGCAATGCCGTCGACCGGAACCGAGATCCTGCCCAGGCAGAACCAACGGCCGAGGAGATCCCGGGTGCTCCACAGCACGCGCGTCGGCAGAGACGTCGCGTTCGGGAAGTCGAGCGACACCATGACCTCGAGCAGGTTGTCGAAGTCGCCGGCGTCACCGTGGGTCGGCAGGGCCCAGACGTCCTCGACCGTGAAGTCCGGCACGATCTCGTGGATGCGCCAGGGTTGAGCCTCGTGGACCGCGTTCGGAATCCTCATCGTGAGCCCGTTCCGCGGGCGCAGAGTCGGAGAAGCGGGCCCTTGAGGGCTCGGTAGAAGGGCCGCACGAACCAGCCGGGGAGAGAGCCGTGACGTTCCTCGTCCGCGACCCTCGCCCTCGGATGAGGTCTGAGCAGCCGGGTGCTGATGAGGGATCCCCGGGCGGCCTTCGGCTCGCCGGTGTGGACATCGATGCGGCAGAGGTGCTTGGTGCTCATGTAGCCGTATTGGGCGGGGCTGACCAGTCGCACCGGTGCTCCGTGGTCTCCGTCGAGCGGGCGGCCATCGAGTCGGTCGGCGATGAGCACGCCGTCCGCCAGTGCGTCTTCCGTCAGGACGACCGACCGGTAGCCGTCGAGGCCGCGGAAGACGACGTGGGTGATCTCGGCGCCCGGCACGAGCGCCGGTTCGATGATGGTCCTGTAGAAGGCCTCGAACGGCACCCCCTCCCAACACAGGTTGGTGGCCGACCAGCCCGCCACACAGTGGAAGTCGGCGCGGAGCGCTCGCCTCGGAAGGGTGGCCAGGGTGGCGAGACGCACGTCGACGGGCTCGGTCACCGCCCCGCGGATGGTGATGACGGGGTCGGCGGGGACCACCGGAGCGGGTCGGGCCAGGTGGGTGCCGAACCGCGGGAATCCTTCGACGAGGCGCTGGCCGGGGGGCAGCGTCACCATTGGCGTCAACGGTGTTGCGATCACCACGTCCTCCTCACCGACCGACCGTTCACCGACTGACGGTCGGTCACCGACTATTGGTCAGCATGTAGGATGTGGCGGTGGCTGTCAAGCGGCTGAGGGAACGCCAGGCGGAAGCCACCCGCGAGCTCCTCGTCGCAATCGCCCGCGAGCGGTTCACCAACCAGGGCTACGCGGCGACCTCGATCGAGGACATCGTCCAGCGTGCGGGTGTCGCGAAGGGGGCTCTGTACCATCACTTCAGCGGCAAGGACGCGCTGTTCCGCGCCGTGTACGAGGCCGTCCAGGCCGATGTCGTCTCGGCGGTCATGGCCGCCGCGCTCGCCGCACAGGAACCATGGGCGGGCGTCCGCGCCGGTCTGTCGGCCTTCCTGGACGCGTGCCTCGACCCCGCGTTCCGCCGGATCGTGGTCCTCGAGAGCGTGTCGGTGCTCCAGCCCGAGGTCCGGGAAGGAGGCATCGAGCAGGTCGAGCTGCCGATGTTGCGCACGGTTCTGACACCGCTCCTGGCGAGCAACGTCCTCCCGGGCGTGGCCGCCGAACCCCTGGCCCATGTCGCCCTCGGCGGGCTCTACGGCGCCGCGCTCTTCATCGCCCGATCACCCGACCCGGACACCGCCCGACGAGAGGTCGACGTGGTCCTCGATACCCTCGTCGGCGGCCTCCGGGCGGCGACGTCGGCGGGCTCCTAACGGTCCCGCCCGCCGCAGTCAGTCCGCGCTCGGTGCGCCCGACAGCTCGGGATCCGCGTCCCGGCGGCCCGGCGGACCCGCCATCGGGACGAGGCGGAGATGGCGGCGGCGGCTCCCGGGATCGGGCTCCAGCCCGGGGCGGACGCCCAGCAGGCTGCGGACCAGCGTGCCCCGGCCGGGGCTCGACCGGACCGTCAGCTCGCCCCGCCCCAGGTTGGTGAAGAGCTGCATCGTGGCGAGGCCCGAGCCGTCGGCCGCGCCAGCCGGCTCGAACCCGACACCGTCGTCGTGCACCTCGACCAGGATGCCGGCGCCCTGCGGGGTCACTGCCACCGACACCGTCCGGGCGCGGGCATGGCGGGCGGCGTTGAGCAGCGCCTCCTGGGCGATGCGGTAGACGATCGTCATCGTCGACCGGTCGAGCTCGAGGTCGCGGTCGACGTGGACGTTGACCGTGCGCGTCGCCCGCTCCCGGTACAGCTCCGAGGCGTAGGCGAGGAGCGCGGTGCCCAGCGCCGTCTCGTCGTCGACGGCGGCGCTCCCGTCGCCCCCGCCCCCGGTGCCGCCGCCCTCGAACTCCGGCGGCCGCATCGCCACCATGAGGCGCCGCAGCTCCTCGGCCCGCTCCCGCAGGTCGTCCTGCAGCTGGCCGATCGTCTCCTGCACGACCAGCGCGGTGTCGGTCGGCAGCGAGACCGACGCGGTCCGGGTGATCGTCGCCAGGCCGGTCAGCGAGCCGACGAGCTGGGTGTGCAGCTCGGACACCGTCCGGCGCCGGTCGTCCTCCAGTGCCCGCACCATGTTGGCCAGCAGCCGCCGCCGCTCCTCGGCCATCTGGGCCAGCTCGGCGTGCAGCCGCTGCGTCTCCCGGCTCATCAGGGTGTAGCGGACGGCGTTGAGCACGATCGCCGCCAGCAGCACGACGACCAGGAAGGGGACGCCCCAGGGCCGCTCGGACCGGGTCGTCAGCACGAGCACGGCCAGCGCGGGCAGCACGACCGCGCTCACATAGGGCATCGGGTGTCGGGCCCGGACCTGCTGCTCCGGGGCCAGCGCGTCGAGCCTCCCCGTCGTCTGCCGGTGCGCCCAGAGCGGCACGGCCAGGATCAGCGCCATCTGGCCGGTGTGCGCCGCGACCACCCAGGGCAGCGCGATGGTCGCGCCGCCCGCGATGCGGGCCAGCTGCAGGGTCACGTTGACCGCCAGGCCGCAGGCCAGCACCGTGCCGATCGCCTGGGTGGCGCGCTCGCCGGGCGGAATGCGGGCGAGGTTGACCAGCGACAGGTAGACGGCAGCCGGGGCCAGCAGGATGCACAAAGCGAACGGCACGGCGAAGGCGATCGGTCGCTGTCCCCGAGCGGCTCGGCCACCAGCAGCACGCCGGGCGCGCCGAGGACGATCACCGCGGTGAGGGCGTCCAGCACGTCGACCGACACGTCGCGCCTGCCCGCCTGGGCCCGGGCCATGAGGACGGTGGCCGACACCCAGATGGGCACGGTGGCCACCAGCAGGATCACGTCGAGGACGGCCAGCGCCTCCACGTGCCACGCTCCCGACCCGACCGCGGCCATGGACGCCAGCGCGCCGACGGCCAGCGCCGCCTCCCAGCGCGCCCAGAACCCCCGGTACTCGGCTGGGCCCTCCCGCGCCGCCCGGTGGCTGAGGCCCGTGCCCACCACCATGTAGGGCAGCGCGGCGAGCGCGTGGATCAGCAGGTAGTCGTGGTCGCTCTCGCCCCATCCGGCCGCCAGCGCCACGGACGCCCCGACACCCGCCACCGCCGCCGCCGACCCGCCCCAGCGGGCCTCGCGGGAGAACACCATCCCCACCCGGGCCCCGCCGCCGGCCTCGTCCCCGCGCGGCGCGCCGTCCGGGACGGCGCCGCGACGGCGGGAGCGGAGGTCGTCGAAGGGCTTCATGCCTCAGCGCCGCTGATCGCGGTCCACCTTCCCCCCGTTCGGTCGGACCACTTGCCGAGCGTCAACAGACGTCATCGTCCGACGCTGTCGGTCAACAACGGCGATCGTAGCGAGCGCGGCGGCCCCGGCCGAGGGCCCGACGGCGGCACGGCGACCCGGCCAGCCCCTACGTTGTACGGCACGAGCAACCGGGAGGGGACTGCCATGAGCACTGCGGCGCGGGCGGACATCGCCACCATCGCTGACGTCATCCGGGTCCACGCCGCCGAGCGCCCCGACGCGCCGGCGCTCGAGGTCGACGGGCGCTCCGTCACCTTCCGGGAGCTGGACCGGCGGTCGAGCCAGGCCGCACAGGCCCTCCGGGCCGCCGGGGTCGGTCCGGGCGACCGGGTCGCGTTCGTCGACAAGAACGGCCTGCCGTGGTTCGACGTCACGTTCGGGCTGGCCAAGCTCGGGGCCGTCAACGTGTCCGTGAACTGGCGACTGGCGGCGCCCGAGATGGCCACGGTCATCGACGACGCCCAGGCCGAGGTCGTGTTCGTCGGTCCCGAGTTCGTCGGCCACCTCGAGAAGATCGAGCCCGACCTCGCCCGCGTCCACACCGTCGTCGCCGTCGGCGGGCACGACCGGTGGCCGGAGTACGAGGCGTGGATCGGCGCCCACCCCGCCGACGACCCCGGTGTCACGCCCACGGGCGGCGACGTGGCCTTCCAGCTCTACACGTCGGGCACGACCGGCCTGCCCAAGGGCGTGATGCTGACCAACGACAACTTCTTCTCGGGCGTGATCGGCATCTCGGAGCAGTGGCGGTTCACCGAGGACAGCGTGAACCTCGCCATGATGCCGATGTTCCACATCGCCGGCGCGGGCTGGGCGGCCGTCGGGCTGTACCACGGGTGCCGCACCGTGGTGCTGCGCGACATCGACCCGGCGGCGGTGCTCGCCGCCATCCCCACCTACGGGGTGACCAACGCGTTCATGGTGCCGGCCGTGATCCAGTTCCTGCTCATGACCCCGGGGGTCGAGACGACCGACTTCTCCACCCTCCGGGCCCTCGTCTACGGGGCATCGCCGATCACCGACAAGGTGCTGGTCCAGGGCATGGCGACCTTCGGCTGTGAGTTCATCCAGGTGTACGGGCTCACCGAGACCACCGGGGCCATCACCCAGCTCGACGGCGTCGACCACGACCCGGCCAACCGGCCCGACCTCCTGCGTTCCTGCGGCAAGCCCTACCCGTGGGTGGAGATGCGGGTCGTCGAGGCCACCACCGGCGAGGACAGGCCGGTCGGTGAGGTCGGCGAGCTGTGGACCCGGTCGCACCAGAACATGGCCGGCTACTGGAACAACCCGGCCGCCACCGCCGAGGCCATGACGCCCGACGGCTGGTTCCGCACCGGCGACGCCGGCTACCTCGACGCCGACGGCTACGTCTACCTCCACGACCGGGTGAAGGACATGATCGTGTCGGGCGGCGAGAACGTCTACCCCGCCGAGGTCGAGAACGTGGTCGCCAGGCACCCCGACGTCGCCGACGTCGCCGTGATCGGCGTGCCCGACGAGCGCTGGGGCGAGGCGGTCAAGGCCATCGTCGTGCCGGCGGAGAGCGCGACGGCCGGGCCCGACCTGGAGGCCGGCATCATCGCCTACGCCCGCGACAACCTCGCCGGGTACAAGCTGCCCAAGTCGGTCGACTTCGCCGAGGTGCTGCCCCGCAACCCGTCGGGCAAGCTCCTCAAGCGGGAGCTGCGCGAGCCCTACTGGGCGGGCCGCGACCGCCAGGTCGGATGAGTCAGCGGGCCAGGCCGGCCAGCGCCTTCCGCACCCGCTGCTCGCTGACCGGCCGGGCCGTGCCGAGCACCTGGGCGAACTCGCTGACCCGCAGCTCCTCCAGCAGCCAGGCCACGTCGACGACCTCCGGCGCGCCCCGCCGCTCCGGGGGGAGGGCGTCGCGGGCCGCGAGGAAGGCGTCCTCCAACGCCCGGACCCGGGCCATCGCGGCCCGGTCGCGGTCGGGTCGCTCGCCCAGCTTGTCGAGTCGGAGGCGGGTGCCCTCGTGGTAGCGGCCGACGTCCCGGAGCCGCGCCAGGCCGGACCGGGACACGAAGCCCGGCGCCACCAGCGACCGGGCCTGGGCCCGCATGTCGGCCACGGCCGGCTGCAGGGCCGGGGCCCGGGTGGCGGCGAACCGGGACTCCAGCGCCAGGGCGGCCGCCACCAGGCCGGCGGCCTGCCCGGCCGCGCCGGCGGCCAGCGGG
>JBKPHT010000451.1:0-10578 GCA_046730015.1 Actinomycetota bacterium
ATCCGAAGCGTGGTCTCGTGGGCTCGGAGTTGTGTATAAGAGACAGGGCCACGACGGCGCCGGGGCCGAGGGCGGCGGCCGCCGCGGCGCGCAGGGGGCCGTCGACGAGGGCGGCCCGGGGCTCGGCGTCGGCGGCGATGACGCCCAGCTCGCGGTCGCTGTAGGCGGCGTTGACCGGGACGACGACGAGCCCGGCCCGGAGGGCGGCGCAATGGGCCACCACGAGATCGGCCGAGGCGCCGCCGGAGACGATCACCCGGTCGCCGGCGCTGAGCCCCGCGGCCGCCAGCCGCCCGGCAACCGCCGCGGTGCGGGCGTCGAGGTCGGCGCCGGTGAGCCAGGTGCCGCCGCGGTCGCGGACGACCGGCTGGTCGGGCCGGGCCCGCCAGCGGGCCGCCCAGGCGGCCGGCAGCGTGTGCCGGGCCAGCAGGTCGACCGCGGCCGGGTCGGTCCCCGGTGGCAGGTGGGCCGCCCACGACACCGGTGCAGGCGGAGGCTCGGTCACGCCGCGACCCTAGGTCCGTCCGCGGCCGATGCGGTGGGACCGGCGCGACTTTGCGTGAGGTGGACGAGACTTCGCCGATGGACATCCGTGACCTGACCGCGGCTGACCGGGCCGCGGCCACCGCCCTGTGGGAGGAGGCCGGCCTCACTCGGCCGTGGAATGACCCCACCAGCGACTTCGACCGCGCGTTCAGCGGCACGACGTCGGCCGTTCTCGGCGCTCTCGACGCAACTGGGCTTGCTGCGACGGTGATGGTCGGACACGACGGCCACCGCGGGTGGGTCTACTACCTCGCCGTGAAACCGGAGAGGCGTCGGTGCGGCCTCGGTCGCCGCATGATGCAGGCGGCGGAGGGGTGGCTCCGGCAGCGTGGAGCGGTGAAGCTCCAGCTGATGGTCCGCGACGGCAATGCCGACGCGCTCGGCTTCTACCGCCAGATCGGGTACGAGGAGGCCAATGTGGCGGTCCTCGCGCGCTGGCTCGTCGAGCCGGCGTAGCGGCGCCATGCTGATCCTGTCTCGCACCGAGGTGGAGTCCCTGCTCGATCTGGATCGCCTGGTCGATGCGGTGGCGGCGGCCATGGTCGACGTGAGCGGTGGTCGCGCGTCGGTGCCTCCCCGGGTCGCGGCCACGGTTCCCGAGCGGAGGGCCTTGTTGGCAGCGATGCCGGCATTCCTCCCCTCTGCGGGAGCACTGACGACCAAGCTCGTCAGCCTGTTCCCCCACAACACGGATCGCCCGACGCACCAGGCGATCATCTGCTGCTTCGACCCCGCGGACGGGACGCCACTGGTGGTCATGGACGGCACCTACATCACCGCCGCGCGAACCGCGGCTGGGTCGGTCCTGGCCACCCGGCTGATGGCTCGGCATGGCGCCCGGATCGTGTCGGTGATCGGGACCGGCGTGCAAGCCCGCACCCACGCTCGAGCGCTCGCCCGCCTGCCGGGCGTCCAGGCGGTCCAGGTCGCCGGCCGCGATCACGACAAGGCGAGGGCGCTGGTCGAGGACCTGATCGAGTCCGGGACGGCAGCCATGGCGCTCGCCGCGGTCGAGGACGCGGTCCGATCGGCCGACATCGTGTGCGCTGCCACCCATGCGGCCGAGCCGGTTGTCCGTCGGGAGTGGCTCGGACCCGGGACCCACGTGAACTCCGTCGGCTACAACACCGCCGGTGACGGGGAGATCGACATCGCGACCGTTCGCGACGCGCTCGTCGTGGTCGAGTCCCGCTCACTCGCCCTGGCCGCCCCACCCGCAGGTGCGGTCGAGCTGCGCCGGGCGATCGACCAGGGCGTGATCACCGCTGACGACATCCACGCCGAGATCGGCGAGCTCGTCACCGGTGATCGTGCCGGCCGCACCGACGACCGTCAGATCTCCCTGTACAAATCCGTCGGGGTGGCGGTACAGGACGCCGCCGCAGCCGCGCTGGTCCTCGACGCCGCCCGCGCTCGGAACATCGGCACCACCATCGAGATCTGACGTCCCGCGCGCCATCGTGGGAGCGTTCTCGACTGCAACCACCCATGGAGCCGTCGATGGAGACGCCGGAGACGCCGGTCGGGGAGCGCGAGGTCGCCGCCTCGACCCTCGAGCTGTTCTTCGACCTCGTTTTCGTGTTCGGGTTCACCCAGGTCACCGGGGTCGTCACTCACGACGGCTCGGCCGCGGGCCTGCTCCACGGGGTGCTCGTGTTCGGGGTGCTGTGGTGGGCCTGGGGCGCCTACGCCTGGCTGACCAACGCCGTCCCCGTCGACACGATGCTGAGCCGCCTCGTGATCCTGGGCGCGGCGGCGGCGATGCTCATCACCGCCCTGGCCGTGCCCACCGCGTGGGAGGACGGCGGGGTCGCCTTCGCGCTCGGCCACCTGGTGGTGATGACCCTCCACGCGGTGCTGTTCGCGTTGGCCGGCGAGAACCCGCAGACGACCCGGCGGGCCATCGCCCGCCTCGCGCCCACCAACATCGGCGCCGCCCTGCTGCTGGTGATGGCGGGCGCCGTCGACGGCGACGGGGCCCGGCTGGCGCTGTGGGTCGCCGCGCTGGTCGCCACCTACACCGGGCCGTACGTCACGGGGGTCGGCGGGTTCGGCGTCCACCCCCGCCACCTGGTCGAGCGGCACGGCTTGATCGTCATCGTCGCCCTCGGCGAGTCGATCGTGGCCATCGGGGCCGCCGGCGACATCACCGTCGACTGGGGACTGGCCGGCACCGCGCTCGTCGTGATGGCGCTGATCGTCGGGCTCTGGTGGGCCTACTTCGACCACGACGCCGAGGCCGCCGAAGCGGCCCTGGTGGCGGCGACGGGCACGGAGCAGCCTCGGCTCGCCCGCGACGTCTACAGCTACCTGCACATCCCGTTGGTCCTGGGCATCGTGATGGCCGCCGTCGGCATCCACGACGCCCTGGTCCACGCCGACGAGCCGCTCGACCCGTTGGTGGCGGCCGCACTGGCGGGCGGGGTGGCGGCGTTCCTCGCCGGCCTGATGGCCATCCGGCTGCGGTGCGGGACCCTGCGGCCGACCCCGGCGGCCTGGGCCGCCCTGGCCGTGGCGGTGGCGATGATCCCCGGGGGCCGCTACATCGACGCCTGGGCGGCGGTAGCGGTGCTGGCCGCGGCGGTCGTCGGGCTCGACCTCGCCGAGCGGGCCCGCCCGCCGGTGCTTGAATCGTCGCCGTGACCCTCGACGCCGACCTCGCCGACGCCCACGTCGGGCACGCCTGGGACGACGACATCGTCCCGGTGCTGCACGACTACATCCGCATCCCCAACGTGTCCGTGGCCTACGACGCCGACTGGGCCGAGGCCGGCCACATGGCCCGGGCCACCGAGCTGCTGCGCCAGTGGTGCGACCGCCACGCGGGCAGCGGGCTCGACGGCGCGACGGTCGAGGTCCACGAGCTGCCCGGCCGCACCCCGGTGCTGCTGGTCGACGTCCCGCCGACCGGCGGGGGCCGGGCCGACGACATCGTGCTGCTGTACGGCCACCTCGACAAGCAGCCGCCGTTCACCGGCTGGCGGGATGGCCTCGGCCCCTGGGAGCCGGTGGTCGACGGCGACCGCCTCTACGGCCGGGGCAGCGCCGACGACGGCTACTCCACCTTCTCGGCCGTGACCGCCCTGGAGGCCGTCCGGGCCGCGGGCGGCTCGCACGGCCGCTGCATCGTGCTCATCGAGGCGAGCGAGGAGTCGGGCAGCCCCGACCTGCCCGCCCACCTCGAGGCCCTTGGCGACCGGCTGGGCGAGCCGTCGCTGGTCGTGGCGCTCGACTCGTGGTGCGGCGACTGGGACCGGCTGTGGATCACCACCTCCCTCCGGGGTCTGGTCGACATGACCGTGGACGTCGAGGTGCTGACCGAGGGCGTCCACTCCGGCTCGGCCGGCGGCGTGGTCCCGTCGAGCTTCCGCATCCTCCGCCAGCTGCTCGGCCGCATCGAGGACGAGCAGACCGGCGCCCTGCTGCTCCGCGAGCTGCACGCCGACATCCCCGACGACCGGCTGCGGCAGATCACCGCCACCGCCCCCGAGCTGGGCGACCTCGCCGACCGCTTCCCGTTCGTGGAGGGCGCCACCCCGACCCGCCCCACCACCGAGCAGATGCTGATCGCCCGCACCTGGGAACCCGCGCTGGAGGTGGTCGGCATCGCCGGCGCCCCCCGCCCGGCCCGGGCCGGCAACGTCCTCCGCCCCTCGACGTCGGTGAAGCTGTCGCTGCGCGTGCCGCCCACCGCCGACCCCGAGGCCGCGGCGGCGGCCGTCGAGGCCCGGCTCACCGCCGACCCGCCGTACGGCGCCCGGGTGACCGTCCGCCGGGGGGTGGCCGAGCCCGGTTGGCACGCCCCGCCGGACGCACCGTGGCTGGCCCGGGCCGTCGAGGCCGCCTCGCTAGCCGCGTTCGGGCGGGGCCACCGGGCGCTGGGCGAGGGCGGCACGATCCCGTTCATGGGCATGCTCGGCCGGCGGTTCCCCGACGCCCAGTTCGTCATCACCGGCGTGCTCGGCCCGGAGTCCAACGCCCACGGCCCCAACGAGTTCCTGCACCTGCCGACGGCCCGCAAGGTGACCTCCGCGGTGGCCCACCTACTCGATTCCCACGCCCGCCGGTGACCCTCCGTCCCGGCCACGCCACGCGCCGGCGGGGGCGGCCGATTTGTGAGCGAACTCCCAGGTTGAGCGGCTCTACTGGCGGGATGGGGGGGAGCACCGTCCTGGTCGTCGACGACGACGAGTTCATCCGCGACCTGGTGTCGAGCGCGCTGCGGATCGCGGGCTTCACCGCGGCCACCGCCGCCGGGGGGCTCGACGCGCTCGACACCGTCCAGCGCGACCGGCCCGACCTGATCGTCCTCGACGTCGGCCTGCCCGGCATCGACGGCTTTGAGGTGTGCCGGCGGTTGCGGGACGCGGGCGAGATGGTGCCGGTCATCTTCCTCACCGCCCGCGACGCCGCAGAGGACCGGGTCAGCGGGTTCACCAGGGGCGGCGACGACTACGTCACCAAGCCGTTCAGCCTGGAGGAGCTCGTGGCCCGGGTCCGGGCCGTGCTCCGCCGCACCAACGGCGCCCCGGTGGCCGACGGCGCCCGCCACCGCTACGCCGACCTGGAGCTGGACGAGGACACCCTGCGGGTCACCCGCGGCGGCCGGCCGGTCCAGCTGTCGCCCACCGAGTTCAAGGTGCTCCGGTACCTGATCGTCAACCGCGAGCGGGTGCTGTCCAAGGCCCAGATCCTCGACCACGTGTGGGACTACGACTTCGCCGGCAACGCCGGGGTGGTGGAGAACTACATCTCCTACCTGCGCAAGAAGGTCGACGCGGTCGACCCGCCGCTGATTCACACGGTCAGGGGCTTCGGCTACGTACTGCGCCGCGAGCCATGATCCGCCGCCGACTGACCGCCGTCATCGTCGCCCTGGTGGCTGTGGTCGGGCTCCTCGCCGCCGTCGGTGTGATCCGGGCCCTGGAGTCCCGCCTCGTTGCCGACATCGACGAGGACCTCGAACGTGTCCCCGACGAGCTCACCCGGCCCGTGGCCGAGGCCCTGCAACGCGGCCTCGACCCGGTCGCGTTCGACGTCCGCCAGGTGGCGTTCGTCCGGCTCAGCCCGCAGGGCGCCGTGGTCGACAGCATCTCGTCGGGGCCGTCCGATGCGCCCGATCCGCTGCCCGACGTCGCCGCCGTCCCGCCCGACGCCGACGGGCCCGTGACCGTGCCTTCGGTCGAGGCCGGCGGCCCGGAGTACCGGGTCGTGCAGTCGAGCCTCCCCGCCGGCGGGCGGCTCTACACCGCCATGTCGCTGGACGACGTCGACGCCACGATCGCCGAGGTCCGGCGGGTGCTCGTGATCGCCGGCCTCGTCGGCCTGGTGGCCGTGGCGTTGGTCGGGTGGCTCGCCATCCGGGTCGGCCTCCTGCCCATCGACCGGATGGTCACCACCGCCCAGCGGATCGCCCAGGGGCACATCACCGAGCGGGTCGAGGTGGCCGCGCCCGACAGCGAGGTCGGCCGGCTGGGGGCGGCGCTCAACCGGATGCTCGACCGGATCGTCGAGGCGTTCGGGGCCCGGGCCGCCTCCGAAGAGCAGATGCGGCGGTTCGTGGCCGACGCCGGCCACGAGCTGCGGACGCCGCTCACGGCGGTCCGCGGTTACGCCGAGCTCGCCGCGCAGGCCGACGACCCGGCCGAGCGGGCCGCCGCCATCGACCGGGTCGGCCAGGCCGCGGTCCGTATGGCCGCGCTGGTCGACGACCTGGTTCTGCTCGCCCGGCTCGACCAGGGCCGCCCCCTGGCCAGGGAGCGGGTCGACATCTCCCAGGTGGTGATGGACGCGCTCGCCGACGCCCGAACCGTCGAGCCGGGCCGGGCCATCGAGGTCCGGGCCCCGGTGATCGGCACCGAGGTGACCGGCGACCGGGCCCGCCTCCGCCAGGTGATCGACAACCTGCTGTCCAACGTCCGCGAGCACACCCCGGCCGACGTCGGCGTGTTGGTCACGGTCGAGGCCGGCGACGAGGTCGTGGTCACCGTGACCGACGACGGCCCGGGGATGGACGAGGCCGAGGCCGCCCAGGCCTTCGACCGCTTCTGGCAGGCGCCGGCCACCGGCGACCACCCCCGCCAGGGCACCGGCCTCGGACTGGCGATCGTCGCCGACCTGGTCCACGCCCACGGGGGCCGCATCTCGCTCGACACCGCCCCCGGCCTCGGCACCCGCGTCACCCTGATGTTCCCGCGGCACGATTCCCAGGTGGCTCCCACCTCGGCGTGAGCGCCCGGCGAGGTGCCGGGCGCATCGTCCGGGCATGAAGCTCACCACACCCGCCTCCATCGCCCTCGCGGCCGTCACCGTGGTCGGTGGCGGGGCCGCGGGCTCCGTCCTGCTCGTCCCTGACGCCGCCCGGGCCGAGGACCCGCCCGCCGCCGCAGGCGACTGCCCAGCCCCGATGGCCGCCCTGGCCGACGCCATCGGCATCCCCGTCGAGGACCTGCGCGCCGCGCTGCGCGACGGCCGGACGCTGGCCGAGGTCGCCGAGGCCAACTCGGTCGACCCGCAGGTGGTGGTCGACGCGATGGTGGCCCGGGGCACGGCCCGCCTCGACGCCGTGGTGGCCGCCGGCCGCATCGACCAGGCCACGGCCGACGCCCGCGCGGCCCGCCTGCCGGAGGTGGCGGCCGACGTCGTGTCCGGCGAGCTCGACCGAGGCGACCGCTCGACGCGGGCCCGCCGGGCGGCGGCGGTGGCCACGGCGGCCGACACGATCGGCGTCCCCGTCGAGGACCTGCGCGCCGCGCTGCGCGAGGGGCAGTCCGTCGCCGAGGTGGCCGAGGCCAACGGCGTCGAGCCCCAGGCCGTGGTCGATGCCCTGGCCGCCCGGGCCACCGACCGGATCACCCGGTGGGTCGACGGCGACGGCTCCCGGCACCACTGCTGACGATTCCCAGGTTCCTCCCAGGCGGCTGTGAGGGAACCGGTAGGTCGCGCGGCGAATCTGTCGGCGCAGCAACAGAACGACCCGGGGCGGTGGGTCGGCGATCGCAGGGCCCGGGATCCCGTGGCGGGTCGGGGGGTCCCGGGCTCGCGATCGACCACGACGGCGCCCCCGGCCGGTCATCGAACGCTCGGCGCCGTCGTCTCCCCTGCGACGCCGGGCGCTCGGGGCGGGTCCGGCAACTGTCGGCTGCCGTCGGTTGCTGCCGGCCCGGCGCCCCGCTTCTGGCGGCGATTCCCCCAGGCGGTTTCAGATGGTGGGCCTCGGGAACGTGCGGGTCCACCGCCCGGCGGGCACCCGCCGTTATCGTCGGCCCCGTAACGATGGAAGGCCCCGAGCGACAGACCGGAGTGAGCCGGTCCGCTGCTCGGGGCCAACCTCGACAGAGTCCTCGGCCGCTCTCCCCGGCGGCGCCCGCCGGGTCGTGTGGCCCGTCACCCGGAGGCGGACCCCCGGCGTGACTCGGAGCGCTGTCTGCGGGGTGTTACCCCCTCATCAGCCACTCCGTCGGCTCTCTGTCGAATCCCCACGAAAGTCGGATTCCCAGACCCGTTCCTGGGGGCCGAAACCCCTGTCGAACGTGCCGTCGGCCCGTACTGCCGTGCTGGATGTGGATGATGATGCTGATGGCGAAACCCCACGTCAAGGGCTATTTCGCAATCCCCAGGGTCGTCCCCAGACATTCCTGGTTCATCCCCAGGAGGGCTCCCGTTCCCCACAGGGAGGTCACAGGTCACCCCACAGGGTCCGGCCCCCGGACCAGCCCTCGCGGGGCATCTCCCAGGCCCAGTCGACCCCCTCCTCCCCCGGAGCGGTCACCTCGTCCGGCGACTCGCCGGCGAACCGGAACCCCAGCCGCTCGGGCACGCCCCGGCTGGCGACGTTGGCCCGGTCGTGGTGGATCTCGACCCGCTCGATTCCCGGGACGCCGAACGCCGCGGTGGTGAGGGCGGCCGCCATCTCGGTCGCGTACCCCTGGCGGACGTGGTCGGCGTGCACCCAGTAGCCGATCTCCAGCACCCCGGGCCCCCGCCGCCGGTGCAGACCGCAACCCCCCACCGAGACGGCGCCGAAGAAGGCGCCGTAGCCGGCGTCGCCGCCGTCCACCCGGGCCTGCCGCGCTGCCCGGACCTGGTCGAGGAGGACGCCGGGCCGCGGCAGGTCGGCGGCCCATGGCATCCACGGGCGCAGGTGGTCGAGGCTGGCAGCCACCGCGGCCGCCTGCACGGGGGCGTCGGCGTCCTGCAGCTCCCGCAGCATCAGGCGGTCGCTGACGACCCAGGCCGGGAGGATCGACGCGGGCGTGGTCATCGTCCCAGCATCGTCGCGTGGCGCTCCCCGGACCTGGCTGGTTTGCGCCGGCCGGTTCGCGCCGGACGTGGATCGGCTGCTCCGTTCGCCCGGCACTAGGTTGGGCGCCATGGCAGGAGGTGGACACGGGACGAGAGCGGTCGTCGCCGCGCTGCTCGCCAACGCGGGCATCGCAGTGGCCAAGTTCGCGGGGTTCCTGATCACCGGATCGGCGTCGATGCTGGCCGAGAGCGTCCACTCGGTCGCGGACACCGGCAACCAGGGCCTGCTGCTGCTCGGCGGCCACCGGGCCAAGCGCGCACCGACCGAGGAGCACCCATTCGGCTACGGGCGAGAGCGCTACTTCTGGTCGTTCGTGGTGGCGCTGATCCTGTTCAGCCTGGGCGGGATGTTCGCCGTGTACGAGGGCATCGAGAAGATCCGCCACCCCCACGAGCTGGAGTCGGTGCCGGTCGCCATCGGCATCCTCGTGTTCGCCATCCTGCTGGAGAGCCTGTCGTTCCGGACCGCGGTGCGCGAGGCCAATCGCGTCCGCGACCCGCAGGTCGGCTGGTGGGGGTTCATCCGGCGGTCGAAGCAGCCGGAGCTGCCGGTCGTCCTGCTCGAGGATCTGGGCGCGCTCGTCGGTCTGGTCCTGGCGCTCGTCGCCCTCACGATCGCCCACGTCACCGACGAGCCGGCGTGGGACGGCGTCGGCACCATCAGCATCGGCGTGCTGCTCATCGTCATCGCCGCCGTGCTGGCGATCGAGATGAAGGGCCTGCTCATCGGCGAGTCGGCCACCCTCTCCGACCAGCAGAGGATCGCCGCCGCCATCGAGGTCGAGCCCAGCGTGGCGCGGCTCATCCACATGCGGACCGAGCACATCGGCCCCGACGAGCTGCTGGTGGGCGCCAAGGTCGAGCTGGTCCCCGGCCTGTCGGTGGGCGAGGCCGTCGACGTCGTCAACCGGGTCGAGACCAGCGTCCGCCGGGCCGTGCCGGCGGCTCGGATCATGTACCTCGAGCCCGACGTGTTCCGCACCGGGGTGCCGGCCGACGAGGCGGAGCAGGCCCACCTGGGCGAGGCCGGGGCGGCTGCGCCGTCGCCGTCGCCGTCGCCGTCATCGCCGTCCGCGGAGCCGGAGCCGGCCGAGCCGGCTTGACGTGCCCGACCCGGCGGCTCCCCGTGCGCGTGACGTCGGCAGGTCCCAGCTGGAGAAGCTGGGCCGGGTGATCCGGGAGCAGCGGACCCAGGCCGAGCTCTCGCTGCGCGAGCTCGCGGCTCGGACCAACGTGTCGAACCCGTACCTGTCCCAGCTCGAGCGGGGCCTGCACGAACCGTCGGTCCGGGTGCTGAAGGCCATCGCCATGGCCCTCAACATGTCGGCCGAGGCCCTGATGGTGCAGGCCGGGATGCTCGACGACCCCGCCCCCGGCCGCACCACCCCCGGCGTTGTCGAGGCGGTGCGCGCCGACCCCCGCCTCACCGACGACCAGAAGGCGGCCCTCCTGTCGGTCTACCGCAGCTACGTCGAGGACGACACGGCCACCTGACCCCACCCGGCGGCGCCTCCCCGAGGCAATGCCGGTCGCCCAGCCGTTCCCGAGGTCATAGTCGTCGGCCCCCGACCCCTATCGCCTCGGGAACGACGGAACGACCCCGATCGCCTCGGGAACGACGGGAGTTCACCGGGGGCCGGACGCGCCGGCGGCCGGGGGGGGCGGCCCCCCCCCCCCGGGGCCGGCGGGGGCCGGCGGGGGGGGGGGCGGGCGGGGGGGCGG
The DNA here is from genome assembly GCA_046730015.1 of Actinomycetota bacterium. GTDB lineage: Bacteria > Actinomycetota > Acidimicrobiia > Acidimicrobiales > VFJN01 > ZC4RG19. The sequence goes on from JBKPHT010000451.1 coordinate 10,573, forward strand.
CGGGCG
>JBKPHT010000452.1:0-3958 GCA_046730015.1 Actinomycetota bacterium
CCCTGGTACAGGGTGATCACCTCGGGCATCGTGCGGCCCATCTCGCCGAACGTGTCGACCAGCGACCACGTGAGAGACAGGATGGCCCGGGCGGCTTCGTCGGGGTCGTCGACGGCGAAGTCGCCGGTGGCGACGCCGGCGGCGACGATGGCCGCCACCCGGGCCCGGATGCGGCGGCGCTTGTCGTCGACCGCGGCCCGCTCGGGGCCGTGGAGGCGGGTGTGCTCCCGCGACGCCACGTTGGACGCCCGGCGGGCGAAGTCGTCGTGCAGGTGGGTGGCGATGAGGGTGCCGACGGCTTCGTCGAGCTGGGCCGGCGGGGACGGGTCGGCGGCGGCCAGGCGGCGCTCCAGGCGGGCGAGGGTGACCTCGTGGGCCTCGTCGAGGAACTCCCGCAGCATGTCCAGCTTGGACGGGAAGTGGTAGTAGAGCGCCGCCACGCTGACCCCGGCGCGGGCCGCCATGTCGCGGATCGACGCCCCCTCGTAGCCGTCCTCCCCCATGACCTCGATGGCGGCCCGGAGGATCGCCGTCTTGCCCGGACGGTGGCGCGGGATCGGGGCACTGGCGGTGGACACGTCCGGTACATTACTTACCGAACGAACGCTAAGTTCGGACGCCACGACGAGGTCCAGGACGAGGTCGAAGGAGGGGACGCACCATGGCCGACCCGGGGGGCTACTCCGAGATCCGCTACGCCGTCGACGGCCACGTCGGCGTCATCACGCTCGACCGGCCGGACGCCCGCAACGCGCTCACCCACACCACCTACGCCGAGCTGACCGACGCGGTCGCCACCAGCGACGCCCGCTGCCTCGTCATCACCGGGACCGACCCCGCGTTCTGCTCCGGCGACGACGTCAAACAGGTCATGCTCGCGGCCGGCGGCGACGACGGCCACGCCGCAGCCGCCCGGGAGCCCCGGATCACGCCCGCCGCCGCGGCGCTGCTCGCCACCGACCTGCCCGTCATCGCCGCCGTCAACGGCGCCGCCGTCGGCTGGGGAATGGAGCTGGCGCTCATGGCCGACATCCGGGTCGCCTCCGAGCGGGCCCGGTTCGGCGAGCTGTTCGTGGCCCGCGGCCTGTGCTGCGACGTCGCCGGGCTCGGCCGGCTGGCCCAGCTCGTCGGGCGCGAGTCGGCGGCCGACCTCCTGTTCACCGGCCGCATCATCGACGCCGACGAGGCGGCGGCGCTCGGCCTGGTGTCCCGGGTGACACTCCACGACGACCTGCTCCCCGCGGCGCTGGCGCTGGCAGGCCGGATCGCCGCCAACCCGCCGCTGGCCGTGCAGCGGATCAAGGCCGGGCTCCGCCGCGCCCTCGACCCCGACTGGGACGCGCTGGGCCGCTGGGTCACCGCCGGCCTGGCCGAGCTGTTCCGCACCGACGACCACCGGGAGGGCGTGGCCGCCTTCCTCGAACGCCGCGAGCCCCGCTTCGTGGGCCGCTGACCCACCGGAGGGGCCCGCCGTGGACTTCGACCTGCCGCCCGACCTCGCCGCCTACCTCGACGAGCTCGACGCGTTCATCGACAAGGAGATCCGCCCGCTCGAGGAGCAGGACGACAACGCCCGCTTCTTCGACCACCGCCGGGAGGACGCCCGCACCGACTGGGCCCGGGGCGGCCTGCCGTCCGAGGACTGGGAGGACCTGCTGGCCGAGATGCGCCGCCGGGCCGACGCCGCCGGCCACTACCGCTACGCGTTCCCCCGCCGCTACGGCGGCCGGGACGGCACCAACCTCGGCATGGCCGTCATCCGCGAGCACCTCGCCCGCAAGGGCCTGGGCCTGCACAACGACCTGCAGAACGAGTCGTCGATCGTCGGCAACAACGTCGGCCTGCTGCTGATGATCCACTACGGCACCGACGAGCAGAAGGTCGAGTGGGTCGACGACCTCGCCGAAGGGCGCCGGGGCTTCGCCTTCGGCATCACCGAACCCGACCACGGCTCCGACGCCACCCACATGGAGACGACGGCCACCCGGGACGGCGACGAGTGGGTCATCAACGGCGAGAAGACCTGGAACACCGGCATCCACCGGGCGTCCCACGACCTGATCTTCGCCCGCACCAGCGGATCGGCCGGCGACGGCGACGGCATCACCGCCTTCCTGGTCCCCACCGCCAGCCCCGGCTTCGAGGTCCTCGAGTACCTGTGGACCTTCAACATGCCCACCGATCACGGCCACATCCGGCTCACCGACGTCCGGGTGCCCGACGGCGCGGTCTTCGGCGGCGAGGGACGCGGCCTGCAGGTGGTGCAGCACTTCTTCAACGAGAACCGCATCCGCCAGGCCGCGTCGTCGCTCGGCGCCGCCGAGTACTGCCTCGACCGGGCGATCGAGCACGCCCGGGTGCGGGCCCCGTTCGGCCGGCCGTTGGCCCACAACCAGGGCATCCAGTTCCCGATCGTCGAGCTGGTGACCCAGTGCGAGATGCTGCGGGCCTTCGTCCGCCAGACGGCCTGGCACATGGACCAGGACGGCGCCTTCTCGGTCAGCAAGGAGGTGTCGATGTGCAACTACTGGGCCAACCGGCTGTGCTGTGAGGCAGCCGACCGGGCAATGCAGGTGTTCGGCGGCCTCGGCTACAGCAGGCACCAGCCGTTCGAGCACATCTACCGGCACCACCGCCGCTACCGGATCACGGAGGGGGCGGAGGAGATCCAGATGCGCCGGGTGGCGGGCTACCTATTCGGGTTCATGGCGCAGCGGGCGCCGAAGGGAGTGGCATCGGTCCATGGCTGAGCAGACGACAGCGCCGACGGTGCTGACGACCGCGACGTCGAGCCCGTTCGTCGGCGAGATTCGGCCGATCACCGCGTCGGACGACGAGCTGCGGGAGATCCTGGCCGACGCCGCGCTCCAGCCGCTGCTCCCGGCACTGGCCTACGCCACCGGCGACATGAGCCTGCTCGACGACCGGCTGCGCCCCGACCCGATGCTGCTGGCGCTGCCGCAGGGCGGGTTCACCGACGAGCAGGAGGCCGAGATCCGGGAGCGGGCGCTCGACGTGCTGCGCCGGTTCCGGGACGGCGGCTGCGTCCCGGCCCCGCCGCCGGCCGAGGCCGACGTGCTGCGGATCCTGGAGTTCGCGGTGGCGGGCAGCGACATGGGCGCCTACCTGCCGCTGCTGGAGGAGGAGCTGGCCCACCGGGGCGAGGACCGGCGGGCGCCCACCTGGCACAAGGACGACGTGGCCCCCGACCGGGACTTCTCGGTGCTGGTCATCGGCGCCGGTATGTCCGGCCTGCTGGCCGGCCACCGCCTCGACCAGGCCGGCGTCCGGTTCACGATCGTCGACAAGAACGACGACGTCGGCGGCACCTGGTGGGAGAACGAGTATCCGGGCTGCCGGGTCGACAACCCCAACCACAACTACAGCTACTCGTTCGCCCAGCGCCACGACTGGCCCTTCCACTACTCGACCCAGCCGGTGCTCAACCAGTACCTGCGCGACTGCGCCGACGTGTTCGGGCTGCACGACCGCATCCGGCTCCGCACCGAGGTGCTGTCCGCCGCCTGGGACGAGGACAGGCTGCGGTGGTCGGTGCGCGTCCGCACCGCGGACGGCGGCGAGGAGACGCTGGTGGCGGGCGCCGTGATCAGCGCCGTCGGCCAGCTCAACCGGCCCAAGATGCCCGACATCGCCGGCCTCGACGACTTCGCCGGGCCGTCGTGGCACTCGGCCCGCTGGCGCCACGACGTGCCGCTCGCCGGCAAGCGGGTGGTCGTCGTGGGGACCGGGGCGTCGGCGATGCAGTTCATCCCCGAGGTCGCGCCCGAGGCCGGCGAGCTGGTGGTCCTCCAGCGGACCCCGGCGTGGCTCGGACCGACCCCCGACTACCACGACGCCGTGCCCGCCGGCCTCCGCTGGCTCTACCAGCATCTGCCGTCCTACAGCGAGTTCAACCGGTTCTGCATCTTCTGGAAGATGGGCGACGGCGCCCTCGCCG
>JBKPHT010000453.1:0-3116 GCA_046730015.1 Actinomycetota bacterium
AGTTCCTGGAGGGCGACGTCATGGCGGCCACCGAGGGCCGGGTCCGGTTCCACGCCCGCGTGGCGGCCCGGGTGCTGGCGACGGTGCAGCGGGAGCTGGAGGCCGGCGACGCCCCGGCTCGGGCGCACGCCGCCCGGCTCGCCACCCTCGGCGTCGCCGACGAGGCCGGGCTCGCCGCGGCGATCCGCTCCGGCGCCCTCGACGACCGCTGGGACGAGGTCGTCGCCGTGGTCCGGGCCACGGTCGTCGACAAGCTCGCCGTCGCCAACCCGGGCTACGTCGCCGCCGCGGAGTCGTCGCCGGAGGGCTGAACGCGGTGCGGTGGGTGCCGTGACGGCTTGGTGCCGCGCGTCGCTGGTCGTCCCGGCTCACGGTGTAGGGCGGCGGGCATGTCCCCCAGCCCTGGCGGTCTGGGGGACGAGGGCCATTGTGGGTTCGCGTGGGGACTCACGCTCCAGGGCCGTCAAGGGAGAGCCGGCCTTCGGCCGCCCTTGACTGTCCTTCTGGTGGTGCTCGCCCCGGTTTTGTACCTGCGGTCGTCGTTCCCGAGGTGATAGGGGTCGTTCCTTCCTTCCCGAGGTCATAGGGGTCGGGGGCCGACTGCTATGACCTCGGGTTCCGGGGATCGACCCCTATCACCTCGCCGGGCCAGACCGAGGTCGTCGACCGCATCCTGATGGGCTACGACCGCGTCCTCCTCGACCAGCTCGCCGCCCTGTCGGGCCGGGGCGCCGAGCTCGGCGCCGTGCTTCCCCTGCTCGAGGCCTGCGGCTACCGCGTCCCCTACGAGTCGATGAACCTGCAGGACGGCATCGACCTGGCGGTGTTCTGCATCCGCACCACCATCGACGTCCAACGCCTCACCCTCGGCACCATCGCCACCAGCCCGGAGTACTCGTGGCCGGGCGTGGGCGGTCCCATCGAGATCGCGACGGTCACGGCGGCCGACGGGTTCGCGTGGGTGCAGCGGACCAGGGTCCAGGGCGAGCGCCCGGCCGGGCTCGCCGAGGGGGCGTGACGCCCGGCGCGCGGAGTCAGATGACGCGGATGCCCTGGGCCCGGAAGTTGTGCTCCGGGTCGCTGCCCCGCTGGGACCTGCCCCGGTGCCACTCCATCTGCCGCCGGAGCATCTCGCGGCGCAAGCGGACCCGCTCCTCGGCCGTCGGCTCCTCGCCGGGCTTCCACAGCCGGACCGGAGGCTGTTTCGGCGGGGTCTCCTCCACCGGGGTGGCGGGGCGCGACGTCATGCCGGCATGCTACCCCGCCCCGACGGGCCTCAGAGATACCCCGCAGCCTTGGCGTCGGCCTCCAGGTCGTCCCGGAAGGCCGGGTGGGCGATGCCGATCAGGGCCCGGGCGCGCTCGGAGATCGACCGGCCCCGGAGCTCGGCGACGCCGTACTCGGTGACCACCTGATCGACCGTGTTCTTGATCGTCGTCACCATCGAACCCGGCGTGAGCGTCGCCCGGATGCGCGACAGGGTGCCGCCCACCGCGGTCGACGGCAGCACGACGAACGCCCGGCCCCGCGGCGAGAACATCGCCCCCCGGGCGAAGTCGGCCTGGCCACCGCTCGACGACCAGTAGCGCCCGCCGACCGTCTCGGATGCGCACTGGCCCACCAGGTCGACCTCGGTGGTGGCGTTGATCGACACGAAGCACTCCTCCTGGCCGATCACCCGGGGGTCGTTGACGTAGTCGACCGGCAGCATCTCGACCACGGCGTTCTGATCCAGGAAGTCGTACAGCGCGGCCGTGCCGAGGGCGAACGTCCCGACCACCTTGCCGGTTCGCAACCGCTTGCGGGTACCGGTGACGACGCCCCGCTCGATCAGGTCGATCAGCCCGTCGGAGATCAGCTCGGTGTGGATCCCCAGGTCACGGTGGTCGCGGAGCCGCTCCAGCAGTGCGTTCGGGATGGCGCCGATGCCGGCCTGCAGCGTCGCCCCGTCGGGGACACGCTCGGCCACGTGGCCGGCGATGGCCCGCTCGACGTCGCCCGCCGGGCGGGCCGCGTGCTCGACCAGGGGGCGGTCGACCTCGGTCCACCCGACGATCTGGCTCACGTGCACCTGGTTGCGGCCGAAGCTACGGGGCATCCGGGCGTTGACCTCGAGGAAGAACGGGGCCTTCCCGACGAACGGCGCGGCGTAGTCGCAGTTGGTGCCGAGCGAGAAGTAGCCGTGCCGGTCCATCGGCGACGCTGCGGCGACCACCAGCGAGCACCGGGTCGTCTCCCGGAGCAGCCGCGGCACCTCGCTGAAGTTGTTGGGCACCAGCTCGCAGCCGCCCGCGTGGAACGCCGGACGGGTCACCGGCGACAGGAAGTACGACACGTGGAGCAGGTGCTCGCGCATCGTGCCGTGGATGTAGGACCGGTCGTGGAGGGCGTGCATCTGGTGGACCCGGACACCCCGGAACCGCTCGGCCCCGGCCTCCATGGCGTCGAGCACCGACACCGGCTCGCCGTTGGCCAGGGGCACGATGACGTCGGCGCCGTCGTCGAGGTGGTCGAGGACGGCCTCGGGCGGTCCGGCGGCGCGGGCTCCGGTCGGGCGCGGCATGGCCATGGTGTACCCCACCGGCCACGGATGGCGGTGGCCCGGGGTGGGTAGGGATCCGCCATGAAGTTCAGGACCGGAATCGCACTCGGGTTCGCCGCCGGCTACTGGGTGGCGACCATGTCCGACGAGCAGCGGCGCGCCAAGCTCGACCAGATGGTGAGCAAGGTGCGCGACAACCCCCGCGTGGCCAAGATGGCCGAGACCGTCTCCCGCGACGCCCGGAAGGTGGGCGACGCGCTGGAGGCCCGCGTGACCTCCACGGCCGACCGCGCCGGCGACAAGGTCGCCGACACGATCGAGCCCCACGACGAAACGACCACCACCTCCACGACCTCCACCGCGGCCACCCCGGGCGCCCAGCGCAGCCCGTGATCGCCGCCCGCTCCCGCGGGCGGCGGCGTGCGACCGCGCGACGATCGTGGGAGTGGACGGCAAGGCCGAGGAGAAGATCGACGCCCCGGACGGGACCGACAGCGCCGTCGGTCCCGCCGGGGCGTCCGAGCGGCGCCGCCTGCCCCGCCCGCCGCGGCCGGTCGTGGACGCGGCCCGGCAC
>JBKPHT010000454.1:0-5613 GCA_046730015.1 Actinomycetota bacterium
GATCTACACTACTAGTCAATCGTCGGCAGCGTCAGATGTGTATAAGAGACAGCCGCCATCCGTGGGCCCGGGCCGTCGAGGCGTTCCTGCCCGAGCTGCGCCCGGCCTGGTGGGTCGCCCGGGGCTGGCTGCTGGTCTCCCTCGCCGCGCTGGCCACCGGCGGCGACGCGGGCTGGTTCCCGCTGCCCGAGCTGTTCGGCAACGCGTTCCTCGGCTTGCTGGCCACCGTGCCGGCGATCGCCTGGTCGGTGCGGCTGGGCCGGCGCCCCACGGCCCCCCGGTGGCGGTGGGCGGTCAACGCCCTCGCCATCCTCGGCGCCATGCTCGTCCTCGGCAGCCTCGGCAGCCTCGGCAGCGACGGCGACGAGACCTATGTGATCGACGGCGCCGACGCCGGCGGCTTCTATGATCCCGCGCCCGACCCCCGCATCCTGCTGCGGTGGCCCGACGGCACCCCGATCACCGACATCGACACCTGGGACGCGCAGGGCCGGCCGATCACCGGCGTCATCGTCGGCGCCGACGGCATCCCGATCGACGTCGGCACCGACCCGGCACGGCCGCTGCCCCCCGATCTGGTCCCCCCGACCACCACCACCGTCCCGACCACCACCACCGTCCCGACGACCACGGTCCCGACGACCGCCCCGGCCCCGGCCACGGTTCCGGGCTCGTAGACGCGGGCGGTTAGCGTCACGGAGGCCATGGCCGCCGTCGACGTGGACTCGCTCACCATCACCTACGGCGACGTCGTGGCCGTGGACGGCCTGTCGTTCCGGGCCGAGGCGGGGCAGGTCACCTGCGTCCTCGGCCCCAACGGAGCCGGCAAGACCTCGACGATCGAGGCACTGGAGGGTCTGCGCCGTCCTACCGCAGGCACGCTGTCGGTCGTCGGGCTCGACCCCCACCGCGACCACCGGCCGCTGACCGAGCGGATCGGTGTCATGCTCCAGGAGGGCGGCATCCACCCCGCCCTCCGGCCGCCCGAGGTGCTCCGCCACGCGGCCGCGCTCTACCCCCGCGCCCTCGACCCCCGCGCCCTGCTCGACCGCCTCGGCCTGGCCGGGCTGGAGCGGCGGACCCACCGGCAGCTCTCCGGCGGCGAGCAACGGCGGCTGGCGCTGGCCGTGGCGCTCGTCGGCCGCCCCCAGGTCGCGTTCCTCGACGAGCCCACCGCCGGCGTCGACCCGGCCGGTCGCCAGGTCATCCGGCAGGTCGTCGCCGACCTCCGCAACGAGGGCGCCACCGTTCTGCTCACCACCCACGACCTCGACGAGGCCGAGCGGATCGCCGACCACGTCGTGATCGTCGACCGGGGCCGGCTTGTCGCCGCCGGCACCCCCGACGAGCTCACCCGGGGCGGCGAGGCCGGCGAGCGGGTGCGGTTCCGCGGGCCGCCCGGGATCGACGTCGCCGGGCTGGCCGACCACCTCGGCGGCGTGCCGGTCGCCGAGACCGCGCCCGGCGAGTACGAGGTCGCCGCCGGGCCGAGCCCCGCGACCGTCGCCGCCATCACCGCCTGGCTGGCCGAGCGCGACCTGCCCCTCGCCGACCTGCGAGCCGGGCGGCAGCGGCTGGAGGACGTGTTCCTCCAGCTCACCCGGCCCGACGGGGCGACCGGGGAGGGGCCGGCGTGAGGGCCCTGGTCGCCCAGCTCCGGGTGGAGCTGACCCTCACCGTCCGCAACGGTGAGGCGCTGCTGCTGACGCTCGGCATCCCGGTCGCGGTGCTGGTCTTCTTCTCGGTCGTGGACGTGCTGCCGATCGAGGGCGACGCCGTCGACTTCCTGGCCCCCGGCACGCTCGCCCTCGCCGTGCTCGCCACCGCGTTCGCCAACCTGGCCATCGCCACCGGGTTCGACCGGTCGTACGGGGTGCTGAAGCGGCTGGGCACCACGCCGCTCGGCCGGCCCCGCCTCGTCGCGGCCAAGGCGGCCGCCGTGCTGGTGGTGATCGTCGTGCAGGTGGGGGCGCTGGCCGCCGCCGCCCTCGCCCTCGGCTGGCGGCCCGACGTGGAGCCGGTGCCGCTGGCCGCCGCCGTCGTGCTGGCGGTCGTGGCGTTCACCGGCCTGGCCCTCGTGCTGGCCGGGCGGCTCCGGGCGCTCGTCGCCCTGGCCGCGGCCAACGCGATCTTCGTCGCCCTGCTGCTGCTGTCGGGCATGGTCGTGCCGCTCGACGAGCTCCCCGCCGGCGTCCGCTCCGCGGCCCGGGCGCTCCCTTCGACCGCCCTGGCCGAGGCCGCCCGCGGCGCCCTCACCGACGGGGTCGCCGTGCCCGGACGAGTGTGGCCTGTGCTCGTGGTGTGGGCCGTGGCCGGAGTCGCCCTCGCCGTCGCCCTGTTCCGCTGGGAGCCGAGCGACTGATCCGGCGCACGGTTCGTGCCATCGTCCGCACCGGCCGGGCCTTTGTCGTCCCTGACCGCGCCCTGGCGCGGTGAGCGACGCCAACTGGTCCGTCACCGAGTCTTGTCGTCCATGACCGCGCCCTGGCGCGGTGAGCGACGCCAGTTCGACGACGCACCCGCCACCTGGGCGGATCCCGAGCTGACGCGCTAGGCCGCGCCGGTCTGGCACCCTGAGGCGATGAGCCGCTGGGACAGCACCGCCATCCCGGACCAGTCCGGCCGGACGGTCGTCGTCACCGGGGCCAGCAGCGGGCTCGGCCTCCGGGCGGCGGAGGCGCTGGCCGGGGCGGGCGCGTCGGTGGTCCTGGGCTGCCGCCACGCCGGCCGGGCCGAGGCCGCACGGGAGGCCGTCGCCGCCGGCTCGGCCGGGCCCCCACCGGAGATCGTCGCCCTCGACCTCGCCGACCTCGGCTCGGTGCGGGCGGCCGCGGCCGAGATCGCCGAGCGATACGGCGCCGTCGACATCCTCATGAACAACGCCGGGATCATGGCCGTGCCCCGGGGCACCACCGCCGACGGGTTCGAGATGCAGTTCGGCACCAACCACCTCGGGCCATTCGCCCTCACCGGCCTGTTGCTGCCGGCGCTGCTGGCCGCGCCCGCGCCCCGGGTCGTCGCCACCGGGTCGAGCACCCATCGGAGCGCCCGGCCCGACTGGGACGACGCCCCGTCCGCCCCCGGCCGGTACCGGCGCTGGGCCGCCTACGCCCGCTCGAAGCTGGCCAACCTCCAGTTCACCGTCGAGCTCGGCCGCCGGGCGGCGGCCGCCGGCACCCCGCTCGTGGCCGCCGCCGCCCACCCCGGCTACTCCCGCACCCACCTCGGCGCCGGCTGGACGTCGAGCTGGACCGGGCCGATCGCCGCGGTCGCGGGGCGGGCCCGGGCCGTGGCGATGGGGATCGGCGACCGGCTGGTTGCTCAGTCCGCCGCCGCCGGCGCGCTCCCTCTGCTCTACGCCGCCACGATGGGCGACGTTGCCTCCGGCGACTACTTCGGGCCCGGCGGCCCGTTCGAGCTGCGCGGCCGACCGACCCGGGTCGGCATGTCGGCCGCCGCCCGCGACGAGGGCTCCGCCGCCCGGCTGTGGGCGACGTCCGAGGAGCTGACCGGCGTCACCTACGCCTGGCCCGAGGTCCCGGCGGCCGCCGGGGACTGACCGTCCTCGCTACGGGCCGCCCGGCCGGTCGCCGGGGGGCGCGGGCTCCGGCGGCGCCGGGTGCGAGTCGAACTCGCGCTCGACGTCGGACCAGGTCAGGTCGTGGACCGGGCCGGCCTGGTCGACCGCCTTGTCGGTGTCGCTGAACTTCGCCGCCCACTGGAAGAACCGCAGAGCGATGATCACCCACAGGTAGCTGCCGCCCACCAGCTTCATGATCGCCCCGGCGGCCTGCTGGTCGGACGTGACCGAGATCCCGCCCATCCGCTGCGGGATGTCGTACGCGTCGTAGATCGACCCCTCGGCGAACGTGAGCCAGCCGGCCGGCACCGTCGGCACGATCGAGGCGACGAACAGGTAGAGCATCTGGGCCGGGTACGAGATCCGCAGCTCGGGCAGCGGGCCGCAGACCGGCATCCAGAACAGCAGCGCGGTGGTCACCAGCGCCGTGTGCAGCGAGTAGTGGACCACCGGGTTGGACACCGACGCGTTCACGACCCCCGGCGCGTGGGTGAGCAGCACGAGCGCGTTGAACAGGACCGCCGCCGGCACCGGGCGGGCCAGCCACGAGAACGCCTGCTTCACCCGGCCCCGCCCCAGAACCAGCCGGGCCAGCCACTCGGGCGTCGCGAGCAGCAGCAGCGGCGGCATGACGTAGGTCAGCAGCAGGTGCTGGGTCATGTGCACCGAGAAGAGGTACTCCTCCCCGATGTCGTGAACCGGCCAGTCGGACGCCAGCCACAGCACCCCGACGCCCAACACCAGCCACGCGATCTGCTGCCGGGTCACCACCGGCCGACCGGGCGGCACGACCTTGGGCCCCACGACCCTGAGGGCGTAGAGCGCGAGGACGGTGACACCCCCCACCAGCACCCAGACCTCCGGGTGCGGCTGCCACCGCCAGAAGTCGGTCCCGGCGGCGAGCACGCTCATCGGGGCCTCACGCGAAGCCGGAGGACCAGAAGTCCATGGCGCTCAACGCGATCAGGTACACGACCACCGCCAGCACCAGGCCGAACACGAACGCCCGCCGGAAGATGGGGTTGTCGTACCGCAGGTGCATGAAGAACGCGCACACCGTCCCGAACTTGATGATCATCAGCGGGAACAGGAACGCCACCAGCAGCGTCGTGCTGGCGTTCTCGACGAAGTAGGTGCTGACCTCCAGGGCGGTCAGGACCGCCAGCACCGCGAACACGACGAAGTACTCCCGGTCGCTCGGGTGCGCGTGCTGGTGGGCCTCGTGGTGGGCCTCGAGCGGGGTTTCCTTGTGCGACTCGGCGACGGTCATCGCTTGCTCCCCCGGGTCACGGGATCAGGTAGACGATCGTGAAGATCAGGATCCACACGATGTCGACGAAGTGCCAGTAGAGGCCGAAGATCTCGACCGTCTCGGCCCGGTCGGGCCCCAGGTTGCCGCGCAGCGACATCACCGTCAGCGACAGCAGGAAGATGATGCCGACGCTGACGTGGACGCCGTGGAAGCCGGTCAGGGTGTAGAAGGCCGAGCCGAAGATGTTCGTCGTGTAGCCCAGGCCCTCCTTCACGAACGTCGTGAACTCGTAGACCTGGCCGGCGATGAACACGGTGCCGAGGAGGGCGGTCGTGACGAGGAACGTCCGGGAGCGCCGCATGTCGCCCCGGTGGATCGCCCCCACCGCCAGCGCCATCGTCAGCGAGCTGAACAGCAGCACGAAGCTCGACACCGACGTGAACGGGATGTCGAACACGTCCTGGGGGGTCGGGCCGGCCACGCTCTTGTGCCGTAGCAGCAGGTAGGTGGAGATCAGGGCACCGAACAGCAGGCAGTCGGAGCCGAGGAAGATCCACATCGCCAGCTTCTCGTTGGAGACGCCGGTGCTGGTGGCGTGGCTGACCACGCCCTTCTCGTGGAGGACGGGGTCGCCCTCGACCGCGACGTCGGGCACCGTCGTGTCCGTCATCGGCGCACCCTTCGGGATGCGCGCGATGACCGATCGGCCCTTCGGGCCGAGCAACGCACTGTGCTCATGGTTCGCTCGCTGCGCTCGCTCACTCGGAGGCCTCCTCGGTCG
>JBKPHT010000455.1:0-7088 GCA_046730015.1 Actinomycetota bacterium
GGCCCAACGAGCCTGCCCGGCCGGCCGGCCGCGTGATCGCCCTACCCGGCCGGGGCGGTGCCGGGGGGCCCGGGGCCGGTGCCTCCTCGGTCCTGGCGGTCGCCGGCGCCATCCGTGAGGCCGGCGGCGTCGTGGTGGCCGCCGGCGGGTGCTTCGACGTGCTCCACACCGGCCACGTCCGGCTCCTGGAGCAGGCCCGGGCACTGGGCGACCACCTGGTCGTCTGCCTCAACGGCGACGCGTCGGTGCGGCGGCTCAAGGGGCCGGGACGCCCGCTCAACGGCGCCGCCGACCGGGCCGCGGTGCTCCGCAGCCTGGCCTGCGTCGACGGTGTGGTCGTCTTCGACGAGGACACGCCGGCCCGGCTCCTGGACCGGCTGCGCCCCGACGTGTTCGTCAAGGGCGGCGACTACCAGGGCGTCGCCATCGAAGAGCAGGCAGTGTTGTCTCGGTGGGGCGGCCAGGTGGTGCTGCTGCCGCTGGTGGCCGGCCGGTCGACCAGCAGCCTGATCGCGGCCGCCGCCGGCGGCCCGGCCGGCGGGGGGTGATCCTCGCCCTCCGGGACCGCCGCCGGTCCGGTCAGGCGGTCAGGGCGTGAGGACGACCTTGACCGCGCCGTCCTGCTTGGCCTGGAACATGGCGTAGGCGGCGGGGGCCTCGGCGAGGGGCATCCGGTGGGTGACGAAGTCGTCGAGGGCGAAGACGTCGTCCTCCCGATGGAGCAGGGGCAGGATCTCCGGCACCCACCGCTTGACGTGGGCCTGGCCCATGCGGATCTGCACGCCCTTGTCGAACAGGTCGAGCATGGGCAGCGGGTCGGCGGCGCCGCCGTAGACGCCGGACAGCGACAGGGTGCCGCCCCGGCGGACGGCGTCGATCGCGGTCCGCAGGGCGGTGAGGCGGTCGATGCCGGCCTTGGCGGCCAGCGGGGCGCTGACTGCCCGGGGGAGGGCGGCGGCCGCCCGCTGGAGCGCGCTGGCCACCGGGGCGCCGTGGGCCTCCATGCCGACGGCGTCGATCACCGAGTCTGGGCCCCGCCCGCCGGTGCGGGCCCGCAGCGCCTCGGCGACGTCGTCGGTGGTCGACGCATCGACCGTCTCGGCGCCGTGGCGGCCGGCCATGGCCAGCCGCTCGGGCACGAGGTCGACCCCGTAGACGTGCTCGATGCCGCGGTGGCGGGCGATGCGGCAGGCCATCTGGCCGATCGGGCCGAGGCCGATGACCGCCAAGGACCCGCCCTCTGGCACGTCGGCCCAGGCCACGGCCTGCCAGGCGGTGGGCAGCACGTCGGACAGGAACAGGTACCGCTCGTCGGGTGGGCCGTCGGGCACCTTGACCGGCCCGAACTGGGCCTGGGGCACCCGGAGCAGCTCGGCCTGGCCGCCGGGGACGTGGCCGTAGAGCTTGGTGTAGCCGAACAGCGCGGCGCCCTTGCCGTGGTCGCGGACCTGGGTCGTCTCGCACTGGGCGTAGAGCTGGCGGTCGCACATCCAGCAGGATCCGCAGGAGATGTTGAACGGCACCACCACCCGGTCGCCCACCGCGATCTGGGCGACGTCCGCGCCGACCTCGACGACCCGGCCCATGGGCTCGTGGCCGAGGATGTCGCCCGGCTCCATGAACGGGGTGAGCGGCCGGTAGAGGTGCAGGTCAGACCCGCAGATGGCGGTCGAGGTGATCTCGACCAGCGCGTCGGTGGGCTCCTCGATGCGAGGGTCGGGCACGTCCTCGACGCGGACGTCCTCGAAGCCCTGCCACGTGACTGCGCGCATCACGACCTCCGGTCAGTCGGGATCAGCCGGCGAGCCGCGGTCGCAGCTCACGCTCGTAGAAGCGGAAGAAGCCCTCCTGGTCGGGGCCGATCTGGGTGACCGCGACCTCGTCGAAGCCGGCGTCGACGAAGGACCTGTACGCGGCGACGTACTGCGCGGGGTCGGGCCCGCACGGCGTCCCCTTGGTGGCCGCCTCCTCGGTGACCAGCTCGGCCGCCTGCTCGAAATGGGAGGGCGTCGGCAGGTCCTGGTGGAGCTGCCCGGGGATGCCGCTGGTGGGCCACAGCTCGTGGGCCAGCTTGCGGGCGGTGCCCTCGTCGTCGCCCCAGCAGGCCTTGAACGACCCGAGGGCGGCCCCGCGGCCGCCGGCCTTCCGGTACTGCTGCAGCTTGTCGGCGTCGGGGCCGGTGGTGACCCAGCCGTCGCCCTGCTCGGCGGCGAGCGTCAGCGCCTGCTCGCCGAAGGCCGAGACCAGGACGGGGATCTCGCCGGCGGGCCGGGTGTAGATCCTGGCGTTCTCGACCGTGTAGTGCTCGCCGCGGTGGGTGACCGACTCGCCGGTCCACAGCGCCCGGATGACCTCGATCGCCTCGGACAGCATGGCGAGCCGGAGGTCGGCGGGCGGCCAGCGGTCGCCCAGGATGTGCTCGTTGAGCGCCTCGCCGCTGCCGACGCCGAACCGGAACCGGCCGTCGCCGAGCAGGTTGGAGCTGGTCGCGGTGGCCTGGGCGATCACCGCCGGGTGGATGCGGACGGTGGGACAGGTCACCCCCGTCGTCACCTGAAGGTCGGTGGTGGCCGCGATGCCGCCGATCACCGTCCACACGAACGGCGACTGGCCCTGGCGGTCGATCCAGGGGTGGTAGTGGTCGGAGATCCACACCGACCGGAACCCCGCGTCTTCCGCCCTCCGGGCGATGTCGACCAGGGTCCGGGCGTCGTGCTCCTCACTGGACAGGGCGTACGCGAGCTCGGTCATGGCCCGCGCCTACCCGCCGCCCCCGGCGGCAAACGCGCAGCGTGAGGGCTCGAACCGGCTCGCGCGTGTGGCCGGCGGGAGACCGGGTACGAGCCCGACGACATGGCCGCGAACGTTCCCGCCCACGACCTCGCCGCGGTGCTCTGCGACCGCGACGGCACCCTCGTCGCCGACGTGCCCTACAACGGCGATCCCGACCGGGTGGTGCCCCTGCCGGGGGTCGCCGCGGGGCTCGACCGGCTGCGGGCGGCGGGGGTGGCGCTGGCCATCGTGTCCAACCAGAGCGGGGTGGCTCGCGGCCTGCTCGCGCCGGACCAGGTCGAGGCCGTCAACCGCCGAGTCGTCGAGCTGCTGGGGCCGTTCGCCGCGGTGGTCTGGTGCCCCCACGGGCCCGACGACCGGTGCGCCTGCCGCAAGCCCCGGCCCGGGCTGGTCCGGGACGCCGCCCGCCGGCTCGGCGTGCCGACCGGCCGGTGCGCGGTGGTCGGCGACATCGGCGCCGACGTCGAGGCGGCGGCCGCCGCCGGGGCCCGGAGCGTCCTGGTCCCCACGCGGGTCACCCGCCCGGAGGAGGTCGCCGCCGCCCCCTGCGTCGCCGCCGACTTCGCCGCCGCGGTCGACCTGCTGCTGGCCTGCGACCCTCCGCCGGTGCCGTGACCGCCGCCGTCCCGGGGGCACCGGCGTGACGGGCGCGGGCGCCGTCCTCGTGGCGCGGCTCGACAGTGCGGGCGACGTGCTGCTGGCAGGGCCGGCCGTCCGGGCCTGCGCGGCGTCGGGCCGGCCGGTCCACCTGCTCTGCGGGCCCCGGGGCCGGGCGGCCGCCGACCTGCTGCCCGGGCTGGCCGGGGTGGTCGAGTTCCACGCCCCGTGGATCGAGGCCGAGCCGATGGCGGTCCATCCGGGCGACGCCGCGGCGCTGGTGGACCGCGTCCGGGCGCTCGGGGTGGCCGAGGCCGCGGTGCTGGGGTCGTCGCACCAGAGCCCGCTGCCGCTCGCGCTGCTGCTCCGGTGGGCCGGGGTCGGCCGCATCGCGGCCGTCAGCCACGACCACGGCGGCTCGCTGCTCGACGTCCGGCTGCGGGGCGACCCCGACCTCCACGAGGTCCGGCGGGGCCTGCTCGTCACCGAGGCCCTCGGCTTCCCGTCCCCGGCCGACGACCGCCTGCGGGTCGACCCCGGGCCGCCCGACGCCGGCGTGGCGCGGCTCGTCGGGACGCTCGGCCGCTACGTCGTCGTCCACCCGGGCGCCAGCGTCGCGGCCCGGACGCTGGCGCCCGCCCAGTGGCGGGACGCCGTGGCCCGGCTGGCGGCCGGCGGGCGCCGGGTGGCGGTCACCGGCGGCCCCCAAGAAGTGGGTCTAACCGCGATGGTCGCCGGGGATCACCCTCGCGTGACCGATCTCGGAGGACGCCTCAGCCTACGCCGGCTCGCCCACCTGCTGGCCGCGGCCGACGTCGCCGCCGCCGGCAACACGGGACCCGCCCACCTGGCCGCGGCGGTGGGGACGCCGGTCGTCGCCGCCTTCCCCCCGACGGTGCCGCTCGACCGGTGGCGGCCGTGGCGCGTGCCCCAGGTGGTGCTCGGCGACCAGGACGTCCTCTGCGCCGGCTGCCGGGCCCGGTCCTGCCCGCTCCCCGAGCAGGTGTGCACGAGCGGCGTCCGCGGCGCCGACGTCGCCGCCGCGGTCGACCGCCTGGCCCCGTCGGCCGCCCTGCCCGTCCCGGAGGCCACGCCGTGACCGCCCTGCGCGTCGAGCTCGTGTCCGAGCACGCCAGCCCCCTGGCCGCCCTCGGGGGCGCCGACGCCGGCGGGCAGAACGTCCACGTCGCGTCGCTGGCCCGGGCGCTCGCCGACCTGGGTTGCGAGGTCACGGTCTCCACCCGGGCCGACGACCCGGCCCTGCCGGCCCGGGTCCCGGCCGGCCCGGGGGTCGAGGTGCTCCACGTGCCCGCCGGCCCGGCCCGGCCCGTGCCCAAGGACGACCTGTGGCCCCACATGCCGGCCTTCGCCCGCCAGCTCCGCCGCCGCTGGCGGCGCCGGCCGCCCGACCTCGTCCACAGCCACTTCTGGATGTCGGGCTGGGCGGCCCGGGCCGCGCTGGACGGCATCGCCGACCGGCCGCCGCTCGTCCACACGTTCCACGCCCTCGGGGTGGTGAAGCGCCGCCACCAGGGCTCGGCCGACACCAGCCCCGCCGAGCGCCTCGCCGTAGAGTCGACCCTGCTGCACGAGGTCGACCAGGTGGTCGCCACCTGCCGCGACGAGGTGGACGAGCTGACGGCGCTGGGCGGCCGGCCCGACCGGATCACCGTCGTCCCCTGCGGCATCGACCCCGGCGCCTTCCGCCCTGCGGGGGCGGTGCGCCCGCCCCGGGGGAACCGGCACCGCCTCGTCGCCGTCGGACGCCTCGTGCCCCGCAAGGGCGTCGACGACGTCATCGCCGCTCTCCCCCGGCTTTCTGCGGCCGAGCTGCTGGTGGCCGGAGGGCCCCCGGCCGACCGGCTCGGCGCCGACGCCGAGGCCCGCCGCCTCACCGCCCTCGCCCGCGACCTCGGGGTCGGCGACCGGGTGCGGCTCCTCGGGGCCGTCGACCGGCGGGCGGTGCCGCCGCTCCTCCGGTCGGCCGACGTGGTGGCCTGCGTCCCCTGGTACGAGCCGTTCGGCATCGTGCCGCTGGAGGCGATGGCCTGCGGCGTGCCCGTGGTGGGCAGCGCGGGGGGCGGCCTGCTCGACACGGTCGACCACCGCCGGACCGGGCTGCTGGTGCCGCCCCGCGACCCGGCGGCCGTCGCCGCCGCCGTGGGCCGGCTGCTCGGCAGCCCGTCGATCCGGGCGCAGATGGGCGCAGAGGCCGCCGCCCGGGTGCGGCAAAGCTTCACCTGGCCGCAGGTCGCCCGGACCACGCTCGACGTCTACCGCCGCCTCCTCGGCGCCGGCACGGTGGCGGTCCCGGCATGAGCGAGCGGACCATGAGCGTGTCGACCGGCCGGACCCTCCGCGACCACCTGGCCGCCTCCCAGGAGGGCCTGGCCGCGCTGGCCCCCGAGCTGGCCCGGCTGGAGCGGTGGGGCGGCACGCTGCGCCTGCGCCTCGAGCAGGGCGGCCGCCTGCTCGTGGCCGGCAACGGCGGCAGCGCCGCGCTCGCCCACCACCTGGCCGGCGAGTTGGTCGGCCGGTTCGACCGGGAGCGCCGGCCGTTCAGCGCGCTGGCCCTCAGCGGCGAGCCGGCCGGGCTGACCGCCATCGGCAACGACTACGGCTACGACGAGGTGTTCGCCCGCCAGGTCGCCGCCCACGGGCGGCCCGGCGACGTGCTGCTCGCCCTGTCGACGTCGGGGCGGAGCCGCAACCTGGTGCGGGCGACGGTCACGGCCCGGGACCTCGGTCTCGTCACCTGGGCCTCGACCGGCCCGGGGCCCAACCCGCTCGGGGACGCGTGCGACGAGCTGCTGGCCGTCCCCTGCCCCGACACCCCGAGCGTCCAAGACGTCCAGCAGGTGGTCGTCCACCTGCTGTGCCTGGCCTTCGAGCGGGCGGGCTGCCAGTCGTGACGCCCGCCGCCCGTCCCGACCCCGGAGGAGCGTGATGGCGACCATCCTCGGCGTCAACGCCGTGTTCCACGACCCCGCGGCCGCCCTGGTGGTCGACGGGGAGACGGTGGCCGCGGCCGAGGAGGAGCGGTTCAGCCGGCGCAAGCACGGCAAGGCGCCGGTGCCGTTCTCGGCCTGGGAGCTACCGGTCGAGGCGATGCGGTGGTGCCTGGCCGAAGCCGGCCGGGAGGCGGGCGACGTCGACGCGGTCGCCTATTCCTACGACCCCGACCTGGTCGCGCCGGCGGCCGTCCCGACGGTCGCCCGGGTGACCGACGACGAGTGGGAGCCCCTCCGGACCCTCTACGCCCGGCGGGTGCCGCACTTCCTGGCCACCGCCCTGCCGGGGCTGCGGGTCGACGGGGTCGACCATGTCGCCCATCACATCGCCCACGCGGCGTCGGCCTGCGTCGCCGCCCCGGCCCCGACCTCGGCCGTGCTGGTGCTCGACGGGCGGGGCGAGGTGGCCTCCCACCTCGGCGGCCGGTGGCACGACGGCCGGCTCGACGTGCTCGCCACCCAGCGCCTCCCCCACTCGCTGGGCCTGCTGTACGAGGAGGTGACGGCCCACCTCGGGTTCCGCCGGTCGTCCGACGAGTACAAGGTCATGGCGCTGGCGAGCTACGGCGACCCCGACCGGTTCGGGCCGGCGCTGCGAAAGCACGTGGCGGCCACCGGCGATGGCGGCTTCCGGGTCGACCCGGTCGACCTGGCCACCCTGTGCCCGGCCCGCCGGGCGGGCGAGGA
>JBKPHT010000456.1:0-3212 GCA_046730015.1 Actinomycetota bacterium
GGTCGGGGGCGATGACACGGTGGGTCGTCACCAGGTCCGGGATCACCCGCATCCACACGGCCGCGAACTCCCCCTGCAGCAAGACGATCGGTGGGCCGTCACCGCCTTCCAGCACGGCAGTGGAGACCCCGGCCAGTTGCAGCCGTCGCTCGGTGACCGGCAGCCCGGACAGCAGTCGCTCTCGGGCGGACGCACCGCTGATGTCCCTCATCCCACCTCCTCGGGTTCGGCCCCTCACGAGATGAGACGCTGGAACCCGGAAAAGGACGCCTCGGCCGGGCGGCGGGACCTGTGCGTCCTTCCCGGGCCCGCACCGTCTGTGTGGGTGAGAGAATTCGCCCGACGAGAGGATCCGAGATGAGCGCCCTGCCGATCGCCCCCGCTGCTGGTCCGCACATCCTGGACAGGGTGCGGATCGACTTCCTGTTTCTGGACCTTACGACCTGCACCCGCTGTCTCGGCGCCGACCGGAGCCTCGAGTCGGCGCTCGAGGCGGTGGGTGACGTGCTGCGAGCGTCCGGCACTGAGGTCGAAGTCAACAAGGTGCTGGTGGAGTCGGCGGAGCAGGCGCGTGCGTTGCGCTTCGTGAGCTCGCCCACGATCCGAGTCGACGGATACGACATCGCCCTCGAGCTGCACGAGAGCTCGTGCGGCTCGGAGGCGTGCACCGACGGCTGCGGCGCCCAGACCGCCTGTCGCGTCTGGGTCCACGGCGGCGTCGAGTACACCGAGCCGCCGGTGGCCATGGTCGTCGACGCCATCCTGCGCCGGGTGTACGGCGGCACGCCGGCGTCGGGCGCGACCAGACCGGCCCACTACCAGCTGCCCGAGAACCTGGCCCGCTTCTTTGCCGGCAAGGCAGGATCGGCCTCGTCGAGCCAGCGCGCCTGCTGCGGCGATGCGGCCGAGGCGGGGTGTGGGTGCCGGTGAGCCCGGAGCATCAACCCGCCGCGCTCGACGCCGAGGTGATCTGGCAGGAGTTCCACGAGCGGCTGCTCGGGTTCATCGCTCGGCGCGTTTCTGATCGCACCACCGCCGAGGACATCCTGCAAGAGGTCGTCATCCGCATTCACCGCCATGCGGCCGAGGTGACACGGGCGCCCGCGGTCGGAGCGTGGGTCCACCGGATCGCCCGTAACGCGATCGCCGACCACTATCGCCGGGCGCCGGTGCGGCGAGAACGGCCGTCGGGGCTCGCGCTCGACGGCCAGGAATTGCGCCCGCCGGACCTGGCGGCGGCTGAGCTACGGGGCGAGCTTGCCGCCTGCGTTCGCCCGTTGCTGGAGCGGCTGCCGGCCATCCACCGCCAGGCCCTCACGCTGACCGAACTCGACGGCTTGACCCAAGCGCAGGCAGCGGCTCGTCTTGGCCTGTCCACCTCAGGGATGAAGTCCCGCGTACAGCGCGCACGAGTCGAGCTCAGGAAGCTCCTCACCGCGTGCTGCCAAGTCGAACGCGACAGCCGCGGCAACATCATCAACTACACACCCGACGAGGCCTGCGACTGCCGGGCCCCGATCCCCGTGCTCCCCGACGTGTGACGCCAACCCCCCGGGAAGCGTGCGTCCCTTTTTGCTCACCGCCGTCTCTCCAGGTGTGGGCGAGCGAGTCCGACGAGGGGCCCTTCCCTTGATCGATCGGAGCGGCAGTCTGGGGGCACGACGGCACCGCGTTCGGGCTTCCCGAACGGGAGCCCCCTCCAGGACAGGCGGGCGGAGAATGAGTCAGCTCACCCCACCCGGTCGAGGCACTCGGTAACGCTCCTCAGCGGACCCCTGGTATCGGGCATCCCGGCCCACTCGACAACGGCCCATACCGCGCGCCACATATTGCCAGCGGCTGTCCAGCCGGGGTGCCCTCTACCGCCGGGTTCCGGGCGGTCGGTCACGGGTTGATCACCGCGGTGTATCCCGCTTCGGCGAGGTCGGCACGAGTCTAGCCTGAGCCGTGTGCAGAGTCGCCGAGCGCCTCTGGCCCCGGCTCTTCGCCGACGAGCACCGCGACGCCACCAGTCCCGTCGCCGGCATTCGCCGGGTGCAGATCGACCCCGGTGATGATCCCGGTCTCCGGCTCCACCGCGACATGCGCCTTGAACCCGTCGCGATGTTTCGACCGCGACTTGTGCGTGTGTCGAGGTCCGGCAGTTCCGCGACTCAGGGCGTACGACGTCCTGGCGGCCCGCTCCGTGCGGCGGCGATGCTGTGACGGGTGGAATACGTGTCCAGAGTGCCGCGACCGCCGCTGGACGGGCTGCTCCACCACCTCTACTACCTGGAGGGCACGCCGCCGCCGTACCCCCGGCTGACGCTGCCGCCGATGCCGTCGGCGGTGCTCATCCTCAACCTCGGGGCGCCGTTCCGCATACGCGCCGGCACTGACATCGAGACGGCCGAGTACGCCGACGGCTGTGTGGTCACCACGCCCACCCGCGCCTTCGAGTTCGGCTATCCACCGGGGACCCGGTCAGTCGGCGTGCACGTCAAGCCGTGGGGGCTGGCGCCGTTCCTGTCGATGCCTGCGGCTGAGCTGTGCGACCGGCCGGTGATCGTGGAGCAGGTCTGGTCGCCCCGCCGTTGCTGAGCTGCGGGACCGGCTGGCCGCGGCGGCCGGACCGCACGAGATGCTGACGCTGCTCGAGGACGAGCTGATGCGACGGCTCTGCGAGACCCCCGGCCTGGGGCTGGTCCGCCACACGAGCAGCGTCATCGCGGCGTCCGCGGGAGCGGTGGCGATCGGCGACCTGAGCGTGGCCACCGGCGTCAGCAGCACCCACCTGGCACAGCGTTTCAAGGAGCTCGGAGCAGCCTCGCCCAAGCCGGCGAGCGGTGTCACTTTGACAGGAAGGGCGTGAAGAGACGAACCGGGCTGCCAGCCAAGTTCGCTCTGAGCTCTGCGCTCGGCTCACCAAGGAGTTCGCCGGAGACCGATCCCGTCGCAAGCATTGCCTCTCCTATGTCGCCAAGGTTCGCGAGGTGCTCGATGAGCGCCTCGGAGTCCCTGTACCGCTCGAGGACGATGCATTCGGACTGATCGTCGCTGAAGTAGATCTCGTACTGCAGCGTTCCGTTGTCCTTGGTCCGCACGATCTCCATGGATTGAGCGGACAAGCGCTTGTACTCCTCGACCTTGCCCTCGTGAAACTTGTACCGAGCGATGCCCTGAAGCTCACTCACTGCTCTGGCCTCCAGTCTCTTGCGGTGTCATACCGCGTC
>JBKPHT010000457.1:0-3281 GCA_046730015.1 Actinomycetota bacterium
GCGAGGGACCAGCCGCGGTGGCGGCCGGGGCGGTGGCCACGGCCGTCGCCACGGACGACCGGCCGGGCGGCGACGGCGAGCCGGCCGGCGGCACGGTCGACCCCACCGACCGCCGGCGAAGGCTCTGGTTCCTGCTCGCCGGCCTGCTGCTGGCCCGGACGCTCAGCCTCGGGCTCCACCTCGACCTCGCGGGGTTCCGACCCTACGACGTCGTCCGGGACGTGGTCCCCGGGTTCGAGTCGCTGCGCAGCCCGTTCCGGTTCGACGTGCTCACCCAGGTGTTCCTCGTCGGGCTCGCCGGCTTCGCCCTCGACCGCCTGTGGCGCTGGGCCGGCGACCGGGCGGGATCGGGCGCCCGCGGGCGCCGGGCGGGGGTGGGCGCGGCCGGGGCCGTCGCCGTGGTGGGGCTGGCCGTGGCCGAGACCGGGGTGATGCCGGTCCGGCTGTTCACCTGGGACGACGCCACCCCCGACTGGGCCGCCTGGGTGGCCGACAACCCGCCCGCGGGCGGCGGGGAGGACGTGCTCGCCCACGTGCCCTTCCCGGCCGAGGGCGGCGTCGAGTTCTACGAGCCGACCGTCCGGCACATGCTCGGCGTGCTCGACGCCGGCGCCACCACCGTGAACGGCTACTCCGGGTTCTTCCCGCCCGGCTACGACGACCTCGAGATCCTCATGCGGTCGTACCCCGACGATGACGCCGAGTCGCTCCTGCGCGCCTACGGCGTCACCCGGCTGGCCGTCGACCAGCGCTGGCTGGCCGCCGACCCGACCGCCCGCGCCGCCATCGAGGACCGCTGGCGGGCGGTGTTCACCGGCCAGGACGTCACGATCTACGCCCGCCGCTGACGGCCCGGCAGGCGCCGCCGGAGCCGGTCGAGCAGCACCACGGCCAGTGCCAGCAGGCACAGGCCGGCAACCACCACCAGCGTCAGCGCCGGCCAGTGGTAGAGCGTGCTGTCCGACGCCATGTCCAGCGGGCCCTCGCCCAGCCGGGGCGTCCAGGTAACGTCGTCGCCGGCCAGGTGGGCGGTGATCTCGACCGGCACCGCCTCGGCCAGCGGCCGCCCGATGCGGGCCTCGATCGCCGCCGCGTCCTCGCCCAGCGGCTCACCGTCGAGCGCCGCGGCCAGGCCGGCGTCCCCGAACGCCTCCAGGCCGCCCCGGAGGTCGGCCGTGCCGGAGAACGCCAGCTCCGTCCGCCCGAACGACTCGGATCGGGTGACGTGCAGGTCGCGCAGCGGCCCGTCCGGCCCGGCGACCTCGGCCAGAACGGCGTCGGCCTCCTCGGGCGTGCCGAACGGCTTGGTCACCCGCACCCAGGTCAGGCCGTCGTCGTCGGGGTCCGGCCCGTCGACGGACCAGCCGGCCGCCACCAGGTCGTCGGTGCGGACGAGGGCGGCCAGGTCGGCCGAATCCGACGTGCCGTCGTCGTCGAGGTCGGGCACCCGGGACAGCGCGTCGTCGTCGAGCCCGGCCGCCACCTCGACCGCGCCCGAGCCGTCCTCCTCGACGTCGACTGTGACCGCCGTCCGCACCTCGCACGCCGACGCCAGCACGACGGCGGCGAGGCATGGGAGGAGGCGGAGGGAGCGTGACATGGGTCGGATCGGCGACTCTAGACGCGCGCCAGGGGCCGCCCGGAGGCGGCCCCTGGGTGACTGTGGAACGGACGGATCAGGTGTCGGCGGGCGGCGGGGCGCCGGCCTCGGCCAGCTCCATCGGCGGCGGGCTGAAGCCCTCGACCGACCGGAACACGATCACCTTCTCGCCGTTCTCGTCGTCCTCGACGTCGACGACCACGATCTCGCCGGCCCGCAGCTCCTTGAGCAGCAGCTTCTCGGACACCGGGTCCTCGACCATCCGCTGGATGGCCCGGCGCAGCGGCCGGGCGCCGAGCTGGGGGTCGTAGCCCTTGTCGGCGAGCAGGTACTTGGCCTCCTGCGTGAGCTCCAGGCCCAGGCCCTGGCCCTCCAGCTGGCGCTGCACGCGGGCCACCATCAGGTCGACGATCTGGGTGACCTCTTCCTTGGTGAGCTCGTGGAACACGATCGTGTCGTCGATCCGGTTCAGGAACTCGGGACGGAAGTGCAGCTTGAGGGCGTCGTTGACCTTCTCCTTCATCTTCTCATAGGAGACGGCCTCGTCGGACCGGGCGAAGCCGACCGACGCCTTGCGGAGGTCGGCGGTGCCCAGGTTGGAGGTCATGATCAGCACGGTGTTGCGGAAGTCGACCGACCGGCCCTGGGCGTCGGTGAGGCGCCCCTCCTCCAGGATCTGGAGCAGCGTGTTGAACACGTCGGGGTGGGCCTTCTCGATCTCGTCGAACAGCACCACCGAGAACGGCTTGCGCCGGACGGCCTCGGTGAGCTGACCGCCCTCCTCGTAGCCGACGTAGCCCGGGGGCGAGCCGACGAGGCGGGAGACCGTGTGCTTCTCCATGTACTCGGACATGTCGAGCTGGATGAGCGAGGCCTCGTCGCCGAACAGGAACTCGGCCAGGGTCTTGGCCAGCTCGGTCTTGCCGACGCCGGACGGGCCCAGGTAGATGAACGACCCGCTGGGCCGCTTGGGGTCCTTGAGGCCGGCACGGGTGCGCCGGATGGCCTGGCTGACCGCCCTGATGGCGTCCTCCTGGCCGACGACCCGCTTGTGCAGCTCGTCCTCCATGCGGAGGAGCTTCTGGGTCTCCTCCTCGGTGAGCTTGTAGACGGGGATGCCGGTCCACACCGAGAGGACCTCGGCGATGGCCTCCTCGTCGACCTCGTCGAAGAGGTCGACGCCCGAGTCCTTGATCTCGCGCTCCTTGGTCTCCTTGCGGGCCAGGAGCTCCTTCTCGGCGTCGCGGAGGCGGCCGGCCTCCTCGAAGTCCTGTGACTCGACGGCCTTCTTCTTCGACTCGACGACCCCGGCGAGCTCGTTCTCGAGGTCCTTGTAGTCGGCCGGGGTCTGCATCCGCTTGATGCGGAGGCGGCTGCCGGCCTCGTCGATGAGGTCGATGGCCTTGTCGGGCAGGAACCGGTCGGAGATGTAGCGGTCGGCCAGGTTGGCCGAGGCCACGAGCGCCTGGTCGGTGATGGTCACCCGATGGTGCGCCTCGTAGCTGTCGCGCAGGCCCTTCAGGATCTCGATCGTGTGGGCCACGGTGGGCTCGTCGACCGTGATCTTCTGGAAGCGCCGCTCGAGTGCCGCGTCCTTCTCCAGGTGCTTGCGGTACTCGTCGAGCGTGGTGGCGCCGATCGTCTGCAGCTCGCCCCGGGCCAGCATCGGCTTGAGGATCGA
>JBKPHT010000458.1:0-29261 GCA_046730015.1 Actinomycetota bacterium
GGTCGAGATGTGCATGCCCGGGGACAACACCGAGATGACCGTGGAGCTCATCGCCCCCATCGCCATGGACGAAGGCCTCCTGTTCGCCATCCGCGAAGGCGGCCGCACCGTCGGCTCCGGCCGCGTCACCAAGATCCTCAAGTAACGCTGCCGTTCACGGACCATCGACGTCGGCAGCGGTGAACTGGGTCGGGATGGTCGCGTGGGACGCGATCAAGCCGACCCAGTTCGGGCGGCTGCGGGACCGGCATTGGCAGCGGGAGGCCCGCTCCGGTAGCGTTGCCTGTCCGCCTCCGGGCGATCCGTTCCTTGAAAAGTGAGTGAGATGGCTGAGAAGCAGAAGATCCGCATTCGCCTGAAGGCGTACGACCACGAGGTCATCGACCAGTCGACGAAGAAGATCGTCGAGACGGTCCTTCGCACCCAGGCCACCATCCGGGGCCCGATCCCGCTGCCGACCGAGAAGCACCGGTTCACGGTCATCCGCTCACCGCACAAGGACAAGGACAGCCGCGAGCACTTCGAGATGCGCATCCACAAGCGCCTGCTCGACATCCTCGAGCCGACCCCGAAGACGGTCGACTCGCTGCAGCGCATCGAGCTGCCCGCCGGCGTCGACATCGAGATCAAGATCCAGCAGGCCTAGTGCCGTGCCGCCCGGGGGGCCGGTGTCCGGCCCCCGGGAGCAACGGGACCGTCAGTTCACCCGGGTGATGCGGTCGCGGGGGCCGGGCGAGACCCCGTTCGGGTTCGCGACGAAGTAGGCCTCCAGGGCGTCGAGGTCGACCGCCCCGCCGAGGCGGTCGGTGCCGCTGTTGAGCACCGCGAACCCGTCGCCGCCCGTGGCCAGGAAGCTGTTGACCGTGATCCGGTACGTCCCGCCCGGGTCGACGGGCACGCCGCCGATGGCGATGGTGGCGGGGTCGACCGCGTCGGCGCTCGCGCAGTCGGCGGCACCGGCGGCGGCGCCGTTCCAGGTGTAGGTGAAGCCGGCCGACGGCTGCAGCACCCGGTTGAACGAGGCGTTGATCCCGCAGAACTGCTGCTCGAGCATCGTCTCGATCTGGGCGCCGGTCAGGGTCATCGTGACCAGGCTGTTACCGAACGGCTGGACGGTGAACGCCTCCTCGTAGGTGACGTTGCCGTCGCCCTCCGCCCCGCTCGCCGCGAACAGCAGCTCGGCGCGGATGCCGCCCGGGTTCATGAACGCCGCCACGGCGCCGCCCAGCTCGGGGGGCGTGGTCGCCCGCAGCTGGCTGTCGGCGATCACGTCGCCGAGCGCGGACTCGCCGGCGGGCGTCGCGGCCCGGGTGATGTCGGCGGTGATCGACCCGATCACCCGCTTGGCCAGCGGGTCGCTGATGGCCTTGTACCGGCTGATCAGCGCCGTGATGAAGCCGTCCGTGGGCACGGTCCGGGTGACGATGCCGTTGTTGGCGGTGATCGAGGTGATCTCCTTCGTCCGCCGGTCGATCGTCAGGTCCATGTCGGTGATCAGGCGGCCGAACGAAGCCGCGCTGGTGACCGGGAT
Source organism: Actinomycetota bacterium (assembly GCA_046730015.1). Taxonomy (GTDB): domain Bacteria; phylum Actinomycetota; class Acidimicrobiia; order Acidimicrobiales; family VFJN01; genus ZC4RG19. The sequence goes on from JBKPHT010000458.1 coordinate 1,532, forward strand.
GCCGTTGATCACGCAGTTGTAGGCGGTGTGCGTGTGGCCGCTGATGACGGCGTCGATCTCCGGGTCGAGCCGGTTGACGATGTCGACGATCGGGCCCGAGATGCCGGGGCACGAGTTGTAGCCGCCGGTGGGGATGCCGCCCTCGTGCAGCAGGACGACGATGTTCTCGACGCCCTGGCGCCTCAGCCTGGGGACGAGCGCGTTGGCCGTGTCGGCCTCGTCGAGGAAGTCGAAGCCCTCGACGCCCTCGGGCGTCACGATGGTGGGCGTGCCCTCCAGCGTCATGACGATGAAGGCGACATGCGTGTTGGCCTCGAACTTCTCGATGGCGAAGGGCGGGAACAGCGTCTTGCCCCGGCCCTCGGACACGACGTTGGCTGCCAGGAACTGGAAGTCGGCGCCGGCGAAGTCGTCGCCGTCGAGGCAGCCGTCGACCGGGTGACAGCCGCCGTTCTGCATGCGGACGTGGTCGGGGCGGTCGGGGATGTGACGCGCGACACGTTATTGACACTGTCTGACCCGCGCTCGCCCACGAGCGCCCACATGCCTGGGCCGCCGTCAGGCGTCGTCGTCGAGGTCCTCGGAGGAGATGTTGGACGAGATGCCGGTCTCGACGTCGAGCACCGGGCCGTCGTCGGGCGCCAGGAACCAGGCCTCGGACTCCGCCGCCCGGCGCTCGTCTGCCAGGTGGGCGAAGGGATCGCGGCCCCGCGACGGCTTCTTGCGGCCGAACGGCATGGCCCGGCACCCTAGTGGAGCGGCAGCGGCCCGTGCTCGGGTTCTGTGAGCAGGCGACCACTGCCTGTCGTGTCCCGCCGCCCGGCCCGCACGTTGGACTCCGAATGGGCAGGTCGCTATCATTGCGAGGCCGTGCGCGTAGCCGATCTCGACTGACGGGTCGGCCCGAGCGCAGGACGCTTCGCCCGAGGCAGTCCGACGGATACCAGTAGGACTCATCCAACCGACGTCCGCGCAGGCCCGTCTCCACGGGAACCGCGTGGCACAACCGAGTCAGGCGCTCCGCCGGGAACCTCCCGAGCGGAGCGTTCGCGTGAACCGCAGAGAAAGACGTAGCCGCCATGGCCACAAGAGCGATCGTCGGCGAGAAGGTCGGCATGACGCAGGTGTGGGACGACGACAACAAGATCGTCCCGGTCACCGTGCTGCGCGTGCGCCCCTGCCGCGTGGTCCAGGTCAAGACGCACGAGCGCGACGGGTACAGCGCGCTCCAGGTCACCTTCGGGACGAAGAGGGCGTCGAAGCTCACCAAGCCCGTCGCCGGGCAGTACGACAAGGCCGGGGTCGAGCCCGGCACCAGCCTGGTCGAGCTGCGGCTCGACGACGTCAGCGAGTACGAGGTCGGCCAGGAGATCGGCGCCGACCTGCTGGCCCAGGGCGAGCTCGTCGACGTCACGTCGGTCAGCAAGGGCAAGGGCTTCACCGGCGTGATGAAGCGCCACGGCTTCTCCGGCTTCGGGTCCAGCCACGGCACCCACCGGGTCCACCGGGCGCCCGGCGCCATCGGCGCCTGCGCCACCCCGTCCCGCGTCTTCCGGGGCACCCGCATGGCCGGCCGGGCCGGTGGCCAGAAGACCACGACCCTCAACCTCACCGTTGTCGAGTCCGACGCCGAGCGCGACCTCCTGCTGGTCAAGGGCTCGGTTCCCGGGCCCAAGGGCGGCATCGTCCTCGTCCGCAACGCCACCAAGGGGAGCTGACGATGGCGTCCGTGAAGCTCACGACCGCGGCGGGCAAGGCCGGCGCCAGCGTCGACCTCGACGACGCGTACTTCGGCGTCGAGCCCAACATCCCGCTCATGCACCAGGTCGTCACCGCCCAGCTCGCCGCCCGGCGGGCCGGCACCCAGTCGACCCTCACCCGGGCCGAGGTCCGAGGCGGCGGCGCCAAGCCGTGGCGCCAGAAGGGCACCGGCCGGTCCCGCCAGGGCTCCATCCGGTCTCCCCAGTGGCGCGGCGGCGGCGTCAGCCACGCCCCCAAGCCCCGGAGCTACGCCCAGCGGACCCCCAAGAAGATGATCCGGGCTGCGCTCGCCTCGGCCCTGTCCGACCGGCAGGCCGACGGCAAGGTGGTCGTGCTCGACGATTGGGGAATCGAGGCCCCCAGCACCAAGGCCGCCGTCGAGGTGCTCGGCAAGCTCGGCGTCGACGGCCGGGTGCTGGTCGTGCTCACCCGCGACGAGGCCGACGTGCCCGTCTGGAAGAGCCTTCGCAACGTGGGCCACGTCCACGTGCTCACCTCCGGCGAGCTCAACGCCTACGACGTGCTGGTCAGCGACTGGGTCGTGTTCACCCAGGCATCGCTGCCCGCCACCCGCACCGCCGAGGGGAGCGACAAGTGAAGGACCCCCGTGACGTGATCGTCGCTCCGGTCGTGAGCGAGAAGTCCTACGCCCTGATGGAGGAGGGGGTCTACACGTTCACCGTGCACCCCGACGCCTCCAAGCCCGAGATCCGCGACGCCGTGCAGGCCATCTTCGACGTCCGGGTCTCCAAGGTGAACACGCTCAACCGGCAGGGCAAGCGCAAGCGCAACCGCCGGACGTTCACCTACGGCAAGCGTCCCGACACCAAGCGGGCGATCGTCACCCTCGTCGAGGGCGACACGATCGACCTGTTCCAGGATTGATGAGGCCGAACTGATGGCACTCCGCAAGCGCAAGCCCACCAGCCCGGGCCGCCGGTTCCAGACCGTCGCCGACTTCTCCGAGGTCACCCGCGACCGTCCCGAGAAGTCGCTGGTAGCGAAGAAGTCCTCCACCGGCGGCCGCAACGTCCACGGCCGCAAGACCGCCCGCCACCGCGGCGGCGGCCACAAGCAGCGCTACCGCGTCATCGACTTCCGGCGGACCAAGGACGGCGTGCCCGCCAAGGTCGCTGCCATCGAGTACGACCCCAACCGGTCGTGCCGCATCGCGCTGCTCCACTACCTCGACGGCGAGAAGGCCGACATCCTCGCGCCCCGGGGCGTGGTGGTCGGCGACACGCTCCAGTCGGGCCAGGGCTCGGAGATCCGCCCGGGCAACGCGCTGCCGTTGCGCTACATCCCCGTCGGCACCACCGTCCACAACATCGAGCTCCAGCCCGGCGGCGGCGGCAAGCTGGCCCGCTCGGCCGGCTCGTCGGTCGTGCTGCTGGCCAAGGAGGGCGCCTACGCCACCCTCCGCCTGCCCTCAACGGAGATGCGCCGGGTCTCGATCGACTGCCGGGCCACGGTGGGCGAGGTCGGCAACCCCGAGCACGAGCTCATCAAGATCGGCAAGGCCGGCCGCAACCGGTGGAAGGGCGTCCGCCCCCAGACCCGCGGCGTGGCCATGAACCCGGTCGACCACCCGCTGGGTGGCGGCGAGGGCAAGTCGTCGGGTGGCCGCCACCCGGTGTCGCCCTGGGGCCAGCCCGAGGGCCGCACCCGCAAGAAGAACCAGCCGTCCGACAAGCTCATCGTTCGTCGCCGCCGCACGCGTGGCGCGCGGAGGTAACCCGAGATGCCGCGTTCACTCAAGAAGGGCCCCTTCGTCGACGAGCACCTGCTCCGGAAGGTCGACGCCCTCAACTCCAAGAACGAGAAGAAGGTCATCAAGACCTGGTCGCGCCGCTCGACCATCATCCCCGACATGGTCGGCCACACCGTGGCCGTCCACGACGGGCGCAAGCACGTGCCCGTGTACGTCACCGAGGCGATGGTCGGCCACAAGCTCGGCGAGTTCGCCCCCACGCGCACCTTCCGCTACCACGCCGGCCAGGAGAAGGCCGTGCGGGGGAGGCGGTGATGGTCGCCACCCGTACCAACGAGCGGCCGGGCACCCGCGCCCAGGTCCGCCACGTCCGCATGTCGGCCACCAAGGCCCGCGAGGTCCTCGACCTCATCCGCGGGCTGCCGGTGGGCGAGGCGGCCGAGGTGCTGCAGTTCACCGAGCGGGGCGCGTCGGTGGTCGTCGGCAAGTGCCTGGCCTCGGCCATCGCCAACGCCCAGCACAACGACGAGCTCGACGTCGACACCCTGTACGTGTCGGCCTGCTACGCGGACGAGGGCCCAACCCTCAAGCGCTGGCGGCCGCGGGCCCGGGGTCGGGCCACCCGCATCCGCAAGCGGATGTGCCACATCACGATCCTCGTCAGCCCCATGCCGGCCGAGATGGCCGCCAAGGTCGAGGCCCGCCAGGCGGCGGGCGCGGCCCAGGCGCCGTCGGCCCGCCGGGGCCGCCGGGGCGGCGAGTCCCGCCGGGCCCGGGTCGCCCGCAGCCGCGGCGAGTCGGTCACCCCCGAGACCGAGGCCCCCGCCGAGCCCGAGCCCGCCGACGAGGTGCTCGAGGACGAGATGCTCGAGGACGAGCCCACCACGGGCGAGCCCACCGACGAGATGGTCGAGGAGGCCGAGGAGGCCGCCGACGAGGCGGAAGAGGTCGACGAGGCCGACGACGACACCGAGGACGAGATCGTCGCCGAGACGGCAGACGAGAACGACGAGAAGAACGAGGCCTGAGCCGTGGACGAACTCATGCGAGACAACCGAGGCGTTGCATGCGCCGGAGGCGGCGAAGCCTTGCCGACGGCAAAGAAGAAGCCCATCAGTGCGCCGGAGGTGCACTGATGGGCCAGAAGGTCAACCCGTACGGCTTCCGGCTCGGCGTCACCACCGACTGGAAGTCGCGCTGGTTCGCCGAGCGCGAGCAGTACAGCGACAACGTCATCCAGGACTGGAAGATCCGCGACTACCTGATGAGCGAGCTGCCCCACGCCGCCATCAGCCGGGTCGAGATCGAGCGGACCCGCGACCGCCTGCGGGTCGACGTGCACACCGCCCGCCCGGGCATCGTCATCGGGCGCCGGGGCAGCGAGGCCGACCGCCTGCGCGGCGGGCTGGCCAAGATCACGTCCAACCCCAAGGTGCAGCTCAACATCCAGGAGATCAAGCAGCCCGAGCTCGACGCCGCTCTCATCGCCCAGGGCGTCGCCGACCAGCTGGCCGCCCGGGTCGCGTTCCGGCGGGCCATGAAGCGAGCCGTGCAGAACGCCCAGAAGGCCGGCGCGCAGGGCATCCAGGTGCAGTGCTCGGGCCGCCTCGGCGGCTCCGAGATGGCGCGCACCGAGAGCTACCGCGAGGGCCGCGTCCCCCGCCACACGCTCCGGGCCGACATCGACTACGGCTTCCGCGAGGCCCGCACGACCGCCGGGCGCATCGGCGTGAAGGTGTGGCTCTACAAGGGTGACGTGCTGCCCTACAAGCAGCAGACCGAGGAGAAGATCTCCCGTGAGGCCGCCATGGCCGTCGGGGAGACCTCGGGCGGCGCCGCCACCCAGGCCGGCGGCAAGCGCGTCGTGTCGTCGTCGGCCGGCTCCCGCCGGCGCCCCGCCGAGACCGTCCCGGCCGAGGAGGCCGCCGAGCACGAGCCCCTCATCAAGGAGGCCGACCCCGAGCTCGAGCGCCTCCTCGCCGAGGAGGAGGAGATCGAGCGCCGGGTGCACGACCACCACGAGACGCCCCACTTCCGACCGGGGGACGAGTGACATGTTGATGCCGCGCAAGGTCGCGCACCGCAAGCACCACCGGGGCCGGATGAAGGGCACCGCCAAGGGCGGCACCGACGTCATCTTCGGCGAGTTCGGCATCCAGGCCCTCGAGCCCGGCTGGGTCACCGCCCGCCAGATCGAGGCCGCCCGTATCGCCATGACCCGCCACATCAAGCGTGGCGGCAAGGTGTGGATCAACATCTTCCCCGACAAGCCCGTCACCCAGAAGCCGGCGGAGACCCGGATGGGATCGGGCAAGGGCAACCCGGAGCACTGGGTCGCCGTCGTCAAGCCGGGCCGGGTGCTGTTCGAGCTGTCCTACCCGGACGCCACCATCGCCCGGGCCGCCATCGAGCGCGCCATCCAGAAGCTGCCGATCAAGGCCCGCTTCGTCACCAAGGAGGACGCGTTCTGATGGCGAAGGCCAACTTCCACGACCTCGACGACGGCGCCCTGCTCGACCAGGTCCGCGACGCCAAGGACCAGCTGTTCAAGCTCCGTTTCCAGCTCGCCACCGGGCAGCTCACCAACTACACGCGCATCGGCCAGGTGCGCAAGGACATCGCCCGGCTCGAGACCGAGCTCCGCGCCCGCGAGATCGCGGCCGCCGAGGCGCTCACCCAGGAGAACGCGTGATGGCAGAGACCACCACCCCCGAGCGCTCGGCGCGCAAGGTCCGTGAGGGCGTGGTCGCCTCGACGTCGATGGACAAGACCGCCGTCGTCGTCGTGACCACCCGCAAGCCGCACCCGCTCTACAAGAAGACCATGGTCCGGACCAGCCGGCTCTACGCGCACGACGAGAACAACGAGCTGCGCGTCGGCGACCGGGTCCGCATCGTCGAGACCCGCCCCCTGTCGAAGCAGAAGCGGTGGCGGCTCGTCGAGATCCTGGAGAGGGCGAAGTAGGCCATGATTCAGCAGGAGTCCCGCCTCAAGGTCGCCGACAACAGCGGCGCCAAGGAGGTGCTCGTCATCAAGGTGCTCGGCGGCTCCCGCCGGCGCTACGCCTCGATCGGCGACATCTTCGTGGCCACCGTCAAGGACGCCATCCCCGGCGCGTCCGTCAAGAAGGGCGACGTCGTCAAGTGCGTCGTCGTCCGCACCAAGAAGGAGCGCCGTCGCCCCGACGGCAGCTACATCCGCTTCGACGAGAACGCCGCGGTGCTGATCAACCCCGATCGCAACCCGCGCGGCACCCGCATCTTCGGCCCGGTGGGCCGCGAGCTGCGCGACAAGCGGTTCATGAAGATCGTCTCTCTCGCACCCGAGGTCCTGTGATGGCAGGTCTGAAGATCCGCAAGGGCGACCGGGTCCGCGTCCTCACCGGCAAGGACCGGGGCAAGGAGGGCAACGTCATGCGCGCCCTGCCCCGCGAAGGCAAGGTGATCGTCGACGGGGTCAACGTCGCCCGCAAGAGCCAGCGGCCCACCCGGGCCACCCAGCAGGGCGGCATCATCGACAAGGACATGCCGCTGCCGGTGTCGAACGTGGCGCTCGTGTGCCCGTCGTGCAACCGGCCGACCCGGGTCGGCTACACGATCGACGCCGCCGGTCAGAAGGTGCGCGTCTGCAAGAAGTGCGGAGGTGAGATCACGTGACCGACACCACCACCCGCGAACGGGTCGTGCCCCGGCTCAAGGCCCGGTACGACGACACGCTCCGCGCCCGGCTCCAGGACGAGCTCGGCGTCGGCAACGTCATGCAGGTGCCCAGGCTCTCCAAGGTCGTCCTCAACATGGGCGTCGGCGCCGCCACGGCCCAGGCCTCACTGCTCGAGGGCGCCGTGCGCGACCTCACCACCATCACCGGCCAGAAGCCGGTCGTGACCCGGGCCAAGAAGTCGATCGCCGGCTTCAAGCTCCGCGAGGGCAACGCCATCGGCGCCAAGGTCACGCTGCGGGGTGACCGCATGTGGGAGTTCATGGACCGACTGATCTCGATCGCCATCCCCCGCATCCGCGACTTCCGGGGCCTGAACCCCCGGAGCTTCGACGGCAATGGCAACTACACGTTCGGCCTGACCGAGCAGCTGGTGTTCCCCGAGATCGACTACGACAGCATCGACCAGCCCCGTGGCATGGACATCACCATCGTGACCACGGCCGGCAGCGACGCCGAGGGGCGTGCCCTGCTGCTGGCGATGGGTTTCCCGTTCAAGCGCGAGGGTCAGTGACACATGGCGAAGAAAGCGCTCATCAACAAGCAGCAGCGCAAGCCGAAGTTCAAGGTGCGCGCCTACACGCGCTGCCGGCGGTGCGGCCGTCCGCACGCCGTGTTCCGCAGGTTCGGCCTGTGCCGGGTCTGCCTGCGCGAGCTCGCGCACGCGGGCGAGCTGCCGGGCGTCACCAAGGCGAGCTGGTGAGGGGAGGCCCACGATGACCATGACCGACCCCATCGCCGACATGCTCACGCGCATCCGCAACGCCAACATCGCGATGCACGACGACGTGCGGATGCCCTCCAGCAAGCTGAAGGAGGCCCTGGCGGGCGTCCTCGCCACGGAGGGCTACATCGAGGCCTACGAGGTCGAGGAGAACGTCGACCGCCCCGGCCGCACGCTGCACGTGAGGATGAAGTACAGCCCCGACCGTGCCCGCACCATCTCGGGCATCAAGCGGGTGTCCAAGCCGGGCCTGCGCGTCTACTCCCGCTCCACGGAGGTCCCCCGGGTCCTCGGCGGGCTGGGCGTCGCGGTGCTCTCGACCAGCCAGGGACTGCTGTCCGACCGCGAGGCGCGCAAGCGCAAGGTCGGCGGCGAGGTCCTGTGCTTCGTGTGGTGATCGCAGTGAGTGAGCGAAGCGAGCAAACCATGAGCACAGTGCATTGCTCGGCCCGCAGGGCCGATGGCTCATTGCGCGCATCCCGAAGGGTGCGCCAATGAGCCGTATCGGTAAAGCCCCCATCCCCGTGCCCGGCGGCGTCGACGTCGCCATCTCGGGCGCGCACGTCACCGTCAAGGGCCCCAAGGGCACCCTCGAGCGCGACATCCCCGGTGCCATCACCGTCCGCCAGGACGGCGAGGAGCTGGTGGTCGAGCGCCCCGACGACGAGCGCCGCAACCGGGCCATGCACGGCCTGGTCCGGTCGCTGGTCAACAACATGGTCGTCGGCGTGACCGAGGGGTTCCGCAAGGAGCTCGAGATCGTCGGGGTCGGCTACCGGGCCACCGCCAAGGGCCCGGGCGCGATCGAGCTCGCCCTCGGGTTCAGCCACCCGGTCAACGTCACGGCGCCCGACGGCGTCGCCTTCGAGGTGCCCGCCCCGAACCGCATCGTCGTGTCGGGCATCGACAAGGAGACCGTCGGCCAGGTGGCCGCCGACATCCGGGCGTGGCGCAAGCCCGAGCCCTACAAGGGCAAGGGCGTCCGCTACGCCGGCGAGCACGTCCGGCGCAAGGCTGGCAAGGCAGGTAAGTGATGAGCAGCAACGCCAAGTACAAGCGCGACGCCCGGGTCCGGCGGCACTCCCGCGTGCGCAAGCACGTGCGGGGGTCGGCCGAGCGGCCGCGCCTCGCCGTGTTCCGTTCCAACAAGCACATCTCGGCCCAGGTCATCGACGACCGCACCGGCACCACCCTGGCCGCCGCCTCTACCCACGAGGCCGACCTGCGGACCGGCTCGTCCACCAAGGACGCCGCCGCCAAGGTCGGCCGGCTCGTCGCCGAGCGCGCCAGGGACGCGGGTGTCGAGCGCGTCGTCTTCGACCGGGGCGGCTTCCTCTACCACGGCCGGGTCGCGGCCGTGGCCGACGCGGCCCGCGAAGCAGGATTGGAGTTCTGATGCCCAACGGACAGGGCGGTGGTGGTGGCGGCGGTGGCCGCGGCCCCCGTGACCGCCAGCCCCGCGAGCCCCGCGAGAACCCCCGCGCCTCGGGCGACGCGTCGCTCCACGAGTCGCGGGTCATCAACATCAACCGGGTGGCCAAGGTCGTGAAGGGCGGCCGGCGCTTCAGCTTCACCGCGCTCGTGGTGATCGGCGACGGCAACGGCCGGGTCGGCCTGGGCTACGGCAAGGCCAAGGAGGTGCCCCTCGCGATCCAGAAGGGGACCGAGGAGGCCCGCAAGAACCTGTTCAAGGTCCCCCTGGCCGGCACGACCATCGTCCACCCGGTGACGGGCGAGTCCGGCGCCGGGCGGGTGTTCATGAAGCCGGCCGCCCCCGGTACCGGCGTGATCGCCGGCGGGGCCGCCCGCGCCATCCTCGAGGAGGCGGGCATCCGCGACGTGCTGTGCAAGTCGCTGGGCTCGTCCAACCACATCAACGTGGCCCGGGCCACCATCGCCGGCCTCAAGGCGCAGCGCCGGCCCGACGAGGTCGCCAAGCTGCGGGGCCGGTCGCCCGAGGAGCTGTTCCCCGGCGCGCTGGTCCAGGCCTACCGCGACAGCGAGCGGGCCCGGCTCGAGCCGGAGCAGGTGTGATGGCCGACATCACCGTCACCCAGGTGCGCTCGGGGATCGGCGCCAAGCCCAAGCACCGGGGCACGCTCCGGGCGCTCGGCCTCGGTCGCATCGGCAAGACCAACACGCTGCCCGACCGCCCGGAGATCCGCGGGATGATCGCCAAGGTCCCCCACCTCGTCCGGATCATCGAGGACCAGGAGAAGTAGTCACATGACCATCAAGGTCCATGACCTCAAGCCGGCCGCCGGGTCGACCAAGGCCCGCCGTCGGGTCGGCCGCGGCATCGCCGGCAAGGGCGGCAAGACCGCCGGCCGGGGCACCAAGGGTCAGAAGGCGCGCGGGCGGGTGCCCGTGCAGTTCGAGGGCGGCCAGATGCCGCTCCACATGCGGGTCCCCAAGCTCAAGGGCTTCAACAACCCGTTCCGGGTCGAGTACCAGGCGATCAACCTCGACACCATCGAGGCGTCCGATCTCGACGAGATCACCCCCGAAACCCTCCACGCCCACGGGCTCACGCACAAGGGTGCCCTGGTCAAGGTGCTGGGCCGGGGGGAGCTGTCGCGCAAGGTCACGGTGAGGGCGCACGCGTTCTCCAAGGCCGCCGAGCAGGCGATCACGGCGGCGGGCGGTACCGTCGAGGTGTTGCCGAAGCCGTGGGGCGATCGGCGCCCGCCGGCCAAGGGCAACCAGTTCGCCAACCGTTGATCTTCAGGCCCCACCGGGCCGCGACCGGCGGGTTCCCCGTCCGATTGCGCTCCGATGGGTGCCACCGGCAAGACTGGCGTACTCCGTTGCACAGGGGCACGCCGGTCGCCCGGGCCGACGCTGCTGAAGGGGAGAAGTCGTGCTTTCCAGCCTGCGGAACATGTTCAGGGTCGCCGACCTCCGCAACAAGATCGTGTTCACGCTGGCCATCATCGCCATCTACCGGCTGGGCTCGTTCATCCCCGCCCCGGGCATCGACCTCGACGCCATCCAGGCGCTGAAGCGGCAGTCCGAGCAGTCGGGCGGCGTGCTCGCCTACCTGCAGCTGTTCTCCGGCCAGGGCCTCACCAACTTCGCCGTCTTCGCCCTGGGCGTCATGCCCTACATCACCAGCTCGATCATCATGCAGATCCTGACGGTGGTGATCCCCAAGCTGGAGGAGTGGCAGCAGCAGGGCGCGATCGGGCAGCGGAAGATCACCCAGTGGACCCGGTACCTCACCATCGCCATCGCGGTGCTGCAGTCGACCGCGCTCGCGTTCCTGTTCCACAACGGCGGCGGCGGCCTGCTCGGCGGGGCCAGCAACCCTGCCCAGGTCGACGTGTTGCCGAACTTCACCGCCCCCCGGGTGATGCTGGTCGTGCTCGTGCTCACGGCGGGCACCGCGATGTTGATGTGGCTGGGTGAGGTCATCACCCAGCGCGGCATCGGCAACGGCATGTCGCTGCTGATCTTCGCCAGCGTCGTGTCATCGATCCCGGCGCAGTTCGGGCAGATCAAGGTGACCAGGGGATGGGGGCTGCTGATCCCCCTGACCTTCCTGTTCCTGATCGTGCTGGTCGGCATCGTCATCGTGGAGAACGGCCAGCGCCGCATCCCGGTGCAGTTCGCCAAGCGGGTCGTGGGCCGCCGCATGTACGGCGGCCAGAGCACCTACATCCCGCTGAAGGTCAACCAGTCGGGCGTGGTGCCGATCATCTTCGCCAGCTCGATGCTGTACCTGCCGCTGCTGGTGACCCAGGTGCTGCCGTCCGACCCCGGGAGCTGGGGCGTCAGCGTGCAGGAGTGGGTGAACGACAACCTGGTGCAGCCGTCGTCGCCGCTCTACATCGCGGTCTACGGCTTGCTGATCGTCGGCTTCGCCTACTTCTACACCGCGATCGCGTTCGACCCCCACCAGCAGGCCGACACCATCCGCAAGCAGGGCGGCTTCATCCCCGGCATCCGGCCCGGTCCCCAGACCGAGCGGTACCTGGCCCGGATCCTGGCCCGGATCACCCTGCCGGGGGCCCTGTTCATCGCGGCGATCGCGCTGCTGCCGTCGCTGCTGCTGGCCTTCGCCGACGTCAAGGCGTTCGCGTTCGGCGGCACCTCGATCCTCATCGCCGTCGGCGTCGCCCTCGAGACGATGAAGCAGATCGACAGCCAGCTCATGATGCGGAACTACGAAGGGTTTCTGCAGTGACCCGTGGGGTGCGGATGGTCATGCTGGGCCGCCAGGGCGCCGGCAAGGGCACCCAGTGCGTCCGGCTCTCCCGCCACTACGTCGTCCCCCACATCTCCACCGGCGACATGCTGCGCGCCGCCGTCCGCGTGGGCACCGAGCTGGGCCGCAAGGCCGCGGAGCTGATGGCCGCAGGCGAGCTGGTGCCCGACGACATCATGATCGGCATCGTCGAGGAGCGGCTCGACGCCGACGACACGACCCGGCGGGGCTACATCCTCGACGGGTTCCCGCGCACGGTCGACCAGGCCGAGGCCCTGGCGAAGATCACCGTGTCGCGGCCGCTCGATGTCGTCATCGACCTCGACGTCGACAGGAAGATCGTGCTCAGGCGGCTCACGGGCCGGCGGGTGTGCGACGACTGCGGGGCCAACTACTCGAGCTCTGCCCCGCCCAAGTACGGCTGGGTGTGCGACAACTGCGGCGGCGACGTGGTCCAGCGCGACGACGACAAGCCAGCCGCCATCGAGCGGCGCCTGTCCGAGTACGAGGCCAAGACCGCCCCGCTCATCGCCTGGTACCGGGAGCGCGGCCTGCTGGAGATCGTCGACGGGACCGGGTCGACCGACCGCGTGCTTGTGCGTTTGGTCACAATCATCGACCAGCGCCGCGGGAGCTGAGCGATGGCGCCTCGGCGGACGGCCGAGGAGATCCGCACGATGCGCCGGGCCGGCCGGGTGGTGGCCGAGATGCACGACCGGATCCGGGCCGCCATCCGCCCCGGGGTGACGCTGGCCCAGCTCGACGCGATCGGGCGCGAGGTCATCGCCCGGCGGGGCGCCCGGTCGAACTTCCTCGGCTATCACGGCTACCCGGCGGTGATCTGCGCCAGCCGCAACGACGTGGTGGTCCATGGCATCCCCGGGCCGGAGGTGCTGACCGAGGGAGACATCGTGTCGATCGACTGCGGGGCGATCGTCGATGGCTACCACAGCGACGCCGCGTTCACCGCCGGGGTGGGCGAGATCGACACCGAGGCCCGGCGGCTGATCGAGGTCACCCGGTCGGCGCTCGACGCCGGCATCGTCGAGTTGGTGCCGGGCTCCCGACTCGGCGACCTCGGCGCGGCGGTGCAGTCGACGGTCGAGCGGGCGGGGTTCTCCGTCGTGCGCGACTACGTCGGCCACGGCATCGGCACCGCCATGCACGAGCAGCCCGACGTCCCCAACCGAGGCCGGCGGGGCCGTGGCCGCAGGGTGGCGGCGGGTGACGTCTACGCCGTCGAACCGATGGTCGCGGTCGGCACCGACGAGACCACAGTGCTGGCCGACGGGTGGACGGTCGTGACCACCGACGGCTCGTGGGCCGCCCACTGGGAGCACACGATCGCGGTCACCGACGACGGCCCGGAGATCCTGACCCTGCCGTAGGGGTGACCCGACCGAACTGGCGGCGCGTCGCGCTCGTGGCTTGCGACCGTGAGGCGATAGGGGTCGTTCGCCTGTTCCCGAGGCGATAGCTGGCGGCCCCCGACCCCTATCGCCGGGAACGGCGGATCGACAGATATCGCCTCGCACTCCGGGCGGGCGCCGGCGTCAGGCGCCGCCGCGGCGATGGGGCGGGGCGACCGGCTGGCTGGCGTGGGCGGCGACGACCTTGGCGAGGGCCCGGGCCACCGCCTGCTGGTCGCCGGGGGTCAGGTGGCGGGTGAAGTGCTCGCCGATGCCGGCGAGGTAGACGGGGGCGGTCCGCCGGAGCGCGGCGCGCCCCTTGGGCGTGAGGACGGCCCAGGTCGACCGGCGGTCGGCCTCGTCGGGGCGCTTCTCGACCAGCCCGTCGGCCGCCATCTCGTCGACCAGGCGACTGACGCGGGTGCGGCTGAGGACGACGCGGTCGGACAGCTCCTGCATGCGGAGGCGCCGGTGGTCGGCGGCGTTGAGCTCGAGCAGCACGTCGTACCAGGTGAGCGGGATGCCGCTGCGGGCGACCTCCTGCTCGATGGCGCGCAGCGCGGCGGCGTGGGCGAGGAGCAGCATCCGCCACGCCTCGACCGAGCCCTCCTCGTCGGCGGCGCGCTCCGGGCGGGTCGGGCTCACGGTGGTCAGGGTAGGGGGTTCCGTTCGGGCGGGCACTCGGTAGAATATGTGCGTGGGCACGCAAGTGACAACCACCACAAACACCCCACCCGGAGGTACCCCCGTGACCGAGACCACCACCACCACTGACACCTCGCCCGACCGGCCCGTCCGGGTCGTCGACGGCGTCGAGCTGCCGCTCGCCGGCACCTGGACGATCGACCCCGGCCACACCGAGGTCGGCTTCACCGGCCGTCACTTCATGCTGACCAAGGTCCGGGGCCGCTTCACCGACGTCTCCGGCACCATCACGGTGGCGGACGACCCCCGGGACACGACCGTCGACGTCACGATCGGCGTCGGCTCGGTGTCCAGCGGAGACGACACCCGTGACGAGCACCTCCGCTCCGCCGACCTGTTCGATGTCGCCACCCACCCGACGGCCACCTTCCGGTCGACCGCCGTGCGGTGGGACGGGCGGACCGGCGCGGTGACCGGCGACCTGACGATCAAGGGCACGACCCGCCCGGTCACCCTGCAGGTCGAGTACCTCGGGCAGGTCCGCGACCCGTGGGGCAACGAGCGGATCGTGTTCACCGCCTCCGGGCGGGTCAGCCGCGAGGACTGGGGCATCACCTGGAACATGCCGCTGGCCACCGGCGGCGTGCTGGTCTCCCGGGAGATCGACCTGCACCTCGAGCTGGAGGCCATCCTCGGGTCGTGAGGCGAATAGGGTCCGGGGCGGCGGGACGGGCCCCGCCGGAGGAGGGGACGGATCATGGGCATGCACCTGAGCCGGCGCCGGTTCCTGGCCGGCGCGGCAGCCGTCGGGGCCACGGCACCGCTGGTCGGGTTCGGGGAGCCGGCGTGCCGGCCGGACTCACCGCCGCCCCTTCCGCCCGGCCTGCCGTCCGGCCTGTTCACGCTGGGCGTGGCGTCCGGCGACCCGCTGCCGACGGCCGTCGTGCTGTGGACCCGCCTCGCTCCCGCCCCGCTGGCCGGGGGCGGCATGCCCCCGGCGGACGTCCCGGTGCGGTGGGAGTTGGCCACCGACGACGCCTTCCGCCGAGTCGTCCGGAGGGGGACCGTCACCGCCTCGCCGCAGTGGGGCCACTCGGTCCACGTGGACGTCGAGCGGCTGCACCCCAGCTCCTGGTACCACTACCGGTTCATCGTCGGCGACGAGGTCAGCCCCACCGGCCGCACCCGCACCGCGCCGCCCCGGGGCGCGCCCCGCGACCGTCTCCGGTTCCTGTTCGGCAGCTGTCAGAACTGGCAGTCGGGCTTCTGGCCGCTGTGGGCCCACGCCCCGGCCGAGGACCCCGACGTCGTGCTCCACCTGGGCGACTACATCTACGAGGGCGGCGCCGGCATCAACGTGGTCCGCCCCCACAACAGCCCCGAGATCCGGACCCTCGACGAGTACCGCAACCGCTACGGGCTCTACAAGGGCGACCCGGCCCTGCAGGGCATCCACGCTGCGTGCCCGTGGATCGTCACCTGGGACGACCACGAGGTCGAGAACAACTACGCCGCCCTCCTCCCCGAGAACCCGGCCGAGGCGCCGGCGTTCCCGGCCCGCCGGGCCGCGGCGTACCAGGCCTGGTGGGAGCACCAGCCCGTCCGGCTGCCAGCGCCGACCGGCCCCGACCTGGCCATCCACCGGGCGATCGACTGGGGCCGCCTGGCCCGCTTCCACGTCCTCGATACCCGCCAGTACCGCAGCGACCAGCCCTGCGAGGGCGGCGACTCCGGCCCGACCTGTGACGAGCGCGTCGCGCCGTCCCAGACCATCCTCGGCGCCGAGCAGGAGGCCTGGATCGGTGCCAGCCTGGCCGGGTCGCGTGCCACGTGGGACGTGCTCGCCAACCAGGTCGTGATGACGGCGATGCCACTGGCCGGCGGCGCGTTCTACAACCGGGACCAGTGGGACGGGTACGCCGCAGCTCGCACCCGCCTGTTCGAGCAGATGCGCGCCGGCGGGGTGGAGAACGCGGTCGTCCTCACCGGCGACATCCACGCCGCCGGCGTCGGCGACCTGGTGGACGAGAACCCCGACGGCACGCCGTCCACCGTTGCCGTGGGAACGGAGCTGGTGGGGTCCTCGATCAGCTCCAACTTCGATCCTGCCCTCGCCGACATCGCCCAGCAGCTCATCGCCGCCCTGCCCCACGTCCGCTTCGCCGACACCCGCCACCGCGGCTACATGGTCTGCGACGTGACCCCGACCGAGCTGGTGACCCGCCTGCAGGTGGTCGACTCGGTCGCCACGCCCGACCAGCCGGTCTACACGCTCGGGTCCTGGACGACGCTGGCCGGGACGCCGGGCGTGCAGGCGGCCTGAGGGCGGGGCTCCCGTCGGTCACACGGTGGGGACGAAGGCGGTCACGGTCTCGGACCCCGCGGGGGGAAGACCGGGCGGAGCGCGGGTCGGCCCGCACGGCATGGGCTACGGTGAGGGCGCCGCCGGCTCCCGGTTCGCGGGCGGCCGGACGTGCTGACCTGGTACGCGCGCGGAGTTTTCCTTGGTTGCGCGGCGCGCTAGCATGTTCAGTCGGCTCTCGGCGCACCTGGTTGATTCCTCGCGTCCTCGGCCGCAGTTCTCAGTCAGCACGTGTAGGAGCAAACCCCCTGCCGAAGCCAAAGGAAGATGCGATCGTCCTGGAGGGGACGGTGATCGATCCCCTCCCCAACGCAATGTTCCGTGTCGAGTTGGAGAACGGGCACAAGGTGCTGGCCCACATCTCCGGCAAGATGCGCATGCATTACATCCGCATCCTCCCTGGTGACCGAGTGCAAGTGGAGCTCACGCCCTACGACCTCAGCCGAGGTCGCATCACCTATCGCTACAAGTGACGGGAATCATGAAGGTTCGTCCGAGCGTCAAGAGAATCTGTGAGAAGTGCAAGGTGATCCGCCGCCACGGGCGCGTGCAGGTCATCTGCCCCAACCCGCGCCACAAGCAGCGTCAGGGTTAGAGGAGAGACATGGCACGCATCGCCGGCGTCGACATCCCCCGCGAGAAGCGGCTGGAGATCTCGCTCACCTACATCTACGGCATCGGGCGCACCCGCAGCCAGGAGATCTGCGCGGCCCTTGACATCAACCCCGACACGCGCGTTCGCGACCTCACCGACGACGAGGTGGCGCGCATCCGCAACCACATCGAGGCCACGTTCAAGGTCGAGGGCGACCTGCGCCGCGAGGTCCAGCAGGACATCAAGCGGAAGATGGAGATCGGCTGCTGGCAGGGGCTGCGCCACCGCCGTGGCCTCCCCGTGCGCGGCCAGCGGACCCAGACCAACGCCCGGACCCGCAAGGGCCCCAAGAGGACGGTCGCCGGCAAGAAGAAGGTAAGGAAGTAGCGAACCGATGGCCAAGCCCAAGTCCGCTGGTGGTCGCAGGCCCCGCAAGCGCGAGCGCAAGAACGTCGGCTACGGCGTCGCGCACATCAAGAGCAGCTTCAACAACACGATCATCAGCTTCACCGACCAGGACGGCAACGTCCTGTCGTGGGCCTCGGCCGGCAACGTCGGGTTCAAGGGTTCCCGGAAGTCGACCCCCTTCGCGGCCCAGACCGCGGCCGAGGCGGCCGCCCGGCGGGCCATGGAGCACGGCGTCCGCAAGGTCGACGTGCAGGTCAAGGGCCCCGGGTCGGGGCGCGAGACGGCCATCCGCTCGATCCAGAACGCCGGCATCGAGGTGACCGGCATCAAGGACGTCACCCCTGTCCCCCACAACGGCTGCCGCCCGCCCAAGCGGCGGCGTGTCTGAGGTACCACGCGCATGTCCCGCTACACCGGACCCAAGGCCCGAGTCTCCCGTCGCCTCGGCACCAACATCTGGGGCACGTCGGGTGAGAACCGGGCGCTCGAGCGCCGCCCCTACCCGCCGGGCGAGCACGGCCGCAGCCGCCGCCGCAACGCCAGCGAGTACCTCCTGCAGCTGCAGGAGAAGCAGAAGGCCCGCTTCACGTACGGCCTGAACGAGCGCCAGTTCCGCAACCTCTACGAGGAGGCGTCGAAGCGCAAGGGCGTCACCGGCGAGCTCATGCTGCAGCTCCTCGAGCGCCGCCTCGACAACATCGCCTACCGGGCCGGCTGGGCCTCGACCCGCCCCCAGGCACGCCAGTTCGTCAACCACGGCCACGTCGAGGTCAACGGCCGCCGGGTCGACATCCCCAGCTACCGGGTCCGCAAGGGCGACGTGATCAGCCTGCGGGGCAAGGCCCGCCAGATGATCCAGATCCAGTGGAACCGCGACGTGCTGGCCCGCACGCCACCCCCGTGGCTCGACTCCGAGGACGAAGGTCTCTCGGTGAAGGTGCGCGAGTACCCGCTGCGCGAGCACATCGACGTGCCCGTGCGCGAGCAGCTCATCGTCGAGCTCTACAGCAAGTAGTCACCCCCCACAACGAACAGTCAGTACGAGGGAGCCTCCCCATGCTGGTCATGCAGCGCCCGACGGTCGAGCCGATCGCCGACGAAGAGAACAACCGCCAGCGGTTCGCGCTGGGCCCGCTCGACCCCGGCTTCGGTCACACCCTCGGCAACTCGCTGCGGCGCACCCTCCTGTCGTCGATCCCCGGCGCGGCGATCACCCAGGTCCGGTTCGACGACGCGCTGCACGAGTTCGACACGATCCCCGGCGTGGTCGAGGACGTCACCGACATCATCCTCAACCTCAAGGACATCGTGCTGGTCAGCCACAGCGACGAGCCGGTGACCCTGCGGCTCGACGTCCGCGGCCCGGCCGAGGTCACCGCCCGGGACGTCCAGCTCACCGCCGACGTCGAGATCCTCAACGAGGACCTGCACCTCGCGACCCTCAACAAGTCGGGTCGCATCGCTGTCGACATCACGGTGTCCAAGGGCCGGGGCTACCGGTCGGCCGAGGCCAACAAGGTGTCCGACACGATCGGCGTCATCCCGGTCGACTCGATCTTCTCGCCGGTCCGGCGGGTGGCGTTCGACGTGGAGCCGACCCGGGTCGAGCAGTCGACCGAGTACGACCGCCTGGTCCTCGACATCGAGACCGACGGGTCGATCTCACCCCGTGACGCGCTCGCGTCGGCGGGCGACACGCTCCGGTCGCTGGTCGGCCTGGTGGCCGACATGAGCGAGGAGCCCCAGGGCCTCGAGCTCGGCGAGCTGGCCGTGACCAGCGCCGGCTCGCCCGACCTCGATCTGCCGATCGAGGACCTCGACCTGTCGGAGCGGCCCCGCAACTGCCTGAAGCGGGCCCAGGTCAACTCGGTCGGCGAGCTCGTCCAGAAGACCGAGGATGACCTGCTGGCCATCACCAACTTCGGCCAGAAGTCGCTCGACGAGGTCATCGCCAAGCTCGACGAGCGCGGCCTGTCGCTGCGCACCAAGGACTGACCCCGCCATGCCTGCTACCCCGAAGAAGGGTCGTCGCCTCGGCGGCAACGCCGCCCACCAGCGCCTGATGATGGCCAACCTGGCCGCCAGCCTGTTCGCCGCCGAGGGCATCGTCACCACCGAGGCCAAGGCCAAGGCGCTGCGGCCCGTGGCCGAGAAGCTCATCACCAAGGCCCGCCGGGCGGACGCCGACCCAGACGTCAAGCTGCATCAGATCCGGCAGGTCGTGTCGTACCTGGGCGACCGGGAGATGACCCACAAGCTGTTCTCGGAGATCGGGCCCCGCTACGCCGACCGCAACGGCGGCTACATCCGGATCCTCAAGCTCGGCCCCCGCCAAGGCGACAACGCGCCCATGGCTCGCATCGAGCTCGTCTGACCCGCTGACCCTGTTCGACGTGTCCGACCCACCGGCGGCCCCGACGGGGCCGCTGGTCCGCGTCAGGATGACCGTCGCCTACGACGGGTCGGGCTTCCACGGCTTCGCCCCCAACCCTGGCGTCCCCACCGTGGGCGGCGCCCTGCGGGACGCGCTGGAGAAGGTGCTGCGGGCCGAGGTCGAGCTGACCTGCGCCGGGCGGACCGACACCGGAGTCCACGCCTGGGGCCAGGTGGTCAGCTTCGGCGCCCCGGCCGGGCGGTTCGACCCGCTGACGTTGCAGCGGTCGCTCAACCGGCTGCTGGGGCCGGCGATCGCCGTCCGCGACGTGGCGGTGGCGCCCGTGGGGTTCGACGCCCGCCGCTCGGCCACGGGCCGGACCTACCGGTACACGGTGCTCAACCGGCCGGTGCCCGACCCGTTCCTGGCCGCCACCACCTGGCACGTCGACGAGCCGCTGCACCTCGACCTGCTGCGGCTGGGGTGCGACCCTCTCATCGGCGAGCACGACTTCTCGGCCTTCTGCCGGCGCCCCAAGCGGCGCGACGGCGGCGATGCGTCGCTGGTGCGGACCGTCCGCCGGGCCGGCTGGACCGACCTGGGCGACGGGCTGCTGCGGTTCGAGATCGAGGCCAACGCGTTCTGCCACCAGATGATCCGCAGTGTCGTGGGCACGCTGGTCGACGTCGGCATGGCCCGGCGCCACGCCGGCGAGCTGCTGGGCATCCTGGCCGGACGCGACCGGTCGCAGGGGTCGCAGCTGGCGCCGCCCCAGGGCCTGTGCCTGTGGTCGGTGGCCTACCCGCCCGACGGGTAGGCCGCCGCATCACCTGCGGAGGGTGACGCTCCAGCGTGGGACGGCTCGGTACCGTCACGGCCATGCCCGAGACTCGACGTGCCCCCTGGGGCGCCGCGGCGCTCGCGGGCGCCGCCGGAGCCGTCCTGCTCGCCCTGGCGGCCTGCGGTGGTTCCGGCCCCGAGCTGGCCGCGCCGGTCGGGCCGGCCGCGCCGGTCGCGCCGGTCCAGGAGACCACCACCAGCGCCCCGGCCACGACCCAGCCCCCGACCACCCCGTCCACCGCGGCGCCGACGACCCGCCCGCCGGCGACCACGGCCACCACCGAGCCGGCGACCACCCCGACGGCCGCAACCACCACCGCGCCGGGCGACGACGGCGACGACTCGGCCGTCGACTGGGGCCTCATTGCCCTGATCGCCGGCATCGCGGCGGTCGTGATCCTCCTGATCGCGCTCGTCGCCGGGGCGGCCGGCCGGCGGTCCCGGGCCAGGGGCCTGCTCGACCGGCGGATCGGCCACGTCGTCGGGGGCGCCGAGTGGGTCCACGACCAGGCCTCGCTCGACCTGATGGGCGCCACCCAGTCGCCCGAGCGCCTGCGGGCGGCGTGGGCCGACACCCGCCGCCGCATCAACGACCTCGGGGCCGAGGCCACCGCTATCGCCGTCGACGCCGACGACGAGGACCTCGCCCGCCAGCTGCGGAACCTCAGCCACGCCCTCGGGCTGCTGGCCGGCAGCCTCGACACCAGCGTCGGCCTGCGGGTGCAGGGCGGCGACGGCCCCGGGACCCGGGCGGCGGTCGAGGAGTCGCTGGCCACGGTCAACGACCGTCGCCACGAGCTCCGCTCCGCCATCCTGCCCCTGGCGTCGCGGGGCTGACCCGAGGTTGCCCGGCTTGCCGTCTCTCACCGCGTCATCGCGCGGTGACGGACGCCAACCCGACCCGGGGGGGCTACAGCTCTTCCCTGCGTTGCATCTGGTGGAAGAGGACCCAGCCGGGGAGGATCGGCAGCCAGAAGGTGAAGAAGCGGAAGGTGAGGGCGGCGGCCACCGCCCGGCCGTTGGGCATCCCGTAGCCGGTGAGGGCGGCGACCAGCGCGGCCTCGAAGGCGCCGAGCCCGCCCGGCGTCGGAGCGACGGATCCCAGCGCGGCGGCCACCAGGTAGGCGGCCCCCACCTCGGGGAACGTCAGGCCGCCCCCGAACGCGGCGACGGTCGCCACCAGGGCGAGGATGTAGCCGAGCGTCACGCCGGCCGACCCCGCGAGCAGGGCGAGCACTCGCCACGGGTCGGTCATGACGTCGGCCAGCGACCCCCCGGCCTTGCGGGCCTCGGCCAGCAGCGGCGGCACGATCCTCCGCCGGAACGACGGCACCCCACCCACCACCAGGCCGCTGGCCGCCAGCACGATGGCCACGACCAGCAGCACGACGCTGGCGTCGGGCAGCGAGAACCCACCCACCCCGCTGGTGCCGGTCCAGGCCACGAAACCGGCCAGCAGCGCCAGGTGGACGGCGAAACCGGCCAGCGTGTTGAGGCCGATCGACGTGGCCGCCACGGTCGCGTCGACCCCGGCCCGCTGCAGGAAGCGCACGCCGACGGCGACCGCGCCGGTGCTGGCCGGGGCGATGCGGCCGGCGAACGACGACGCCACCGACATCCGGAGCGCCGGCAGGTACGGCACCGGCTGGGGCACCGACCCCAGCAGCGCCAGCGCCGCCGCCGGGTAGGTGGCGGCCGAGGCGAGGGCGGCGAGCACCAGCAGCCACCAGTCGGCGTCGGCCGCCGCGTCCGCGGAGCGCTGCACGTCGGTGAGCTGGGGGAGCAGCACGTAGAACGCCACCGCGGCGGCCACGATCGTCACGGCGGTCCGGGGCTTGACCCGCTCCAGGCGGGCCAGCGACGCAGGCGCCGCGCCGGTGAGGTCGTGGATTCGGGCGCGAAGGTTCGCCAGCACGTCCCGGTCGCCCCGGATGGCCCGCCGGGTCGACGCGGGCAGGGCGAGCGGCTGGAGGTAGGGCAGCGCCGCGGCCAGCTCGCCGGGACCGAGCGCCGAGGCGGCGTCCTCCACCGCCTCCGCCGGGCCGACCACAGCGGCCGCCGCCACCAGCAGCTGGGCGGTGTCGCGTGCCAGGTCGCGCTCGGGGGCGGCCACCCGGGCATCGTCGAAGCCGCCCAGCACCGCCTCACCGGCGGTCGTGAACCGGAACCGGCGGAGGCCGAGGGCCCGGTGGGCGATGCCGGCGGCGTGCAGCCGGCCCACCTGGCGCCAGGCGTCGGCGAGCGGCGCGCCGGCCAGCTCGTCCGCCGGCAGGTCGGTGGCGGGCCGGCCGTCCACCGCCGCCTCCAGCAGCCCCACCGCGCCACCCGGGGAGGCGACGACCGCCTTGACCTCGGCCACCCGGACGCCGGCCGCCTCGGCCAGCGACTGGGCCAGCGCCTCGTGCTCGACCCGGCGCTGCACCGACGCGAACGGCCGGTCGGTCTCCCGCGACCGCAACCGGATGTAGCGCCACAGGCGGTCGAGCATGTCGGCCGACCGGTCTCGAGCCGTCCGGACGGTGAGCACCAGGCGGTCCCCGGCGGCGGTGGTGACCGCGTAGGACAGCGGGTCGCCGCCGGACCGCTGGTCGATCGCGGCGAGCGGCCCCACCCGCCGGAGCATCGTCAGCAGCTCGCCGGCCGCCGGGTCGGTGCCGGGGGTGGCGATGATGACCAGCGCCGCGCTCCCCACCACCAGGCCGACCGCCAGCGCCAGCACCACGTCGAATGCCGGCTCGCCCGACGACACCAGCCGCAGCACGACCAGCACCCCGACGCCCGACCACAGCGCCCGCCGCCACCTCAGCGACAGCCACGGCGAGGCGATCACCACCATGGCCACGACCGAGGCGATGAGCGGGGCGGTCGCGAACCCGGGGTTGGTGAGCTCCACCTCGCCGCCGGTGTCCTCCCGCACCCGCCGGACCAGCCCGCGGTCGGCCAGCACGCGGTCGAGGGCGAGCATGGCCGACGCGGCGAGCTGGCTGCCGACCAGGAGCGCGAGCGCCCGCCGCCATCGGCGACCGACCAGCAGGACGGCGACGGCCAGCAGCGGCAGGGCGGCCGCCAGGATGAACGCGAGAGCGGTGAGCGCCTCGGCCACCCGGTCGGGGATCCGCTCGTAGGCCTCGACGATGTCGGCCTCCGCCCCCGCCACCGTGTTGCGGGCCATCGTGGCGGCCAGCAGCCCGGCGCCGAGCAGCACCAGGCCGAGCAGCAGGCGGAGAACGTCGGCCGGCGACCGCTCCCGCCGCCGGGGACGAAGGTGCATCACCGGGGCGTCGCCCGCCGTGCCCGGGACCGCCCGCGGCGTCGGGTCGGCCGGCGGCCCGCCGGGGAGCGCGTCCTCGCTGCTGGTCGCTATGGGGTCACGGTAATAGCCGAGGCCGCCCGGGAATGCACGCGTCCTTGGATCGGGTTCGCCGGGCCCGGTCAGCGTTCGTGGATCGGGTCGACCGTGCCGAACGCGATCGAGGCCACCAGGCCCGACAGGACGCCGAGGCCGGCGCCCCCCACGACGTCGAGGGGCAGGTGGGCACCGTAGTACATGCGGGCGAAGCCGACCGCGCCCGCCAGCGTGAACGGCAGCCAGCGCCAACGCCCGGGTAGCAGCGGCGTCAGCACCGTGGCGACCGCGAAGGCGATGGCGGTGTGGCCGGAGACGAAGCCCTTGCCGTGGAGGCCCTCCTCGCGGATCTGGACGGCCTCGAGCAGGTCGCCCGGCCGCCCCCTGTCGATCACGCGCTTCACCAGCTTGGCCAGCACCCAGGCCAGCAGCACCGCGGTGGCCACGGCCAACGCCGGACGCCACCGGCGGGTGATGGCGTACGCGACGGCCGACCCGCCGACGACCATCCAGAAGTTGCCCAGCTGCATGACCGGCCAGACCGGCCACCGGAGCCAGCCGGGCAGGCCGTTGATGGCCTCGAAGACGTCGATCTCCCACCCCGGCACCGAGTCGCCGGCGGCGTCGTGCAGCACCAGGGTGCTCAGGCCCAGCAGGCCGAGACCGGCCGCCGCCTCCGTGGCATGGCGGCCCCAGGGGCGGCCGCCGGCGAACCGGGAGGCGCGGCTGGGTGCCGACGTGGCGTCGGGGGTGTCCATGGGGGGCACGCTCCGATCGAGGGACAGGAACGGTGGAGCCAGAAGTTACCCAGCGCGGCCGGCGGCGGTGGGGTCGTCGGCGCGTTCCGGCACGCCGAAGGCCAGATTGAGGGCCGAGCCGATGGCGACGCCGAGCCCGGCGCCGCAGACGACGTCGAGCGGGTTGTGGGCGCCGACGTAGACCCGCCCGACCATCACCAGCCCGACCAGCACCCACGCGACCGGGCGCCACCGCCGGGGCAGGTACGGGACCACCAGGCAGGCGACCGCAGCCACCATCACGGCGTGGCCCGACACGAAGCTCTCGCCGGTGGCCGAGACGTCGCCCCGCAGCTCGGCGTCCGCCCCGATCGAGGTGCCGGGCCGCTCGCGGGTGACGATGGCCTTGACCACTCGCTCCAGCACGAGCTTGAGCACCGTGGCCGCCAGCAGCGCACCCGCCAGCCGCCACTTGCGGAGGAGCGCGGCGACCAGAGCGGCCAGCGGGCCGACCAGCACGGCGCCGATCTGCTGGAACGGCCACAACACCGGGTTCAGCCAACCCGGCAGGCCGTTGACCGCCTCGAAGACGTCCGCCTCCCACCCGGGGACGTCGCCGTCCCGGACGACCACCATCCCGGCCGCTAGTACGGCGAGACCGCCGGCCACGGCCCAGGCGTCGGACGGTCGGCGGGCCCAGCGGGTGGCCACCGTCCCCGTGTCGAGCTCACTCACTGGTTCCTCCCGTCTGTGCACCGCTGGCCCGCCCCGCACAGGGTGAGCCCGGTCTCCTCGTCGACGTGGGCGGCCAGGTCCGCCCGGTCCACGAAGGCGACGGCCGTCTCGGCGCTGAACACGAGGTCGGGCTCGTCGCCCGCCCCGAACGAGAAGTCGTAGGTGACGCAGCCGCCCGGGAACAGGTAGTACCGGGTCGAGCGCAGCCCGGGGGCCAGCGCCCGGGGCTGCTCGAACCGCTCGGTTCCCACCTCGTCGCTGGGCACCGGCGATGCGCCGCCGACGTCGCACGCGTCGGCCGGCCGGAGCGTGACGGTGACGGTCCTGGTGCTGTCGCGGGTGGAGGACTCGAGCGTGAACCGGCCCCGGCCCCGCTCGACGTCGGCGTTGCCGGTCTCCCAGCCGACCGGCACGGACGCCACGCACGGCACCATCGTCGCCGCCGGGACCGACTGCGCCATGAGCACGGTCAGGTTGCCGGCGTCGCACCGGGGCGAGCCGTCGACCCCGAGGTCGTGGGAGGGGGTGAACAGGCCGGCCGCCTGGACCCCGGCGAAGACCACGAGCAGGGCCAGCCCGGCAGCCAGCGCGATCCGCCCGACGCTCCACCGCTGGAGCGACACCGGCGGCCGGGCCGGTGCCATCCGCCGGAACTGGGCGAGCAGGTCGCGGCCGTCCTTCTTCAGCATCGACCGCAGCTGGGTGGGGCTGGCGACGCCCCGGGCGGCGGCGAACGCCTCGCCCAGCTCGTCCTCGGTGAACTGCTCCCGGGCCCGCCGGTAGACGGTCTCGGCGTCGCTGCGGACAGCCAGCACCAGCATCATGTTCCCGAGGTCGACGGCCTGGCGCCAGGGTGACGGACGCACCTGGGCGAAGGCGGGGTCGATCATGAACACCTGGCCGTCCCGCACCATCAGGTTGGCCGGCTTGATGTCGCGGTGGGCGAGGCCGGCGTCCCACAGGGTGCGGACCAGGCCGAGCGCCTGGTCGATGACGGCCTCGTCGACCTCGGCCTCGCCGATCTCGACCGCACCCTCGATGAAGCTGGCGAGCAGCATGTACTCGCGTTCGGGGGTGATCTCGATAATGCCGTAGGGGGTGGCGGTCGGGATGCCCGCGTCGCGCAGGAGCCGCAGCGTGTAGTCCTCGTACGCGACGAGGCGGCGGACGTTCTCGAACTTGACCTCGTCCTCCAGCCGCCCGTACAGCACCCGCCGGCCCAGCTTGTAGAGGCGGTCGGCCCGCACGTGGTTGATCGCGAACAGCTTGGCGAAAACGTGGTCGTCGGCTTCCTCGCCCGTGGCCGGGTCGAGGAACGTGAGCCGCAGCGGGGTCGAGCCGGCCGACCCCTCCAGGCCGACCGGCCGGGCCGACACCAGGGTCATGCCGAGCTGGTCGGCCACTGCCCGGCGGATGGCATCGCCTCGCGCCCCCGTGACGTCGAGGTGAGCGGACTTGCCGCCGCCGTACGCCACCGGGACGGCGTCGACGGGCGTGAACCAGTGGAAGGCGGCCAGCGGGATGGCGACGCCCAGCGCCAGCGCCAGGATCACGTCGAACGGGTGGTCGACGCCGAGGTAGAGGCGGGCGAGCGCGGTGACGGCCACGACCGCCACGGCCGCGTCTCGCGCCCAGGCCCGGGGCCGGCCGACGGGCGCCATCGTGTAGACGCCGGCCACGAGCACAGCGGCCAGCACGAGCACCGGTGCCGAGGGCGAGGAGTAGCCGGCCCACCGGCCGATGATCGTGACGTCGTAGGGCCGGGGCCGCGCCAGCGCCTGGTAGAGGAGGATGGCCGCCAGCTCGAGCACCAGGATGCTGCCGAGGAACGTGAACAGGTGGCGCCACCGCCTGAACGCGATGAGCGCCACCAGCAGGGCCAGCGAGGCGACGGTGCGGGTCCAGCCGGTGGCGATCCGGTCGACGAACCGGGCCATCTCGGTCAGCCACGGGGTGCGGACCTCGGCCAGCGCGCGCACCACCGCCGTGTCGATCTGCCCGCCGACGCGCGCGGCCGTGGGCGAGAAGATAACGACGAGCAGCACCGCCCCAAGCACGGCCAGCGCGGCCAGCGAGGCCTTGGCGGCCCGGCCCAGGTGGTGGGGCAGCGCCGGGGCGGCGCCGGTGGGCCGGCGGCGCCGGCGGGAGCGGGCCAGGGC
>JBKPHT010000459.1:0-2685 GCA_046730015.1 Actinomycetota bacterium
ACCGGCAACAAGGACATCATCTCGGCCGAGCACATGGCCCGGATGAAGCACAACGCGATCGTCGGCAACATCGGCCACTTCGACAACGAGATCGACATGGCCGGCCTGTCACGCATGAGCGACGTGCAGAAGGTCGAGGTCAAGCCGCAGGTGCACGAGTACGTGTTCCCCGACGGCCACTCGATCATCGTCCTGGCCGAGGGCCGGCTGCTGAACCTGGGCTGTGCCACCGGCCACCCCAGCTTCGTGATGTCGATGAGCTTCACCAACCAGGTGCTGGCCCAGCTCGAGCTGTACGGCAAGACCGGCAACTACCCGCTCGGCGTGTACGTGCTGCCCAAGCAGCTCGACGAGAAGGTGGCCCGGCTGCACCTCGACGCCCTGGGCGTGAAGCTGACCAAGCTGACGCCCGAGCAGGCCGACTACATCGGCGTGCCGGTCGAGGGCCCCTACAAGCCCGACCACTACCGGTACTGATCCGCTGCCGGGCGGGGCGCGGCGGCCTGCCGCGCCCCGCTCCGGCGCGCCCTCGGGCAGCATTGGGCGATGCACGGCCTCGCCCACCTGTTCGACGGCGTGGCCGACGTCGTCGCCCGCAACCGCTTCTGGATGACCTGGAACCTGATGCTGGCGGCCATCCCGGCGGCGCTGGCGGTCGCGGTGTTCCGCCACCCGGGCCCCCGGCGGTCGGGCTGGTGGGCGGGGGCCGGGCTGACGCTGCTGTTCCTGCCCAACGCCCCCTACGTCGTCACCGACCTGGTCCACCTGCGCCACGACGTGGTGCTGGCCCGCAGCGACCTGGCGGTCGTGTACGGCGTGCTGCCGGTGTACGGGCTGTTCGTCGCGGCGGGGTTCGCGTGCTACGCGCTGGTGCTGAGCGAGGCCGGGCGTCACCTCGACGCCCAGGGCCTCGGGCGGTGGCGGGCGCCGGGCGAGGTGGCCGTCCACCTGGTGTGCGCAGTGGGCGTCGTGCTCGGCCGGGTGGCGCGGCTCAACAGCTGGGAGCCGGTGACCGAGCCGCACTCGACGGCCGAGCGCGTCTTCGCCACGTTCACCTGGCGGTGGACGCCGGCGGCGGTGATCGCCAACTTCGTGGTCATCTGGGCCGGCCACATCCTGGCCCGGGGGGCGGGCCGGTGGGCGCTGGCCCGGCTAGGCGAGCTCGGCGGCGGGCTGCGGGCCGCCCTCGACCAGCGGCTCTGGCCCGGAGGCGACGGCGGCTGACGGCCGCCAGGTGAGGCGGGGGAGGAAGGCCTGCACGTTCGGGCCGATCGACAGCGCGAACACGATCGTGCCGAGCCCGACCGACCCGCCGAGCAGCCAGCCGGCCCCGAGGGCGGTGAGCTCGATGCCGGTCCGGACGAGCCGGATCGAGCCCACGCCCCGGGCGGCGAGCCCGGTCATCAGCCCGTCCCGCGGGCCGGGGCCAAGCCCCGCGCCGATGTAGAGGCCGGAGCCGGGCCCGAACAGGAAGGCGCCGACCGCCATGTAGGCGACCCGTCCGGCGGGGGATCCGGGCGTGTCGAGCACGAGGAGGGCGAGGTCGGTCGTCGTTCCGATGATGACGATGTTGAGCACGGTGCCGAGGCCGGGCCGCTCCCGGAGCGGCAGCCAGGCGAGGAGCACGAGGGCGCCGACGATGATGCTGACCGTGCCGATGGGGATGCCGGTGTGCTCGTGGATGCCCTGGTCGAGCACCACCCAGGGCGGCAGCCCCAGGTCGGCGTCGACCATGAAGGCGATGCCGAGGCCGCAGGTCACCAGCCCGGCGACGAGCCGCGGCACGCGCTGGCGCGGCTCGGTGACGGGTCGGAGCAGGGGCACGGACCGCACGCTAGGGAGCCCGGCCGCCGGTTCCCCGGTCCATTTCGGTGCACATTGGGATGGTCCTCGGTCCGTCTGGTTCTCGAGGCGATAGCGGTCGGGGGCCGGCCCCTATCGCCTCGGGTACAGGAGAACGACCCCTAATGGGGATCGACGGCCGAGCTCTCAGTGGGGGCGAAGCTGTTGGCGAGCCGCCAGCGGGTGACCACTGTTGTCCCCCGGACGTGGAGTCCTAGCGTTAGATCGTGGCCCTGCTGGTCGGTGAGGAGCACGGACACGGCTGGTGGGGTGGCGTGCCTCGAGCACTGATCCATTAGGTCGCCGCCGTCTCCTCGAAGGCTCACCACAGGGTGTCGAGCGAGGGAGGCAGGAGCGGTGATCTTTGTTGGCGTCGATTGGGCTGAGGCCCATCACGACGTGTGCATGGTCGACGAGGCCGGTGAGGTGATGGGCCGGGCCCGGGTGCCTGACGGCATCGAGGGTGTTGCGAGGTTGCATGCCTTGATTGGCGATCACGCCGAGGACCCGCTCGAGGTCGTCGTGGGGATCGAGACCGACCGGGGGCTTGTCGTGGGGGCGTTGGTGGCGGCCGGCTATCAGCTGTACGCAGTCAACCCGCTGGCGGTGTCCCGCTATCGAGATCGTCACACCCTGTCGGGTGCCAAGTCCGATCCTGGCGACGCCAAGGTGTTGGCCGATCTGGTCCGCACCGATCGGCACAACCATCGGCCGGTGGCCGGGGACTCCGAGTTGGCCGAAGGCATCAAGGTCATGGCCCGAGGCCATCAGAACGCCATCTGGTCGCGGCAGCGTCAGCTCAACGCGTTGCGCTCGGCGCTGCGCGAGTACTACCCGGCTGCT
>JBKPHT010000460.1:0-5024 GCA_046730015.1 Actinomycetota bacterium
GGCCAGCGCCCGCTGGGCCGACGTCGGCTCGGCGCCGGCCACCCGGGTGCGGCCGATGCCGCCCTCGTAGCCCCGGTGGAACGCGCCGGGGTCCAGCACGACGAGCCGGCCGGCGTCGATCGGGTCGGCGGTGGCGATCCGACGGAGGACGACCGGACCTCGGGCCGGGGTGGCGCAGGCGACGCCCTCGGTCGGCGGGGTCGGGGCACCGGCGGCGGCGATCGCCTCCAGGTAGGCGGCCAGCAGGTCCCGCTCGCTCACCCCCGGCCGGAGCGCGGCGGTCATGGCGGCCAGCGCCGTCGTCGCGAGGGCGGCGGCGTCGGCGATCCGGGCCACCTCGGCCGGGCTCTTCGGGCTGCGGGCGGCGGCCAGCGCCGGACCGCCGTCGACCACCTCGGCGCCCGGGGCGATCGCGCCGAGCAGCCGGTCGAGCCCGGGGGTGGACGACGTCGTCCCGACCCGGCGGCTCTCGGGCAGCCGGGGGATCGACGCCAGCTTGGCGGCAACGTTGGCCGGGTTCCACGACAGGCCGTAGAGGTCGTCGTGGCCGACCTCGGGCGGCACCTCGGCGTCGGACACCGACAGCAGGTGGGTCCGGCCGGTGGCCCGGACCGCGACGCACGCGGGGCCGAACGGGCGCGTTCCGGCGGTCCACAGCTGGCGGGCGCCGGTGGCGAAGGCGACCTCGGCCGGCCGGCCGAGAACCAGGGCGTCGAGGTCGTGGTCGGCCATCGCCGCGAACAGCCGGCGGCGGCGGTCGGCGCGCACGTCGGCGTCGTCGATGCAGGTCGGGTCGGCCACGGCCGTCGTCATGACGGGCCGAACGGGTCGTAGGGGTGGTCGCTGAGCGGCATCCAGCCGTCGTCGGTGACGGCGACGATGTCCTCGGACCGGTAGCCGGCGGCGCCGTCGTCCCAGATGACCGGCTCAAGCACGAGCACCATGCCGGGCGCGAGGACGAGGGCCTCGTCGAACGACTCGCCCAGGTCGGTGCCCACGAGTGGCATCTCGGCGCTGTCGGTGCCGACGCCGTGGGCGAGGTAGAAGTGCTCGATCCAGGGCCGGCGGCGGCTGCCACTGCCTGTCCCACCGGCGTCGGCCGCGACGGCGGCCCTGCACAGCTCGAGGGCCGAGACGCCGGGCTTGCACAGGGCGAGGACGGCATCGATCACGGCCCGCCAGCGGGCGAACTGGTCCCGCTGCCTGGCCGTGGGCCGGGGGTCGTGGCCGACGATCCAGGTGCGGCCGAAGTCGGAGGCGTAGCCGCCGACGTGGAGGCCGGTGTCGACCCAGACCACGTCACCGTCCTCCAGCGGCCGGGGCGCGCTCGGGAGGGGGAAGGCGATGTCGCCGTGCACGGTCCAGGGGCCGTCGGCGAGGCGGCGGGGCATGGGCTGCCAGATGGGGTCGATGCCGTTGAGCTCGGCGCCCAGCTCGATAGCCCGGCGGAGGAAGCGGGCGGTGAGGTCGGTCTGGGTCACGCCCGGGCGGAGCAGCGGCTGCACGTCCAGCATGGCCTGCTCGTTGACGTGCTGCGCCCGGCGGATGCAGGCCAGCTCGTCGGGTGTCTTGCACAGCTTGGCCGGGCCGAGCACCCCGGCCGCCGGCGCCAGGCGGAGGTCGCCGGCGAGCGCCCGGCCGAGCGGGTGGGGCACCTCGTCGCACCCGAGGGTGGCGCCGCCGGGGACGAGGTCCCGGACCGGGGCGGCGAGCGCGGCGGCGCCGTCGTCGAGGTCGGGCACCGCCGCGGGGTGGAGGTGGTCGGCGGGCAGGCCGGGCGGGGCGCCCTCGGGCCAGGGGGTGAACAGGTGGGGGTGGTCGGCGCCGGCGACGACGAGCGCCGCCTGGCGGTGCAGCACGGCCCGGCCGCAGTCGCAGCCGGGGGCAGCGGCTCCCGTGGCGTAGGCGACGGCGCTGGTGCCGAGCAGCAGCAGGCCGTCGACGCCCTGCTCGGCGAGCTGGCGCTGGAGCCGGGCGTGGCGCTCGACGGCCATGCGCGCCCGGTCCGCCTCCGCCGGCACCTGGCGACCGTCGACCGTCATGCTCCCCCTACCCGTGCAAGTTGACACGAACGTTAGATCAGTCCGGCCGGTGTGACCACCGCCTGCTCACAACAGACCTGGGAGATCGGCCCGGATCACCTTGCCCATCGCGTTGCGGGGCAGCCGTTCGACGGCGACGAGACGCTCGGGGACCTTGTAGCGGGCGAGGTGGGCGAGGCAGTGGTCCCGCACCGCATCCGGGTCGAACGGGACGCCGGCCGCCGGCTCCACGACCGCCACCACCCGCTCGCCCAGCCGCTCGTCGGGCACGCCGAGGACTGCGGCGGCGGCGACGCCGGGGGCGTCCAGGAGCACCCGCTCGACCTCCGCCGGGTAGACGTTGGCGCCGCCCCGGATGACGACCAGGCTCTTGCGGTCCCGGATGTGTAGGTAGCCCTCCCCGTCGAGGACGCCGACGTCGCCGGTGCGGAGCTCGCCCCCGGCCAGCGCCTCGGCGGTGGCGTCGGGACGCTCCCAGTAGCCCAGCATCGGGCGGTAGCGGCCGTCCGCCGGGGCGGGCCCGACGCACACCTCGCCGGTCCCGCCGGGCGGCAGCGTCGCCCCGTCCGGCCCCGCGATGCGGACCGCCAGGTGGGGCAGCGGCCGGCCGCTGGCCCCGGCCACGTGGTGGCCGGCGAGGGGGTCGATCGCAACCACCGTCGGCGCCTCGCTCAGCCCATAGGTCGCCACCACCGGCAGGCCGAACTTCGCTTCGAACCGGGAGCGGATCGCCTCGGGGCAGTCGGCTCCGCCGGTCCACACCTCGGTGAGGGACGCCAGGTCGGACGGCGCCACCGCCGGGTTCGTCGCCAGGTCGTGGAGCAGGGCAGGCGGGCCGTTCCAGGTCGTGACCCGCTCCCGGTGGATCCAGTCGGCCACGCCCTCGGCGTCGATCCGGTCCATCACGATCGAGCACCCGCCCGCCTGCGACACCAGCAGGGTCGTCAGCACCGCCATGTTGAGCACGGTGAAGGGGAAGCAGTCGCCCTTGCGGAGGTCGGGCCCGTAGCCCCGGGTCTCGACCAGCACCGCACCGGGAGCGAGCAGCGTGTGCTGGCTGTGGACCGCGCCCTTGGGCCGGCCGGTGGTGCCGCTCGTGTAGGCGATGCCGGCCGGGGCATCGGGGTCGACGTCGACGCCGACCGGCCCGTCGGGGGCGGCGTCGAGCGCGGCGGCCCACCCCGCCGCCCCGACCACCCGGACGCCGAGGTCGCCGAGGTCGCCGAGGTCGCCGACGTCGTCGTCGGCCAGCAGCACCGCCGCCCCCGAGTCCTCCAGCAGGAACCGCTTCTCCGGCGCCGCCAGCGCACGGTTCACGCCCACCCACACCGCGCCGAGCCGCATCGCTCCGTGGAAGGCGACGACCACCGCGGCGTCGTTGGGCAGCGACGCCGCCACCCGGTCGCCGGGGCCGACGCCCAGGGCCCTCAGGGCGTGGGCGGCGCGGTCGGCCTCCCGGTCGAGGTCCGCGTAGGTCAGCCGCCGGGACCGGGTGACGAGCGCCACCCGGTCGGGGTCGGCGGCCAGCGCGTCGTCGAGGACGCGGGCCACGGACGGCGGGACGGGGCGCATCGGGGCCGAACGTAGCCCGCCGACTAACATCCGTGTCAGGTACGGACACGCGGGAGGGGGATGGACTTCGACCTGGGGGACGGGGCAGCCGCCCTCCGCAGCCGCCTGCGGGACCTCGTCGCCGCCCACGTCGCCGACGACTGGCTCGGCGCCTTCACCGACGACCCCGCCGACCTCGACGCCGCCCAGCGGTTCTGCAAGGTCCTGGCCGGCGAGGGCCTCCTCACCGTCGCGTGGCCCACCGAGTACGGGGGCAGCGGCGGCTCGCTGTGGGACCAGACCGTCGTGCGCGAGGAGATGTGGGCCCACCACGAGCCCCGCGGCGCCCAGTACATGGGCCTCAACTGGGTCGGCCCGGCGATCATGGCCCACGGCACCCCCGAGCAGAAGCAGCGGCACCTCCCCGCCATCGCCGCGGGCGACGTGATCTGGTGCCAGGGCTTCAGCGAGCCCGAGGCCGGCAGCGACCTGGTCGCCCTCCGCACCCGGGCCGTCCCCGACGGCGACGGCTGGCGGATCACCGGCCAGAAGATCTGGACCTCCTACGCCGGCATGGCCCAGTGGTGCGTCCTCGCCGCCCGGGTCGGCGACGGCGAGCGCCACGAGGGCATCACGCTCTTCCTCGTCCCGATGGACACCCCCGGCATCACCGTCCGGCCCATCCGCTCGATGCTCGGGCCCCACCACCTCAACGAGGTCTTCCTCGACGGCGTGTGGGCCGGCCCCGACGCGGTCCTCGGCGACGTCGGCGACGGCTGGACCGTCATCCGGCAGGCACTGGCCCACGAGCGGGTCGGCATCGCCCGCTACGCCCGCTGTGAGCGGCTGCTCTCCGCCCTCGGGCGGGCGCTGGCCCCCCACTGGGACGACCTGCCGCCGTCGCTCCACGCCCAGTGGGCCCGGGCGCTCGTGCAGGTGCGGGTGGCCCGCCTCCTCGCCTACCGGACTGTCCACGCCCAGGACACCGGTGAGCTACCGGACGTGCTGGCATCGTCGGCCCGCATCGCCGTCACCCAGTGCGACCAGCAGGTCGCCGAGGTGCTGTCCCAGGCGCTGGAACACGAGGCGCTCGACGCGGGCCCGGCGGCGCCGCTGCACGGCGCGGTCGAGGACCACTGGCGCTACGCCCAGGCCGCCACCGTCGCCTCGGGGACGATCGAGGTCCAGCGCATGATCGTGGCCAAGGCGCTGCTCGGCGGCGCCCGGTGAACCCGGTCCTGCCCGACGAGGCCGTCGAGTTCGGGGCCGCGGCGGCTACGGCGTTCGCCGCCCTCGGCGGGGTCGACGCCGCCCGGCGGGCGGAGGACGACCCGACCGTCCGGGCCGGCGAGGTGGCCGGCGCCCTCGACGCGCTCGGGACCGGCGACCTCGACCCCCGCGCCGGACCGGACGCCCTGGCGGCCGCCGCCG
>JBKPHT010000461.1:0-14089 GCA_046730015.1 Actinomycetota bacterium
GCCACGGGGCGGTGGTCGGGGGTGAGGCGGAACACGGCCGGTAGGGGCCGGGGGGCGGACCGGGCCGGGTCGAGGCGCTCATGCAGGTCGGCGGGGAGCGTGCGCCCGACCGCCGCGGCCCGCAGTTCGTCGAGGTCGAGCAGGCGGACGCTTTCCTGGCCGGGCAGCAGCTCGACGCAGACGAGCCGCCGGCCGAGCTCCCAGGCGGCCCGGGCGGTCAGCTCCTGCACCCAGCGGGCCCGCAGTCTCAGGCCCTCGCGGACCACGGCGGCGTCGGACGGTGCCGGGCCGGGGCGGCCCGCGGCCGGGGGGGCGGCCGGGCGGAGGTCGAAACCGGCGAACGGGGCATCGGCGCCGACCCGGGGCGGGGTGAGGGCCAGCACCACGGGGTGGGTCTCGACCAGCTCGTCGATGTCGACGTCCTCGGCCCGGGCCTCGGCCAGGGTGGACATCGCGATCGACGCGGCGGTGACGTCGTGGCCGGCGTCGGGGATGAGCATTCCCGCCAGCGCCTCGTAGCCGTGGAGGGCGCGCAGCGCGGCGCGGCCGTTGTCGAGCACGGCCAGCAGGGCCGTGTTCGACAGGTCGTCGAGCTGGGGCACAGCGGCCAGGTCGGCGTCGACCTGCTCGATGACGTCGCGGCCGAGCCGCGGCAGGGCCCGGCTCAGGCGGCCGGTCCGCCAGGCGCTGCGGAGCCGGCGGGCTGGCGGCCGGGGGTCGAGTCGGGCCAGCACCTTGTGGCGGACCGGGGCGAGGCCCAGGTGGCGGAGGTCGGCGGCCGCCCAGCCATCGATCTGGCGGACGACCGGCGAGCGCCGCAGCGCCCGGGGCGATGCGGTCCCGGTGAGCAGGAGGGCCTGGTCGAGGCCCTCCCGCAGCGGGGTCAGCCACAGGTCGGCCTCGAGCCGGCTCAGCGGGTCGGGGAACGTTTCCGCCACCGGGCCGGTGCCCAGCACTGGACCGACCGGCTGCCCGGTGGGCGTGGTGATCGGCCGGCTCTGGAGCATCCACAGGGTGCCGTCGTGGTCGATGGCCCACTCGACGTCCTGGGGCCCACCGAACGCGGCGGCGGCCCGGCGGGCCAGCGCGGCCAGGGCGCGGAGGCCGGAGCGGGGGAGGGGGGAGCCGCTCCCGCTCTGGTCCTCCAGCACCCGGCCGCGGGGCGAGAGGGTGGCGGTCCAGCCGTCGGCCTGGCCGCTGACCAGGGCGTCCGGCCCGCCCTCGACGGCCGACACGACGAGGCGGTCGGTGCGGCCGGTGATCGGGTCGGCGCCGAACAGGACCCCACCCCACCGGGGGTCGAGCTGAGGCTGGACCAGGACGGCCATATGCGCGTCGGCGGCGGTGCCGATGGCGCCGTCGGCGGCGGCCCGGCGGCCGGAGGCGAGCACCTCGTCGACCGCGGTCACGAAGCTCGGCCAGTCGGCGACGTCGAGCACGGAGGTGAACACGCCGGCCATCGACGACGAGCCGCCGTCCTCGTTGGTGGACGACGACCGCACGACCACGCGGCGGGA
The DNA here is from genome assembly GCA_046730015.1 of Actinomycetota bacterium. Classification (GTDB taxonomy): domain Bacteria; phylum Actinomycetota; class Acidimicrobiia; order Acidimicrobiales; family VFJN01; genus ZC4RG19. The sequence goes on from JBKPHT010000461.1 coordinate 1,518, forward strand.
GCCGCCGCGGCTCATCGCCTCCCAGGCGTCGCCGGCAGGGCCGGGTCGGCCGAGGCGCGCCGGGTGCGACCAGCCGCGGTGGTCCCAGGCGGTGGTGAGCACGACGCCAGGCAGCACCGGCAGGCCGGCCCGGCCCGCGAGGGCGAGGTTGGCGGCCTTGGCGCCGACGAGCGACCCGTCGGTCGCACCGTCGGCGGCGAGATCGAGCAGGACATCACGTCGGAGAGCAGGGGTGTTGGTCTCCATGGCGCCACGATGGTCGGCGGCGCTTGCACCCCGGTTGCCGCCCGCTTGCAGGTGCCTGGACGGCTCGCGGCGGCGGTGCGTCGGCGGGGGGTCAGGTCGTTGCGCGGAGCGACCGGTTGATCCGCAGGAGGGCCCAGCCGACGATGATCAACAGGATCCCGAGCCCGACGGCGAACGCGGCGACGCCGAAGGCGACAATCGAGGTGAACAGCGACGCCCGGAGGAACGAGGCGGTCATCACCGTCTCGCGCCGGGGGTCGTCCTGGTCGAGCTCGGCGTAGGTCAGGCCGTCGCTGGCCTCGAGGGCGTGGTCCTGGATGACCTCGGCCTCGGCGTAGGCGGTGAACGGGCCGTCGACGTCCTCGCCGGCGAAGTTGTCGGCGTCGTCGGACACGACGATCTTTTCGTCGCTGAGCTGGTCGGTCACCACGATCCAGGTGATGACGCCGGCCGCCGACAGGATGACGCCGCCGAGGATCACCAGGATGGCGAGCAACCGCAGTGGCCCGGTGCGCGTGGGGCGGGCGCCGTGGGCGGCACCGTACGGCCGCTCGACGGCGGTCGCGGCGGGCTCGGGTTCGCGCGCGGCGGCTGCGGCGGCTGCGGCGGCCCCGGGCTCGGCGGCCCTCGGGGCGGGCTCGGGTGACGTCGGGGTGGGTTCGGGTTCGTGCTGGGCGGCCGTAGTGGCCGCGGGCTGGGTGGCCGGGGCGGGCTCGGGTTCGACCGTGCCCGGGCCGGGTTCGGGCGCGGCGGCGGCAGGGACAGGTTCGGCGGTGCCAGGCGGGGGTGCGGCGGGCTCGGCGGCTGGAGCCGGCTCCCCCTGCTCGGGGGTGGCTGGATCAGGGTCGGCGGGGGCCGGGGCGGGTTCCTCGGGGGCCTTCTCGGGATCGGCGCCGGAGGACGGCACGGGTCGATCCGGCTCGGGCGGCGGGTCGGGTGTGGTGTCGGTCATGGCGAGAGCATCCCGGCCTCAGCGCCGGGGATCAAGGACCGTCGGTGAGGTCCGCGATGCGGCGAGTGACGAACCGGCCCTCGGCCGGGGGAGGCTCGAGGGCGAGCGCCCGCCGGTAGGCGGCCACCGCGTCGTCCCGGCGGCCGAGCCGCGCCAGCAGGTCGCCCCGCGCCACGTGGAGGTGCGACCAGCCCACCACCCGCCCATCGCGGGCCAGGGCGTCGAGGAGCGCGAGCCCGGCGGCCGGTCCCTCGGCCATGGCCACCGCCACCGCCCGGTTGGCCGCCACGACCGGGGTCGGTTCGTAGCGGAGCAGCTCGGCGTACAGGGCGGCGATCTGGGGCCAGTCGGTCTCCTCCGCCGTGGGTGCCGCCGCGTGGCAGGCGGCGATCGCCGCGTGGAGCTGGTACGGACCCGGTCGCCCGGCCCGCAGCGCCTGGTCCACCAGGGCCTCGCCCTCGGCCGCCCGGGCCCGGTCCCAGAGGCCGCGGTCCTGGTCGGCGAGCAGGACCGGGTCGCCGGTGGCGTCGGTGCGGGCCGGGCGGCGGGCGTCGGTGAGTAGCAGCAGGGCGAGCAGGCCGGTCACCTCCGGCTCGCCCGGCAGCAGGCCTGCGAGCTGCCGGGCCAGCCGGATCGCCGCGTCGCACAGCTCGGGCCGCACCAGGTCGTCGCCCCGGCTGGCCATGTGGCCCTCGGTGAAGACCAGGTAGACGACCCGCAGCACGGCCGCCAGGCGGTCGGGCAGGTCGTCCAGCGCCGGCAGGCGGAAGGGTATCGCCGCCTCCCGTACCTTGCGCTTGGCCCGCACCAGCCGCTTGGCCATCGTCGCCTCGGGGAGGAGGAAGGCGGCCGCGATCTCCGCCGCCGTCAGCCCGCACACCGCCCGCAGGGTGAGCGCCACCTGGGCCTCGGGGGCGAGCGCGGGATGGCAGCACAGGAACACCAGGCACAGCTCGTCGTCGGCGATCGCCTCCGGCGGTGCCGGCGGGCCCTCCTCGGCGAGCCGACGGGCGGCGGCCGCCTCCCGGTCGGGTCGGCGGCCCTCCCGCCGGAGCCGGTCGAGCGCCTTGTGCCGGGCGACGGCGACCAGCCAGGCCTGGGGGTGGGCCGGGGTGCCCTGGACGGGCCACTGGCGGAGCGCCGCCGCGCAGGCGTCCTGCACGGCGTCCTCGGCGACGTCGAGGTCGCCGACGAGGCGGGTGACCGTGGCCACCGCGCCCCACCAGTCGGCCCGGAACAGGGCCTCGGCGCCGGGCCGGTCGGAGCCGGTCAGGCCGACGCCTCGACCGAGACGATCGGCCGCACCTCCACCGACGCGTGGCGGGCGGCGGGCATCGTGGCCGCCCACCGGATGGCCTCGTCGAGGTCGGTGCAGTCGACGATCGTGTAGCCGCCGACCTGCTCCTTGATCTCGGCGGCGGGGCCGTCGGTCAACAGCGTCTCGCCGCCCCGGACCCGGACCGTCGTGGCCGCGTCGACGGCGGTCAGCGGTGCGCAGTCGACGAGCACGCCGGCCCGGGCCATGGCCTCGACGGCGGCGGTGTAGGCGGCGTACATCTCCGCTTCCCGAAGGCGTGGGCGATGGTTTCACGACGGTCCCGGAGGGCGAGGCGATAGGGATCGCATCCCGGTTCCCGAGGCGATAGGGGTCGGGGGCCGACTGCTATCGCCTCGGGAACGGAAGAACGACCCCTATCGCCTCACGGAACGCCTATCTCTCGTACACCGCCAGGTCGACGGCCTTGACCGATGCCCAGACGGCGACACCCGGGCGCAGGCCCAGCTCGGCCACGGCGGCGGCGGTCACCTCGGCCACCACGGCGACCTGTCCGGCGAGCTGCACCCGGACGCGGTCGTGGTCGGCCTGGAGGTCGACGACCGTGGCGGGCCAGGCGTTGCGGGCGCTGCCCTCCGGCCGGGCGCGGTGGATCGTCACGGCCCTGGGTCGGACCGCGACCGCCACCGGGCCGGCCGGGACCGGGTCGGCGACGACCAGGTCGGCGCCGCCGTGGAGGCGGACGCCCCGGGGGCTGGCGCCCGTCCCGGTGAGCAGGTTGACTCCGACCAGCTCGGCGACGTACGGCGTCCGGGGCCGGCGGGCGACATCGCTGGTGGTGCCCCGCTGGGTGACCCGCCCGGCCTCGACCACGACGAGCCGGTCGGCCAGCACGAGGGCGTCGACCGGGTCGTGGGTGACCAGCAGCCGGGCTCCTGGAAACGAGGCGAGCTGGTGCCGCAGCTCGGCCCGGACGTGCAGCCGGGCCGAGGCGTCGAGGGCGGCCAGGGGCTCGTCGAGCAGCAGCACCCGGGGCTCGGTGGCCAGGGCCCGGGCCAGGGCGACCCGCTGGGCCTGGCCACCCGACAGGGCCCGGGGCCGGGACCGGGCCTGGCCGGCCAGCCCGACCCGGTCGAGGAGCGCCGCGGCCCGCTCCCGGGCCGCGGCCTTGCCGACACCGCGGGCCCGGAGCCCGAAGGCGACGTTGTCTTGGGCGGTCATCCGCGGGAACAGCAGGTAGTCCTGGAACACCACGCCGATCGGCCGGTCGGCGGTGGGGACGAAGGTGCCCGCGGCCGGGTCGTCGAGCACCCGGCCGTCGACCGCCACCCGGCCGGCGTCCAGCGGGACGAGCCCGGCCACCGCCCGGAGGAGCGTCGTCTTGCCGGCGCCGTTGGGGCCGAGGACGGCCACGACCTCGCCGTCGGCCACCTCGACCTCGACGTCCAGGTCGAGGTCGCCGAGCCCCAGCCGCACCGCCGCGGCGAGCACGGCCTAGGCCGCCAGCCAGCGGTCGCGCAGCGGCACGAGGACGGCCAGAGACACGGCCACGAGCACGAGCGAGAGGGCGATGGCGGCGTCGCGGTCCGACTCCAGGGCCAGGAACACGGCCAACGGCATCGTCTGGGTCCGGCCCTGGAGGTTCCCGGCGAAGGTCACCGTGGCGCCGAACTCGCCGAGGGCCCGGGCCCAGCACAGCACCGCCCCGGCGATCACCGACGGCGCCACCATCGGCAGCGTGACCCGCCGGAACACCATCCACCGGCTCGCCCCGAGCGTGGCGGCGGCGTCCTCGTAGCGGCGGTCGGCCGAGCGGAGGCCGGCCTCGACGGTCACCACGAGGAACGGCATCGCCACGAACGTGTTGGCGGCGATGACGCCCCACACCGAGAACGGCAGCAGGAAGCCGGTGCCGTCGTACACGGGGCCGCCGAGCAGGCCCCGGCGGCCGAAGGCGAACAGCAGTGCGGCCCCGCCGACCACGGGCGGCAGCACCATCGGCAGGATGACCAGCGCCCGGACCAGCGACCGGCCGGGGAACTCGGTCCGGGCCAGCATCCAGGCCAGCGGGACGCCGAACAGCAGCGACAGTGCGGTGGCGGCGAAGGCTCCGGTCAGCGACAGCCGGAGGGCGTCGGTGACGACCGGATCGTCGAGCAGGTCGACCAGCGAGGTCCACGGCGCCCGCTGGAGAAGGGCCGCGAACGGCACGACGACGAACGCGACGGCGCCCGCGGCGAGGGGCACTAGCGCGTACGGAACCCGGTCGTGGCCTCGCCGCCGCCTCCCCGTCACGCCGGCCGGAACCCGTACGACGCGAGGATGTCCTGGCCCTCGTCCGACAGCACGAACTCGACGAACGCAGCGGCGATCTCCGCCTCGCCGGATGCCGACAGTGCGGCGATCGGGTACTCGGCGACGACGTTCTGGTCCTCGGGGATCGCTACGCCCTCCACGGCGTCGCCGGCGGCCAGCACGTCGGTGTGATACACGATCCCGGCGTCGAGATCACCCGCCTCGACCTTGGTGAGCAGGCTGCGCACGTCGGGCTCGTCGGTGTCTTGGGCGGGGGTGACGCCGGCCCGGGCGAGCGCCTCGCGCCCGAACTGGCCGCACGGCACCTCGGCCGCGCAGAGGCCGACGAGCAGGTCGGCGTCGCCGAAGTCGTCGAGGCCGTCGACGTCGCCCGGGTTGCCGGCGGGCACGGCGATCTCCAGCACGTTGGCGGCGAAGGGCCGCGGGTCACCCTCGACGGCGCCGCCCTCGACGACCTGGTCCATGTTCGAGGCGTTGGCGGAGGCGAACACGTCGGCCGGGGCGCCGGCCAGGATCTGCTCGCGCAGCGCCGACGAGGCGCCGAAGTTCGCCTCGACGGTCACGCCCGGGTTGGCCTCCTCGAACGCCGCGGCCACGTCGGCGAAGGCGTCGGTGAGCGACGCGGCGGCGAACACGGTGATCGTGCCCTCCAGGTCGCCGCCGGCGGCCGGCGTGCCGGACGCGGCGGCGTCGCCGTCGTCGTCACCGCCGCACGCGATGGCGAGAGTCAGGCCGAGGACAAGGACGAGGTTGAGGGCGACCGGCCGGAGCCGGCGGCGGCGGGGCATCGGGGCCTCCGGCTTTCCGTCCGAACTAGTTGCAGTGACACTAGTCGCCGGACGACGTCCCCCGGTGCGAGGATCGGGCAGCATGGAACGCCGGGAGACGCTGTCGCTCAACGAGTGGGCCGTGCTGGCCTGCCTCGCCGAGCGGCCCCGTCACGGCTACGACATCGCGGCCGCGCTCGCCCCGGGCACCGAGGTCGGGACCGTGTGGCGGGTTCCACGCCCCGTCGTCTACCGGGCCCTCGACCGGCTGGCCGCGCTGGGCCTGGCCGCGCCCCAGGGGTCGGAGCCGGGGGAGGGCGGCCCGCCGCGCCAGGTCGTGGAGGCGACGGCGGCGGGCCGGGAGCGGCTGCGGGAGTGGCTCGCCACGCCGGTCGACCACCTCCGGGAGGTCCGGGGGGCGCTGCTGCTCAAGCTCGTGACCGCCCGGCGCCTCGGGGTCGACGCGGCCCCGCTGGTGGCCGCCCAGCGGGAGCGCTTCGCCCCCGCGCTCGGCGCCCTGGCCCGGCCGCCCGACCAGGGCGACGGGGTGGCCCTCTGGCGGCACCACTCGGGTGCCGCCGTCGGGGCTTTCCTCGCCGCCCTGGCCGGTTCGCGCCGGCGGCGCTCAGGTGATGTTGTCGAACTCCTCGGTGTTCACGATGAGGGCGTAGATGACGAGGAGGTTGATGCCGAGCATCCCCAGCGCCCACAACGGCTCGGCGAAGATGAGGAACACCGACAGTGAGGCGTTGATGAACGCCCAGATCAGGCCGAGCATCTGGCCCAGCGGGTGGCGGGTGTAGATGAGCCAGGCCACGACGAGCTGGACGATGCCGAGGATGAGCCAGAACCATCCCCAGGCCGTGATGTCGATGCCGTAGAGCACCTCCGCGACCCGTTCGGTGTCGTCGTCCTCGGCGATCGCCGCGATGCCGCTGAGGACGTTGTAGACCCCGACGACCCCGGCGACGATCGCGGCGAACGTCACCCACCCGCTTCTGATCTGCGGTCTCCGAGTTTGCTGCATGTCCGACCTCCGTTTGGCTGCGGTGCTGCGCCGCAGCGCCACGGGGATCCTTCGCCGCGTGGGGGATCGCTGCATCACCCTGACCGGGTGACGGGCAGGCCGCGGCGGACGTGACCTCGGTGGACGCCTAGTCGCCGGCGAGAGATCCGTCGGTGGCGGGCGTCTGGTCGCCCTGCTCCGTGCCGTGGTCGCCGCCGCTCACGGTCCCCTTGCCGTCGCTCGAGCCGGGCGCCTCGTTCTCGTCGCCCGGCCCGGGCTCAGGTGCGGTCCCGGCGTCGGGGGCGGGATCCACCGGTGGCGGGGGCTCGACCGTCGTCGCGTCGAGCGGCTCCGAGTCGGTCGTCGCCGGCGCCTCCTCGGCGGTGGCGTCCGCGACCGGCTCCGGCTCGGCGGACTCCGCCTCGGTCACGACCGGGTTCTGCTCCACCGGGGAAAGCTCGTCGGCCGGCGATTGGGCCGGCGAGGGCTCGGCCGCGACCGGCACCTCGGCCGGGGCCGAGGCGTCCGGGGGAAGGGCGCCGGCGGTGCTCCGGTCCAGGGTGCCGCAGTCGTCGCCGTCGCCGGCGTGGCACTGCGTGACCTGGGACCCGTGGGTCTCGGACCCGTCCCCCGCGCCGGACCGCCCCGTACCGTCGACGATGGTGGGTTCGAGCCGGTCGCCGATGAACGGCACGACGTGTTGCCTGACCGCCGGGACGACGACGGTGGCCGCCACCGTGGCCACGATGCCGGTCGTGGCCGCTGCGGCCGCGGTCACGCCGATGAGGGTGGCGGTGGTGGCCGCCGCGGCCTTCATGGCCACGACGCGGCCGAGGGTGTGCACGCCGGAGGGCCGCTGGGCACGCGCCCGGGTATGGGCCGGGGCCAAGTGCTGGCCTCGGGCGGTCCGGCCCATGGCCTCGATGACGGCCGGTTCGTCGGCGAGCTCGTGGGCCTCCGCCGGTCCGCGGGCACGGTGGATGAGCGCTCGGACATCGCGGTACCACGGCGGCGCGCTGCGGTCGCGGTGGGTGCCGTCCCACACCGCGTCGGCGACCTCGGTGTCGAACTGGGTCATGTCCACCCAGATCTCGTCGCGCGGCGTCACAGCGCCACCGCTCCTTCGCCGTGCTGGGCCGCGAGGCGGCGCAGCGCCCGGTGGCAGAGCACCCGGACGGCGCCCGGCGGACGGTGCATGATCCGGGCGGTCTCGGCCACGGTCAGGCCGCCGACCACTCGGAGCAGCACGGCCTCTGCCTGGTCGGGGCTCAGCTCGGCCACCAGGGCGTCGACCGCGCCCTGCGCGCCGAGGCGGTCGAGCACCTCGAGCGCCGGGTCGCCGCCCAGGCCCCACTCGTCGAGGGTGTCGAGCCGCTCGCTCGCCACCAGGTCGGTCCGCTGCCGCGTCTCGCGGCGGCGGTGGTCGATCAGCCGGTGGCGGGCGATGGTGAACAGCCAGGCCCGGAACCCGGCCTCGTCGCCAACGAAGGCCTCCAGGCCCCGGGCCACGGCCAGCCAGACGTCGCCGGCCAGGTCGTCGGCCGCCACCGGCGCCTGCGCCTTCAGGAACCGGAGGAGGGGCGGCTGGTAGGCGCGGTACAACTCGGTGAGCGCCCAGTGCTCACCCTTGCCCGCCGCAGCGACGACATCGGGGAGATCGATATCGCGGATCATCTGCCGACCGACACATTAGTCACCGTGAGTGACGACATCTAGCCGGATGTCGCACCCCACGTGGCGAGCGGTGTCACCAGCGAAAACGGGCGAACCGCCGGCCTCGGCCGGCGGTTCGACAACGTGCCTCGGGACGAGGCGGGAGGTCAGATGACCCGAACGTTCTGGGCCTCGTCACCCTTGCGGCCCGGTCCGATGTCGAACTCGACCGTCTGACCCTCGTTGAGGGTCTTGTACCCCTCACCCTGGATGTTGGAGAAGTGGACGAACACGTCGTCCCCGTCCTCACGGGAGATGAAGCCGAAGCCCTTCTCCGCGTTGAAGAACTTCACGGTTCCTGTAGCCAATGTTGATCTCTCTCTTCTTGTAGCGAACCGGTCCACGCGACCGGCTCGGCACGGAGACTGTATCCGAGCCGAGGCTCACTACTTGTAGCGGTACGTGATCCGCCCGCGGTTGAGGTCGTACGCGGAGACCTCCACCTGCACGCGGTCCCCCGGCAGGATGCGGATGCGGTTCTTCCGCATCTTGCCGCTCAGATGGCCCAACACGGTGTGACCGTTGTCGAGCGCAATGCGGAAATGGCCCCCCTTGAGAGCCTCTTCTGTGCGTCCTTCAAGGATGAAGGCGTCGTCTTTGGTTTTCGCCAAACGGTCGATCCTCGCTACTAGGCAGCCGATCCATGCTACGAAACTCGGGCCGCGATGCCACGCATCCTGGGGATCCGCGCCCAGATCGACATCATCGGGTGACGCCGAGCGGTTGCATCCGGTGCTCGGGGAAGACGGCGGCCAGCGCATCGGCGCCGAGCCCCAACCGGCGGGTCACGACCTCGCCCAACACGTCGCGGTAGTCGTTGGCGCCCGGGACGTCGCCGTGGTCGAGCACCACCGGCGACAGGCCCGGCCACTGACCGTGGATGGTGCCCCCCGCCAGGCCGCCTCCCAGCAACAGCGCGGCGGCGCCGTGGCCGTGGTCGGTGCCGCCGTTGGCGTTCTCGGCCACCCGGCGGCCGAACTCGGTCATCGCCACCACCGTCACCTCGTCGAACCGCGGCCCCAGGTCGGCCGCGAACGCAGCCAGCGCCCCGCCGAGCATCGTCAGGGAGCTCTTCATCTCGCCGCTGTCGACCGTGCCGAGGTTGCTGTGGTGATCCCAGCCGCCGACGTCGATGCACGCCACCCGCAGGCCGACGTCGGCCTTGACCAGGCGGGCGAGCTGGGCCAGGCCCTCGGCGAGCTCACCGTCGGGGTACGCGACCCCCGGCTGGTAGGCCGCCGCCGTCATGGCGGTGCTGACGTCCAGCCCGGCGAGCGTGCTGGTGACGTCGGCCGCCACGGGGTGCTCGAGGCCGGCATAGAGGCCGGCGAGCGCCTGCGCGTGGCGGGCCCGGGCGTCGTCGCCGACGGCCAGGGCGAAGTCGTCGATGCGGCGGAGCGTGATCGGGGCCTGGTCGCCGGCGAGCGCCCGGGGCAGCGTCGACGCGGACGCAACGGCCCGGAACGGGGTGCCCGGCCCGAGCTGGTCGAGCACCCGGTCCAGCCAGCCCTCGACCGTGCCGGTGGTCGAGCCGCCCCGCTCCAGGCAGTCCTGGGCCTGGAAGTGGCTGCGCGACACGTCGGTCGTCGAGACCGCCGGGACCGCGGTGAGCTGGCCGCGCTTCCACAGCTCGTGGAGCGGCGCCAGGCTCGGGTGGAGGCCGAACCCACGGTCAAGCGGCAGCAGCACCGACGACGGCACGGCGATCTTGGGGCGGGCCGCCCGGAGGTCGGGGTCGTCCCCGGGCACGATCACCGACAGGCCGTCGACGCCGCCCCGCAGGAACATGACCACCAGGGTCCCTGAGCCCGGGCCGGCGCCGAACGAGGCCCGGGTGGTCACCAGGCCGGTGCCGAGGGCGGCCGCGCCGGCCCCGAGGAGGAAGCGGCGCCGGCTGAGGGCGGCGGGGCCCGGGCCGTCCGGGTCCGGCGGGCCGGCGCAGTGCGGGCAAGGGTCGTTCATCGGCGCACCCTTCCGGCTGCGCGCAATGACCGATCGGCCCTCCGGGCCGAGTATCGCACTGTGCTCATGGTTCGCTCGCTGCGCTCGCTCACGTGGTCCGTCCATCGTCATCTCACCGCAGCACGAAGTAGGCCGAGTCGAGCACGAGGGCCGCGACGTCCCGGAGCGGGGTCTCCAGGTCGCCGCGGCCCGCCGGGGCGGCGGCGTCGCCGCCGACGAACGCGATCAGCGCGTCCCGGTGGGCCGGCTGGAACGTCTGCTGGCACAGCCGCAGGCACAGGCTGTCGACGTACTCGCCCACGGTGGCCTGCGGCATCCCGGCCACCAGGTCCTCCGGCGGGGAGTAGCCCAGACCCTTGTGCCACTGGCCGACGAGTGCCCGGTGGTTGTTCCACATGGCGAGCGTCCCGCCCGCGGAGCGCCAGGCGGCCTGCACGTCCGGATAGCCGTTGGGCGCCGGCCAGGCCAGCGGGCGGTGGCCGGCGAGCTGGGCCGGCCAGTACAGGACGCTGACGCCCGTCACGATGTCCTCGGCGGGCTGCACGCCCAGGGCCCGGGCACTGGCCGCGACGTTCTCCAGCGGCCGACGGGTCTTCTGCCCGACCGAGGCCCAGAACTCGACCGACCGGAACATGATGTCGAGCACGGGCACGATCGCCGTGCCGCCCTCGAGGTAGGCGGTCGCCATCCGGTCGACCAGCTGCTGCGGGGGCAGATCGGACACGAACCGCACCGCCAGCTTGCGGGCGATGGTCTGCGCGGTCGCCGGGTGGGCGGCGAGGTGCCGGACGTAGGCGTCCCCGACCTCCATCCCGCCCTCCGGGCTGGCGTTGTCGTGGGCGAAGTCGAGGACCTTCACCGGTCCGGTCCAGTGCTTGGCCGGGTCGTAGCGGAACGTGCTCTCCGGGCCCGGCCCCTGCTCGCCGACCACCGTCCGCCCGGTGAGGATGTACGCGCTGTTGCGGACGTCGTCCTCGGTGTAGCCGGACTCCACGCCGACCGTGTGGAGCTCCAGCAGCTCGCGCCCGAAGTTCTCATTGACCGACTCCTTGGTCGACTGGTCCGCCGACAGGTAGCGGAGCATCGCGGGGTGGGCGGCGGCCGCCAGCAGCATGTCGGTGAACGACCCCAGCGCGTGGTGGCGGATGACGTCGTCGTGGTAGCTGCCGGCGACGTCCCACCCGAGCCCCGGCGTCGTGACGTTGAGGTGGTTGGCCCAGAAGTCGACCATCACCTCGAAGAGCTGGCGCCTCGACCACACCTGCCGGGCCAGGGTGGCCTGGGAGTACTCCATCATGGCGTCCCAGTGGTAGCGGCCGATCGACGCCCGGATCGTCGCCGGGTCGGCGTTCGCCAGCGGGTACGCCGCCCAGGCCCCGTCGGCCACCGGGTCGGGGATGTCGCCTGGCGCGAGCTGGGCGGCGATCCAGCCGTCGAGGCCCGCCCCATGGATCTCCTCCATCAGGTCCGGGGTCAGCCCGAACGTCGCCCGCCGGCCGAGGTGCAGGGCGGGGTCGTCGGTCCGGAGGATGGTCGGGACCGTCACGACCGCGTTGGCCGCGGCCTCGGCGGCGGTGTCGTACACCAGCGTCGGCGGCGGCGCCACCGCCGCGTCGGACAGCTGGCCGCCGGCCGACGCGTAGCTCTCGTCCCGGTTGCCGAACCCGCCGGCGTCGGCCGGGCGCCGGCCCGCGGGCCGGTCCCGGTCGGGCGGGCCGAACGGGCTGCCCGAGCCGTCGGTGCCGGGGAGGACCCCGCTGGCCGCCGCCAGCACGGCGACCCCTGTGCCCGCGAGCCCCGCGGCCACCTGGCGGCGGGTCAGCTGCGGCTGACCGTCGTGGTTCATGAAGACCTACCCCAGCCCTCATCGCCGCCCCCGGGGGAGCTTAGAGCATCGGCCGGTCGCCGACGGGCCGATCCCGACAGCGTGGGGCACCGGCCAACTGGCCGGGGGATCAGGCGCCCAGCGAGACGCGGGGCTCGGGCACCCGGCGCCGGCGGGCCTTGGCCGGGAACAGCGCGGCCATAGCCGCCACCTCGTCGTCGCCCACGAAGGCGACCCGAACCCGGACCGGCTGGCCCCGGCCGGACCTGGCGTGCCCGACGCCGGGCGGGTCCCCGCGCCCGAGCGCGATCCGCTGGGGGAACAGCGCGGCCAGCGCCGGCTCGGCCGCCGGCGCGGTGGCCACCACCACGATCCCCGCCCGGCGACCGTGGGCCAGCAGCGACTCGAGCGCCGACGCCAGGCGGCGCCGCAGGTCGCCGTGCACCGCCCAGCCCCACCGGACGACCTCGTCCAGCACGACCACCAGCACCGCGTCGCCGGCGGCGCCG
>JBKPHT010000462.1:0-4952 GCA_046730015.1 Actinomycetota bacterium
GGCCCGCACCACGGGATAGAACAGCTGCTCTTCGATCGCGGCGTGGACCGACAGCGCCTCGGTGAACCGGTCGACGATGTCGCGCTTTTCGACGTATGCCCGGTCTCCGGCCTTTTCGAAGCGCGTGAACAGCTGCTCCACCGTCTTGTGATCGTCTTTGAGCAGGGTGATCGCGTCCATCGGTCAGGCTTACCCCTGATCGTGAGAACCCAACCGCGGTGAGCGGCGCCCCACACAGCTTCGCGGCGCTCATCGCTGCCCTCGGAACGCCGCGTTGTCAGCGGTGGTCGCCTCCCGCGGCGCGTTGCAGGTCATCTGCCCCGATGGCGAGATCGCCGTACGTGGGCACGCCGGCCATCTCGTAGACGAGTTGGAGTGAGCCGTTCGGGTAGGTGATCGACTCCGTCAGGCGTAGCGCCGTGGGCACGGTGCCGCCGGCGAAGACCTGCTTGCCGCTGCCTAGCAGCAGCGGGTACAGCCACAGATTCAGCCGGTCGATGAGGCCGAGACGCAGCAGTGACTGGACGAGGTCGAGGCTGCCAATGACATGGAGCTCATCGTGACGCTGCTTCACGGCGGTGATGCTCTCGGCGAGATCGCCGGCGACGAGGGTCGAGCCACGCCAGGCGAGAGGGCTGGCCAGCGTGCGGCTGGCGACGTATTTCGGGACGCCGTTGAGCAGGCCGGTGAACGGGATCTCCTCCGGGGCTCTCGGCCAATAGTTGGCAAAGATCTCATAGGTCTTCCGGCCGAGGAGCAGGGCGTCCATGCTCCTCGCTTGCTCGAACATCGCCGTGCCGGACTCCTGGTCCAGCAACGGCGCCTGCCACCCGCCGTGGACGAAGCCGCCGTCGCGATCTTCGTCGGGCTCTCCAGGCGCCTGTGCCACCCCGTCCAGCGTCACGAACTCGGTCACGATCAGCTTGCCCATGGTGTCCTCCTTGTCTTGAAGCTCCGTGTCGGCGTAGAGACGCCACCGCCGGGCCGAAGTCATCGCCGGTACGTCCATCAGAAACCGGTGCGGCCATCTCGCGGGGCTCGGCTCGTAGACCACTGGCCGAGAAAGTGACAACGGTGTTAGTCAAGGAGGCGCGGGACCGTAGATCGAGGGGGTCGTTCGGGTGCTGTTCCTCCATGAGGTCCACCACATGGTGGGCAAGCGGGAGAAGGAGTTCGAGGCCGCCTACCAGGCCTGGATGGCGGCGCTCGCGGAGGAACAGGGAGCCCGGCTGCTGTGGTTCCTGCACCACGCTCATGGCACCGGTCCGTCGTACCAGGCGGTGACCATCACCGGGCTGGCCGACGGCGCGGCATGGGAGCGTTTGACCCAGCGGGTGCATCGGGGCGACCTGCGCCAGTGGGTCCGTGAGGTCGATGGCTTCCGGCACCACGTGCAGGGCCGTCTGCTGATGCCGCTGGACTGGTCGCCGCTCGATGTCGACCTGGCCGACGTCCCCACCGACGGCCGCCACCACGACACGACCCTCTACATGGAGGACACGATGTGGCCCAAGCGGGGCAAGGTCGACGAGTACATCACCGCTGCCCGCGAGGTCTACGCCAAGTTGCTCAGTGCCCACACCGAGGGCCAGGTGCTGCTCCGCATCGAGGCGGCGTGCCAGACGATGCCGGGGGCTGGATGCTGGCCCGAGGTCACGCTGATGCAGAAGGTGCACAGCATGCCGGGGCTCGTGCACCTGCTGACCCACGACATGCCGGCGGAGATGAGCCGCCCCGGCACCTGGATGCACGACGCCCTCGAGTACCGCGACCAATGGCGCAGCAAGCTGCTCCGGGCCGCCTCGTGGTCACCGCTGTCGTGAGGCCGGGACGATGAATGTCGGACAGGCCATCGATCGCGCACTCGAACGGGTGCCCGACCGCACGGCGCTCATCGTCGGCGATCGCCAGTGCAGCTATCGGGACCTCGAGCAGTGGGTGCGCCGGGTGGCCGCCGCCCTGACCGCCCGCGGGGTCGGGCCCGGCGCCCGGGTCGCGCTGGTCGACAACGCCAGCGTCCTGTCGGTCGCCACCATCCTGGCCGCGGCCCGGATCGGCGCTTCGTCGGCGCAGATGAACGTCCTGCTCACGACGGACGAGCTGAACAAGCTGGTGACGGCGGTCGACGCCCGGGTCGGAGTTGCCGGCGAGCCGTTCCGGACCCGCCTGGCCGGGGCCCTCGGCGACGACGCTGTGGTCGGCGAGGACGACATCGCCAGCCTGGAGGAGAACGAGCTCGACGGGCCTGTCGACGCCGTCGATGAGGCGGACGACGCCCTGGTGTTGTTCACCAGCGGCACCACCGGCCTGCCCAAGCCGATCTTCATCAGTCACGGCGCGGTCGCCGAGCGCCTCAGCTTCTACGCCGCGCCGATCGACCCCGACGCCCCACCGGTGGTCGACATGATGTCGGCACCGATCTTCCCCATCGGCGGCACGCTCGGGCTGCTCGTCAGCCTGCGGTCGGGCCGCACCGTGGTGATGCTGCCCCGGTTCGACGCCGGTGCCTGGCTGCAGGCGGTCGAGCAGCACGGCGTGTCCCAGACCTTCATGGTCCCCACGATGCTCCAGCGCATCCTCGACCACCCGGAGTTCGGGACCCGCGACCTGCGCTCGCTGCAGCAGATCAGCTACGGCGCGGCTTCGGCCCCGGTGGCACTGGTCGAGCGGGCTCTCGACACCCTGCCCGACGTCGGGTTCGTCAACGTGTTCGGCCAGACCGAGACCCTCGGCGCCTACGCCGCCCTCACCGCCGAGGACCACCGGGCCCGCCGGAAGCTGGGCTCCGCGGGCAGGCCCCTCCCCGGCGTCGAACTGCGGATCGTCGACGTGGCTACCGAGACCGACTGCCCGGTTGGCGCCGTCGGCCAGGTGTGGGTGCGGGCCGCCCAGAACGTCACCCCGGACTGGTTGCGCACCGGCGACCTCGCCTTCCTCGACGACGACGGCTACCTCCACCCCGTCGGCCGCATGACCGACACGATCAACCGGGGCGGCGAGAAGCTCGGCCCGATCGAGGTGGAGGAGGTGCTGCGCAGCCACCCGGCCGTACGAGACGCCGGCGTCTGCGGCGTGCCCGACCCCGAGCTCGGGCAACGGGTCGCCGCCGTCGTGGTCACGGTGGACGGTGAGGACGTCGACCCCGACGACCTCCGGGCGTTCGCGGCGGAACGGTTGGCCCCCTACAAGCTGCCCGAACGGATCGCCTTCGCCGACGACCTGCCCTACAGCGACCTCGGCAAGGTCAGCCGCCAGGGGTTGGCCGCCGTGATCCTCGCGGACGAAGCGACTCGCTGACCATGCTCTTCATGCACGAAGTCCACGCCGTGATAGGCGACAAGGAGCACGAGTTCGAGGCCGCCTACCGCGAGGGATGGATGCCCCTCCTGGCCGACGGCGACGACGCCCGGCTGCTCTGGTACCTCAACCAAGCCCACGGCAGCGGCCCCGCCTACAACGTGGTCACGGTCACCGCAGTTCGTGACGGCAACGCCTACGAGCGGCTGGCCGAGGCACTACGCGGCGGAGCTCTCCATGACTGGTCACGGGCCGTCGGCGACCTGCGCCACCAGGTCGACGGCAAGATGCTCGCGCCCGTCGAGTGGTCGCCCCTACAGGACATCGACCTGGCGCGCGTGCCGGTCGACGGCACCGAACACGACCTGTCGCTGTACATGGAGGACACCGGCTGGCCCACCGCAGCCCTCGACGACTACATCGACTTCTGGGACGCGGAGTACTTCCAGATGATGCAGCACACACCGCCCGACCGGAGGATCCTCGACATCGAGGCCTGCTTCCAAGTCGCCTACGGCACCCACCGCCGACCCGAAGCCATCCTCATGCAAAGGATCCTCGACTACGGCTTGCTGCTGAACCTCATCTCCGAGCCCGAGAACTACGACCCCGGCAGATGGCCGGGGTCGTACATGCACCGTGGCCTGCGCTACCGCGACCAATGGGAGAGCAAGCTCCTACGCACGAGCAACTGGTCACCGCTCCATTGAACCAGCGTCACGCTCGGGACCAGGCCGGGGCTCACGCCCCACCGTCGGACCCTGGCGCCCAGGCGACGAAGCGGGGCCAGGCGCGGTCGATCAGCCGGGCGTAGATGGCACCGAAGGCACGGGCCCGCAGGCCCGGCCTCTGCCGGCTGCGCACGACCCATACCAGGCGGGTGACAGCCGGCGCCACCGGCTCGAAGCGGTGCTCATAGTCGATCGTGACGCCCATCACCCGACCCGTCCAGGTCCACGACCGGGGCGGGTCGAACGCCGTCATCGTGAACCGCGACCGGCCGGCGGGCCGGAAGGCGAAGGTGCCAGACGTGCCGGCGCCGACCGGTCCGGGCGGCTCGACGCGCACACTGGCGATGTGGGGGGCCCAGGACGGCCAGCGCGCCACGTCGGCCAGCGCCGCCCAGGCCTCGGCCGGGGGCAGGGCCACCTCGAACGACCGCTCGACCAGCACCGCCGTGTCGTGCCCGACCATTGCGCGCAACTGTACGACGGTGCCCACGCCGGTCGGGTGGCCGATGGGATGTCGACCATGTTTCGCCGTCGCCGCGACGATCCTCGACGGCGTCGCCGCCCTGTGACCGGTATTCTCGTGGGAGCCGACTGGTGGTGCCAGTGGTGAGACGAGGAGCCCGGCGATCATGGCTGAGTCGCATCCCGATCACCCCGACGGCACCAACCCGGATCGGGTGCGCGAGGACCTCGCCGAGCTCGCCGAACTGATCGCGATCGGCATCGAGGTGGACGGCCAGGTGCTTCAGGTCGCAGCGTCGACCTGGGCCATCTACGGCCACTCCAGCTACGACGGAGAGATCATCGTCGGCGAGTACCCGGACGCCGGCGAGGCCTCTGAGGTGCTGAAGGCAGCCCCACACCTCGACCCCGACGACGACTGAGCCGGTCCCGTGGCAATCGACGCGGCGGGCTTCGTGGCGC
>JBKPHT010000463.1:0-12311 GCA_046730015.1 Actinomycetota bacterium
GCGAGCCGGGCCCGTCGCCGTTGTTGAGGACGGTGCCCGGCGAGCCGTCGCCCGTCAGGTAGCTCGGCACCTCGTAGGTGCCCTCGACCTCGGTGGCCAGGTTGGCCCGGGTTCCGGGCCCGACCCGCGTGACGGTGAAGGCCGGCGCGGCATCGCCGAGCTGGGCGAAAGCGTCGTCCCGCATGGCCAGCAGCCGCTCGGACAGATTGTCGCGGCTGGCCACGGTGAAGTCCCAGGCCAGCGTCAGGTCGGTCCGGGCCACGCCGGCCCCGTGGAGCCGACGGAACAGGGACTCCATCCGCCCCCGCCGGGCCTCCACCGCCGGGACGTGGGTGTTCAACCGGTCGCGGTACGCCCGGAACGCGTCGGTCGGGGCGATCGGCTGCCCGGCGGCGTCGACGACCGCTCGGACGGCGACGATGTAGCGGTGCCCCTCGGTGAGGTTCTCTGCCGGGCGGACGAACAGCAGCCGGTGGGCGTCGTCGGGCGCCTTGACGTCGAGCTCGGCCCAGTAGGGACGGCGCTCGCCGGTCCGGGCGTCGAGCAGCACGATCGGCGCGTCGGCGTCCAGCGACCGGCCCATGTCGGTGATCGGCGCCAGCCGGCTGGCCACCGGGTCGACGCCGGGGAGCTGGACCACGATGGCCGAACCCGGCGAGAACCCGTCATTGCGGTTGAGCTCGGTCGGGTCGACGTGGACCCCCTGCGCGTTGGCGGGCGTGGACGTCGGCGCCAACGCCACCCGACGCCCGGTCGCGGTCGACGCGTCGGCCACGGTGAAGTGGTCGTTGGGGAACGGCAGCAGGCAGCGGTCGCCGCCGAGCGGGTCGCAGGCGACCGGGTCGGTCGTGAGGTCGAGCGTGATCTCGCCGTCGTACCGCGGCCCCGGCCCGCCACCGCCGCCCCGCCCGGGTGGGACGCAGCCCGCGACGGCCGCGACGAGCGTGATCGCCAGCACGGCCGTGACGACCCGGGGACGGGCTGCGGCTCCCGTGCCACGACCCCACCATGGACGCGGCGACCCGTTCGACGACCGTAGATCCCCCATCCCGTCCCCTCCCCTGGGCGGCCCGATCGCGCTGAACGCTACATCTCGCGCCGGTGGCGCGGGCATGCTCACGGGGTGGCCACGCGGGACCCCGACCTCCCCGACCTCCCGGACGTCCAACCCCTCACCGTGGGGCGGCTGCTGTGGCGCGGGCTGCGGCTCCGCTGCCCGCTGTGCGGCGGCCGCGGGCTGTTCCGCCACTGGTTCACGATCGCCGACCGCTGCCCCCGCTGCGGCTTCCCGCTCGAGCGGATCGAGGGCCACTGGCTGGGCGCGCTGGGCATGAACACGATGGTGAGCTTCGCCGCCGTGCTCGTCGCCGTGGTCGTGACGTTCGCGGTCACCTACCCCGACGAGTCGACGGTGCTCGCGGTCGTCGCCATCGTGGCCACGGCGATCGTCGTGCCGTTGGCCTTCTACCCGGTGTCCAAGACGCTGTGGAGCGCGATCGACCTGGCGATGCGGCCGCTCGAGCCCGACGACGACGTCGACCCGCGCTGGATCCCGCCGTCGACGCGCCACGAGGCCTGACCTGCGGCGATCGGCAGGAGCGGAGAAGATACGGTGGGATACGGAGATCATCGAGGAATACTCTAGCGCATCGCCGGGTGGATGTGCGAACGTGTGTTCGTGCTCGACGCCGCCACCATCCTCCACGCCGATCTGGACGCCTTCTACGCGTCGGTCGAGCAGCGGGACGATCCCCGGCTGCGCGGTCGGCCCGTCATCGTCGGCGGCGGCGTGGTGCTGGCGGCCAGCTACGAGGCCAAGGCGCAGGGCGTCCGGACCGCCATGGGGGGTGGCCTCGCCCGCCGCCTCTGCCCGGGAGCGGTCGTCGTCGAGCCCCGGATGGCGGCGTACTCCGAGGCCAGCGCCGCGGTGTTCGACGTGTTCGAGCGGACCACTCCCCTGGTCGAGGGCCTGTCCATCGACGAGGCCTTCCTCGACGTCGGTGGCCTCCGGCGGGTGTCGGGCACCCCCCTGGAGATCGCGGTTCGGCTGCGGGCCGAGGTGGCCGCCCGGGTCGGGCTCCCGATCACGGTCGGCGTGGCCCGGACGAAGTTCCTCGCCAAGGTGGCCAGCGGCGTGGCCAAGCCCGACGGGCTGCTCGTGGTCGCCCCCGACCGCGAGCTCGAGTTCCTGCACCCGTTGCCGGTGGAGCGGCTGTGGGGCGTCGGGCCGGTGACGGCGGCGAAGCTACGGGACCGCGGCCTCCACACCGTCGGGGAGGTCGCGGCGCTGCCCGAGCCCGCCCTACTCGCCATGCTCGGCCAGGCCTCGGGTCGCCACCTCAACGCGCTGGCCCACAACCGCGATCCGCGGCCGGTCGAGGTCGGCCGGCGCCGGAAGTCGATCGGGTCGCAGCACGCGCTCGGGCGCACCCGGCGTACGCCGGAGGCGCTCGACGCGGTGGTCGTCGGCCTGGTCGACCGCGTCACCCGGCGGATGCGGGCGGCCGGGCGCGTCGGCCGGACCGTGATGCTGCGGCTGCGGTTCGACGACTTCACGCGGATCACCCGGTCGCACACGCTCACGGGGGCGACAGCATCGACGGCGACGGTGCTGGCGACGGTCCGCGGGTTGCTGGAGGCGGAGGTCCCGACGATGTCCCGCCGTGGGGTGACGCTGGTGGGGATGGCGGTGGGGAACCTGTCCGACGACTCCGCGGTCCAGCTGACCCTGCCGTTCCGCCGGCGGAGCCGGGACGCGCTCGATGTCGCGCTGGACGGCGTCCGTGACCGGTTCGGCTCGGGAGCCGTCACCCGGGCCGTGCAGCTTGGCCGCGATCCGGGGTGGGTGATGCCGATGCTGCCTGACTGAGCCCGAAAGCCGAGCCCGCGCGCCCGCTGCGACGACCACCGCCGAACCGGCCACGACATCAAAACCTCACGGATCCGTCAGACCAGGAGGTGAACCCGAAACCCTCGATCCCCGACACCGAAGACGACTGCAGCCACTGCGCACTGCAGCCAGCCACTGCAGCCCCCGACCAGCCCAGCGCCGGCCGTGCGGCTCCCGGCGGATCAGCTCGCGGCGAGCAGCGACGACCCCACCAGGTGGGCGTGGTCGTTGAACCGGACGAGCTCCCAGTCGAGCGTGCCGTCGCGGTAGGGGTTCACGGCCCGACGCCACTCGGTGATCGAGGCGTTCTCGGGGCTGAACCACGCCCGCTCCTCGGCGTCCGGCGCCATGGCCAGGAACCTCACCATGGCCTGCACGATCACGCCGCCGTGGCACGCCACCACGACCGTGCCGCCGGCATGCCGCTCGACCAGGCGGTCGATCGCGGCGGCGACCCGCGTGGCCATCTCGTTCCAGGTCTCGCCGCCGGGGTCGCGGCGGAAGTCCGGGTCCCACCGGCCGCCGTCGGGCCGCGGGTAGCGCTCGTCGAACTCCTCCCACGCCAGGCCGTCGCCCTCGCCGGGGTGGTGCTCACACAGGTCGCAGTCCTGCCGGATCTCGACCGCGCCCAGCACCGGGGCCAGGATCGACGCCGTCTCGACCGCCCGAGGCATCACGCTGGCGTAGAGCACGACCTCCTCGCCCAGCTCCCGGGTGTCGGCCAGCCTGTCGCGCAACGCCTCGACCTGGGCTCGGCCCCGCCGGGACAGACCCTGGCAGCCCTTGTGGCCGCCCACGATCCGCAGCTCCTGGGCCAGCGACTCGCCGTGCCGCACCATGACGATCCGCGTCCCGTCCATGCCGGTCAACGCTACCGGCGGCCCCGCCGTGCCCCGATCCCGGTTTCGGCCGGACGCGGCAGCGCCGCCCCGAAGGGCGGCGCTCCGCGCTGACATCCGAGGACGGATGACGAACTGGAGGGCTAGAAGTCCTCCATCCCACCGCCGGGGACCGCGGCGGCGGACTCCTCGGGCTTGTCGGCGATGACTGCCTCGGTGGTGAGGAACAGCGCCGCGATCGACGCCGCGTTCTGCAGCGCCGACCGGGTGACCTTGGCAGCATCGATGATGCCCGCCTTGGTCAGGTCCTCGTAGTCGCCGGTCGCGGCGTTGAGGCCCTCGCTCGGGCTGTCGAGGCTCCGCACCCGCTCGACCACGACGCCGCCCTCGAGGCCGGCGTTGACCGCGATCTGCTTGAGCGGCTCCTCGAGCGACCGGGACACGATCCGGGCGCCGGTGGCCTCGTCGGCCTTCAGCCGCCCGGCCTCCTCGAGCACCTTGGACTGGGCCCGGAGCAGGGTGACGCCCCCGCCTGCGACCACGCCCTCCTCGATGGCGGCCTTGGTGGTGGACACCGCGTCCTCGATGCGGTGCTTCTTCTCCTTGAGCTCGACCTCGGTGGCCGCGCCGACCTTGAGCACGGCGACTCCGCCGGACAGCTTGGCCAACCGCTCCTGCAGCTTCTCGCGGTCGTAGTCGGAGTCGGTGTTCTCGATCTCGTTCTTGATCTGCTTGATGCGGCCCTGGATCTCCTCCTCGGAACCGGCGCCCTCGACGATGGTCGTCTCGTCCTTGGTGACGATGATCTTCTTGGCCTGGCCGAGCAGGTCGAGGGTGGCGTTCTCGAGCTTGAGGCCGACGTCCTCGCTGATGACCTGGCCGCCGGTGAGGACGGCGATGTCGGCCAGCATGGCCTTGCGGCGCTCGCCGAAGCCGGGGGCCTTGACGGCGACCGACTTGAACGTGCCCCGGATCTTGTTGACGACGAGGGTGGCGAGGGCCTCGCCCTCGACGTCCTCGGCGATGATCACGAGCGGCCGGCCAGACTGCATGACCTTCTCGAGGACGGGAAGCAGGTCGCGGACCGTCGAGATCTTCGAGCCGTACAGCAGCACGTGGGCGTCGTCGAGGACGCCCTCCATGCGGTCGGGGTCGGTCACGAAGTAGGGCGAGATGTAGCCCTTGTCGAACCGCATGCCCTCGACGAGGTCCATCTCCATGCCGAAGGTCTGCGACTCCTCGACGGTGATGACGCCGTCCTTGCCGACCTTGTCGATCGCCTCGGCGATCATCTCGCCGATGGCGGGATCGGCCGCGGAGATGCCGGCGACCTGGGCGACCTGCTCCTTGGAGTCGACCTCCACGGCGTTGGACTTGATCGACTCGACGGCCGCGGCCACGGCGAGCTCGATGCCCCGCTTGAGCGACATGGGATTGGCCCCGGCGGCCACGTTGCGGAGGCCCTCGTGGACCATCGACCAGGCCAGCACGGTGGCGGTGGTGGTGCCGTCGCCCGCGACGTCGTCGGTCTTCTTGGCGACCTCCTTGACCAGCTCGGCCCCGATGTTCTCGTACGGGTCCTCGAGCTCGATCTCCTTGGCGATGGACACCCCGTCGTTGGTGATCGTGGGCGCGCCCCACTTCTTGTCGAGCACCACGTTGCGGCCCTTGGGGCCGAGGGTGACCCGTACGGCGTCGGCGAGCTTGTTCATTCCGGCCTCGAGGCTGCGACGGGCGTCGCTCTCGAAGGCGATGATCTTGGGCATCCCTTGATTCCCTCCGTTGGGCGCGGGGTTAGCACTCGTTCGGTGTGAGTGCTAGCCAGTCAACCACGCCGTTTCAGCACTCGCAACCGGCGAGTGCTAACGAGCGCGACGGGTGCTCAGCCGCCGGCGACGGCCGGGATGATCGACACCGTCTCCCCGTCGGGGACGGGCGTGTCGAGGCCGTCGAGGAAGCGGATGTCGTCGTCGGCGACGAACACGTTGACGAACCGGCGGAGGTTGCCGTCGTCGTCGAGCAGCCGGTCGGCGAAGCCCGGGTGGGCGCCGTCGAGGTTGGCGAGCACGTCGCGGACGTTGGCCCCGTCGAGCGCGACCTGGGACTGGCCGCCCGTGAGGGTGCGCAGGGTGGTCGGGATGCGGACCGAGACGGTCATCTGCTTCGGATCCTCACTGTCGGTTGCGGGTTCGTGCCCCACGGCCGAATCTATCGAACCCCCTCGCGCCGCCCGGCATTCCGACGGGTGGCGGGCCGACCGGTGCGGCCCGACGGCGCAGTCCGACGGCGCAGTCCGACGGCGGCGGTGCTACGGGCAGCGGGCGAGCACGGCGGCGACCGCGGCCTCGACGCAGGCGGCGGTGTCGCCCCGGGCCCGGAGGTCGCCGAACCGGTCGACCAGCGACACCACCTCCAGGCCCGGCGCCCGGTCGGATGCCACGGCGTCCAGGCCCTCGACCACCTCCCCCACGAGGGCGACGCAGCGCACGCCGGCGGTCCGGGCGATCTCGGCCACGCCGCCCACCACCTTGCCGTCGAACGACTGCTCGTCGAGGAAGCCCTCGGCGGTCACCACCAGGTCCGCGCCCTCGACCAGGTCGTGGAGGCCGAGCTCGTCGGCCACCGCGTCGAACCCGCCCGCCAGCCGCGCCCCGGCCACCGCCAGCCCGCCGGCCAGCCCGCCGGCCGCACCGGCGCCCTCGACGAGCCGGACGTCGACGCCGTGGTCGGCCAGGTAGACGTCGGCCAGCCGCTCGAGCCGCCGGCGCAGCAGCTCGACCTGGGCGGGCGTCGCCCCCTTCTGCGGGGCGAAGACGGCGGCGGCGTCGACGAACCCGGTCCGGACGTCGCAGAGCACCACGATCTCGACGCCGGCCAGCCGGTGCAGCGGGTAGAGCGCCCGCAACGCGCCCAGCCCGCCGTCGGTCGTGGCCGATCCGCCCAGCCCGACGAGCACGCGGCGGGCGCCTGCGTCGACCGCGGCGGCCACCAGCTCGCCGGTCCCGACGGTCGAGGCGGCGACGGGATCGTTGCCGTCCGCCCCGCCGACGAGCGCCAGCCCCGAGGCCCGGGCCATCTCGATCACCGCGGTGCGGCCGTGGAGCCGCCACTCGGCGGCGACCGGCTCGCCGAGCGGGCCGGTGACCGTCATCGTGCGGTTGGCCCCGCCGAGGACGTCGAGCGTGCCCTCGCCGCCGTCGGCCACCGGCACCTGGTCGCAGTCCCAGCCCGCGCCGGCCGCGGCGCGCCCGGCCGCCGCCGCCACCTGGTGGGCGGTGGCGGTGCCGCGCATCTTGTCGGGGGCGACGACGACTCGCACAGTCGGCCAGTGTGGCCGATCGTTTAGCCTCGTCCACTCGTGAGCGAGCGCAGCGAGCGAACCGTGGGCACGATGTCCCGCCCCGTGGTCGTCGTGTCGAACCGTGGCCCGCTGTCGTTCCGGCGGGACGAGGACGGGGGGCTGGTGGCGAGGCGCGGGGCCGGCGGCCTCGTGTCGGGGATCGGACCCCTCGTGGCCGGAACCGAGGCACTGTGGGTGGCGGCGGCGATGTCCGACGGCGACCGGGAGGCCGCCGCTGCGGGCGTGGTCGACGCCGAGGACTTCCGGGTGAAGCTGCTGGCCCTCGACCCGGAGGCCTACCGGCTGGCCTACGACGTGGTCAGCAACCAGATCCTGTGGTTCATCCACCACGGGCTGTACCACCTGCCCCGCGAGCCGGCCTTCGGCCCGGAGCTGGCCGACGCCTGGCAGGCGTACCGGGAGGTCAACGCCGCCTTCGCCGACGCGGTGGCCGAGACCGCCCCCGACGGCGCTGCGGTGCTGGTGCAGGACTACCACCTGGGCCTGCTCGGCCTGGGCCTGGCGGAGCGCCGCCCCGACCTCGCGGCCGTCCACTTCAGCCACACGCCGTTCGCAACGCCGTCGTGGCTACGGGTGCTGCCGACCCACATCGCCGGCGAGGTGCTGTCCGGCCTGGCCGCCCACCGGGCGTGCGGGTTCCACACCCGGGGCTGGGCCGACGACTTCCTGGCCTGTGCCCGCGAGGTGCTCGCCTTGGCGCCGGCCACGTTCGTGTCGCCGCTGCCGACCGACCCGGACGACGTCCGCCGGGCGGCCGCGTCCCCGGCGTGCGACGCGGCGCTGGCCGAGATCGACGCGACAGTAGGCGACCGCCGGGTGATCGCCCGGGTCGACCGCATCGAGCTGTCGAAGAACCTGGAGCGGGGCTTCCTCGCCTACGACGAGCTGCTGGCCCGGTCGCCCCGCTGGCGGGAGCGGGTTGTGTTCGTGGCCTCGGTGTACCCGTCGCGGACGGGCGTCCCCGCCTACCTGGAGTACCAGGCCCGCGTCGAGGAGGTCGTGGCCCGGGTCAACGAGCGATGGGGCACGCCGGACTGGACCCCGGTCCTCTACGACACCCGCGACGACTACCCGCACTCGGTGGCCGTCCTGCGGCGGGCCGACGTCCTGCTGGTCAACCCGATCCGGGACGGCCTCAACCTGGTGGCCAAGGAGGGGGCGATCGTCAACGAGCGGTCGGCCGTCCTGTGCCTGTCGCGGGAGGCGGGCGTGTGGGACGAGGTGGGCGAGGCGGCGCTGGAGGTCCAGCCGTACGACCTGGTGGGGACCGCCGAGGCGCTGGAGGCGGGGCTGGACATGCCGGCCGCCGACCGGGCCGCCCGGGCGGCCCGGCTGCGCGTGCTGTCGGTGGCCCGGCGCCCGTCCGACTGGCTCGCCGACCAGCTCGAGGCCGCGGGATAGCGGGCGGCGGCGGGTGGTCGGCGCCGTTGGCGTCTGTCACCGCGCGATCGCGCGGTGAGGGACGACAGCCCCGGGGAGGGGCCGGGAGGCCGGCTACGTGGACGGGTCGGCGGCCAGGGACCGGAACAGGTCGACCACCGCCGGCGGGCCGTCGAGGACCAGGTCGGCACGGTCGATCAGCTCGGGCGGTGCCTCATTGCTCGCCACGGCCACCCGCAGCGCGGCGGCGCCGGCCCCGGCCAGGCGGTCGAGGGCGTCGTAGGCGGGCAGGTCGCCCCGATCGTCGCCCACGAAGCAGACGGCCGCCATGCCGCCGGCCAGGGCCTCCAGGGCCGTGCCCTTGTCGGCCGGGATCGGGGGGTGGAGCTCGACGGACATCTTGGCCCGCCGCAGCTCCAGCCCCGACCGGTCCGCCTGCGCCCGCGCCCAGTCGAGGACCGCCGGCTCCAGGTCGGGGCGGACCCGGTAGTGCAGGGTGAGCGAGATGCCCTTCGACTCGACCCCCATCCCCGCCGGTCCCCGGTCGGCCGAGGCCCGGACCACGTCGGCGACCACCTCCCGCCAGGCGGCGGCCGCGGGGTGGTCGGTCCTGACGCCGTCGCGCACCACCTCCAGCCCGTACAGGCCCGACAGCACGACCCCGGGCGGCATCAGCCCGGCCAGGAACTCCACCGGCCGGCCCGACATCACCGCCACCAGCCCGTAGCGGGCCGCCAGCGCCGCCAGTGCCTCGACCGCCTCGGCCACCGGCCGGGCGTCCGCCGGGACGTCGACGATCGGCGACAGCGTGCCGTCGAAGTCGCTCACGACCGCCGCCCGGGCCGGGTCGGCGAGGAAGGGCGCGAGGAGGTCCGGGGCCGTGGGCATCGAGGGTCGGTCGGGCCGGAGGGGGCGGGTCAGCCGCCCGCGGCGAGGTCGGTCCCCAGCAGCACCAGGATGTTCGCGCCGGCCAGGTCGACCGGCGGCGGGTCGGGCAGCGCGACCACCGCGTCCGGCTTGCCGAGCCCGGCCGCCAGCGCGGCGGCCTCGGCCTCGAAGCCCGGCGTCGGCATGACCTGGGTGGCCTCGAGCTCCATCCCCTCGGGGGCGTTCCCCGCCGGGGCGGTCTGGTAGCCGCCCTGCTGGAGCTTCTCCGTCTGCAGCGCCGCCGCCCCCTGGACGCCGGACGCGTTGGCCACGATCACCACCACCTCGGAGGGCGGCCGGGGCGCGGGCGCGGCCTCCGACTCCGGCGGCGCCGCGGTGTCGCCCGAGGTCCCCGACGTGTCGGAGGACGGCAGGTCGGCGCTCACGTCGACGTCGGTGTTGTCGAGGGCCCGCAGGACGAAGAACCCGAGCACGACGGCCACGCACACCAGCACGACCCCGCGGACGGGGCTCGGCCGGTGGGCCGGCGGGCGGCCGGTCGGCGGGCGCTCGGTGGTCTGCATCAGGTGCCTCCTCAGCGCCCGTGCCCGCTGGTGGTGGAGCGCCCCAGCACCCGGGCCTGGCGGCGCAGGCGGCTGGCCCGGCGGAGGCGTCGTACCACGAGGGGGTCGTAGGCGGCGGCGTCGGGGTCGTCGACCAGGCGCCGGAGCACCTGGTAGTAGCGGGTGGGCGACAGGCCGAGGCGCTCGCGGATGGCCGACCCCTTGGCCGAGGGGACGAGCCACCATCCCCGCTCGAAGTCGAGGACCGCCCGGTCGCGATCGCTGAGTGCCATCTCGACAAGGCTGGCCGGGCGGCCATCGCGATGCAAGCACCCTCGGCGCCGGCCCGTGCCGGTAGTGTCGCGGGCCTGCCCGAGTAGCTCAGCCGGCCAGAGCAGGCGCCTTGTAAGCGTCAGGTCGCGGGTTCGACTCCCGCCTCGGGCTCCTCGTCACGGCTCGGGGCGGCGGCGGGCAATCTCGAAGCAGGCCAGCGCGGCCGCGGCCGACACGTTGAGCGACCCCAGCCGGCCGCGCAGCGGGATGGACACCACCTCGTCGCACCGCTCCCGGACCAGCCGGGAGAGCCCCCGGCCCTCGGCCCCGAGCACCAGGCACAGCGGGCCGTCGCCACCGGCCATGTCGTACAGGGTCGTCGGCGCCGCCCCGTCGAGCCCGACGACGTGGACGCCCGCACGCCGCAGGTCGGCCAGCGCCGCCGGCAGCCCGCCGACGACCGCCATCGGGACGTGCTCGACCGCCCCGGCGGCCGCCTTGGTGGCCGCCGGGGTCACGTGGACCGCCCGGTGCCGGGGCAGGATCGCCCCGGTGACCCCCGCGCACTCGGCCGACCGGAGGATCGCCCCCAGGTTGCCCGGGTCGGTCACCCCGTCGAGCGCCACCAGGAACGGCGCCGGGCGCCCGGAGCCCGGGGACACCAGGTCGTCGAGCGAGGCCTCCGGCAGCGGGGCGGCCATCGCCAGGACGCCCTGGGGCGCCTCGCTCCGGGCCTGGGCCGCCAGCCGGCCCCGGGACACGGTCGTGACCGGGACCCGGGCCGCGGCGGCCAGCTCGCGGATGTCGGCCAGGATCGGGGCGTCGTCCCCCTCGTCGACCATCCACAGCTCCCGGACCCGGCGGGTCCCTGCCAGCAGCAGCTCGCGCACCGCCTGGCGCCCCTCGACCTGGTCGCCGCCCAGCCCCCGGGCCGACGCCACCCGGCCCCGCCGGCCGGCGGGGATCGACCGCGGCGCCGGCGGGCGGCCGGTGATCCGGGTCGGCGGCGGCGCGTTGCGGCGGCCGCGCTGGCCCCGGCCGGACGGCGCAGGCCCACCGCCCGAGCGTCCCGTTCCCGAGCCGCCGGAGCCGGACCGTGCGGCACCCGACCGGCCGGCGCCGGTGCCACCGCCCGATCGGCCGGCGCCGGAACGTGCGCCTCCGCGGCCGCCCTTGCCGCCACCGCCCTGGCCGCGAGGCGTGCCCTGGCGCGGCGGGCTCACCGTCGTCGCTCCCCCGTCGCCGCTCCAGAGCCGGCGTCGTGCTGGGCGGTCACGGCTCCGCCACCAGCAGCGCGACGGCCCAGCAGGCGACGCCCTCGGCCCGGCCCAGGGCGCCGAGCCCCTCGGCCCGCTTGCCCTTCACGGTCACCGGGGCACCGACCGCAGCGCTGAGTCGCTCCTGCATGGCCTCGCGGCGGGGGGCGAGCTTCGGTCGCTCGGCGACGACCGTGCAGTCGACGTTCCCGGGCTCCCACCCGGCGGCGCGGACGTCGGCCACGGCCCGGCACAGCAGGTCGATCGAGTCGGCGCCGGCCAGGGCCGGGTCGGAGTCGGGGAAGTGCCGGCCAATGTCGCCCAGCCCCGCGGCCCCCAGCAGGGCGTCGGTGACCGCGTGGGCGACCACGTCGGCGTCGCTGTGGCCGGCAAGCCCGGGCTCGCCGGGGAAGGCGACGCCGCCGAGCACCAGCACCCGGCCCGGGCCCTCGGCGAACGGATGGACGTCGAACCCGTGACCGACCCGAAGGCGGGGCAGGTCAGCCGGCACCGAGCAGCGCCTCGGCCACGACCAGGTCGGCGGGGTCCGTGATCTTGAGGTTGGCGGGCGATCCGTCCACGACGACCACCTTGCCACCCCCGGCCTCGACCAGCGATGCATCGTCGGTGGCCTCTGCCCCGCCGGCGTGGGCCGCCCGCAGCGCGGCCGCGCGGAACGCCTGGGGCGTCTGCACGGCGACCACGCCGTCGCGGTCGACCACGCCGCCCCCGCGGGACCGCAGCGTGTCGCTCACCGGCACCCCGGGCACGGCGGCGTCGGCCCCCGCCCGCACCGCGTCCACGACGGCCCCGAACAGGTCGGGGCCGGCCAGCGGGCGGGCGCCGTCGTGGACCACGACGACCTCCGCGGCGGCGGGGACC
>JBKPHT010000464.1:0-4769 GCA_046730015.1 Actinomycetota bacterium
AGCGCCGTCCCGAGGACCAGGGCGGCGATGACGTAGCCCCAGAAGATCGATGCGTAGAGCGGGTTCGACAGCGCCGATGCCACGATCTCGGGCGAGTCGAAGTCCGATTCGACCCCGAGCGTGCGGAAGCCGGCATCGAAGGGCAGGAACCGCACGACCTCAGCCGGGGCGAACTGGACGACGAGACCCTCGACGACCAGCCACCACACCAGCACACCGGAGACCGCGCCGGCGCTGTGGCGCACGACCATCCCAACCCCGAGGCCGAGCAGCGCCGAGCCCCAGGTGTAGAGCAGCGCCCATAGCACGGTGGTGAGGAGGCCCGACGTGCTGCCGACCTCGATGCCACCGGCGAGAGCGCCCAGGAAGCCGGTGATCATGCCGACGGCACCCAGCACCAGGCCGAAGCCGGTGGCAAGGACGGTCTTGGCGGCCACGACGAGCCACCGCGACGGGTGGGCGGTGAGGGAACCGGCCAGGGTGCCGTGCTGCACCTCGGAGGTGAACAGCAGGACGCCGGCGATGGCGGCCAGCACTGCGGTCAGCAGTGTCGGGAAGATGAACACGTTGGTGATGGTCAGGACCTCGTCGGTGACGAAGGCGGCGGTGGCCCACGAGGTGAGCAGGCCGATGATCGCCGAGACGGCGAGGAGCACCTTGTTGGTGCGCACGGTGGTGGCCTTGATCCGCTCGCTGCGCAGGACCGCAGCGAGCTGGCCGGCGAGGCCCGGGGCGGCGGCGGTCAGGGCCTCGGCGGTCAGGGGGGGCGGAAACTCGGTGGTCGTCATGGCGGGTTCCTCGTGCTCAGTGGTGGTGGTGGTGGTCATGCGGAGGCGAACTCGGCGGATGCCGTCGTCATCTCGAGGAGGCTGTCCTCCAGTGACATCCCGGTCCGGGACGTCACGGACTCGACCGTCTCGGCGGCGATGAGCCGCCCGGCGCCGACCACGACGAGGTCGTCGGCGAACTTGGCGAGCTCGGCGATGAGGTGGCTGGACACGAAGACCGTGCCGCCTGCGTCGGCGAAGCTGCGCAGCCGGTTCCGCAGCCAGCGGATGCCGTCGGGGTCGAGGCCATTGGACGGCTCGTCGAGCAGCAGGACCCGGGGGTCGCCCAGCAGCGCGGTGGCGAGCGCGAGCCGCTGGCGCATGCCGAGCGAGAACCCGCCCGCCCGCTCGTCGGCCACGCTCTCGAGCCCGACGTCGGCCAGCACGTCATCGACCCGGGAGCCTGGGATGCCGCTGAGGGCGGCGGTGGCCCGCAGGTGGTTCCGGGCCGTGCGACCCGGGTGCAGGCAGCGGGCATCGAGGACCGAACCGACCACGCGTGCGGGGTGGGCGAGGCCGGCGTAGCGGGCACCGTCGTAGCGGACCTCGCCTCCGTCGGGCCGGGTGAGGTCGACCATCATCCGCATGGTGGTGGACTTGCCGGCGCCGTTGGGGCCGACGAAGCCGGTGACCCGGCCGGCCTCCAGCTCGAAGCTGAGGTCGTCGACGGCGCGCCGCTCCCCGTAGTGCTTGGTGAGTCCGGTGACGTTGATCATGTCTGTGCTCCGTGGGTGTCGGGGTCGTCGTGGGTGGGTGCGATCGAGATCACGTCGACGTTCACCGACGTGAGGTGGGCGAGGACGCCGTGGAGGTGCGAGCGATCCCCGATCTCACCGACGAGGCGGGTGACGCCGTCGCCGCCGTGGTCGAAGGTGAAGCCGTCGAGCAGTGGCCGCAGGAGCCGGGCGCTGGGCCGGCCCCGCAGGACGATCTCGTAGGTGGTGGTCTGCGGCATGGGGGCACCATCGCCCCCGCCCGGACGAGACCGCCTCATCCACCCCGTCATCTCACCCGGGTGAGATCGGACCGTAGGGTGAGGCAGGTGACGCAGGACTGGGAGTCGGGCCTCGCCGCCACCAAGGTCCAGCCGCCGGTGCCGCCCCGGCACCTCGTCCACCGCTCCCGGCTCGACGTCGCCCTCGACACCGCCGTCGACGCGCAGGTTCCCCTGGTGCTGGTCAGCGCCCCGGCCGGCTCCGGCAAGTCCACACTGCTGGGAGCCTGGCTGGCCACCCGGCCCGAGGCGGTGGCCTGGCTCCAGGTTGAGGACTCCGACTCCGACCCGGCCCGCTTCTGGTCCCACCTCGCGCAAGCCATCGGGCGCACCCAGCCGAGCATCGTCGCCGCGCTCCAACCGGTGATCGCCGGGTCGAACGGCGACGAAGCCGCAGTGCTCCCCGCCCTCATCAACCGGCTGGCGGAGCTCCCCGATCCGCTTCTGCTCGTCGTCGACGACTACCACCTCGTGGACGACGACCGGATCCACCGGGGCGTGGAGCGCCTCATCGACCTGTGCCCGCCGCAGGTCACCATCGCGCTCGCCACCCGCATGGATCCGCCGTTTCGGATCGGGCGGTTGCGCGTGCGGGGACAGGTGGCGGAGATCCGCGCCGAGGACCTCCGGTTCGCTCCCGAGGAGGCGGCCGGCCTGCTCGGTGGCACCGACCACTCCCTCCACCCTGATCTGCTCACCGACCTGTGCGACCGCACCGAGGGCTGGGCTGCGGGCCTCGTCCTCGCCGGTCTCTCCCTCCAGCACGCTGGCGACCCCGAAGCCTTCGTCGCCGCTTTCCGGGGCGACGACCACCTCGTCGTCGAGTACCTCCGCGACGAGCTGCTCACGAGCCTCGAACCGGACGACCACCGACGCCTTCTGGAGACCTCGGTCCTCGACGAGCTCACCGGCGATCTCGTCGACGCCGTCACCGACGACAGCGGCAACGCCGAGTGGCTGCGCGCGACCGCTCGGGCGAACCAGCTCCTCGTCACCCTCGATCGCACCGGGACGTGGTTCCGCTACCACCACCTGCTGCGAGATCTGCTCCGCCTCGAGGCACAGGCGGCCATGCCCGAGCGCCTCCCCGAGCTCCACCGGCGGGCCGCTTCCTGGTTCGAAGCCGCAAACGACTACGACCGAGCGGTGAGCCACCACCTCGCCGCCGGTGATCTCGGAGACGCCGCCCGGCTGATGCGCCTCCACGGACCCCGACTGCTGCGCGCCGGGCAGATCGACACCCTGCGCGGGTTGCTCGATCGGCTCGGTGAGGTCACCCGCACGGAGGTCGCGTGCGCCTTCCTCGCCGGATGGTGCGAGTTCCTCGCCGGTCGCTACGCAGAGGCCGAGCGGTGGCTCGACATCGTGGTCGACCTCCTCCCCGCCGGCTCAACAGCGGCGACGTCGCTGCGCATCAACCTCGCCCTGGCGACGGGCGACGTGGCCGGTGCGCTCGACGAGGCGAGGACCGCCCTGGCTGCGGGCCCGCTCGCCGACGGCCTCCCCGAACTGGCCACCGCCATCGGTGCTGCGCACGCCTGGGCGGGCGTGGCCGACGAGGCGCGTTCCGCCCTCGACCTGGCGGTGGCACGAGCCGACGTCGAGCAGAGCCGAACGGCCCAGGCCGTGTCCCTCGTCCACCGGAGCGTGGTCGAGCTCGAGCACAGCGCGCCTGCCGTCGCCCACCGGGCAGCCCAGACGGCGATCGACAACGCCGAGCGGTTCGGGCTGTCCGGCTACCACGGCATCGCGCCGGCCTTCGCCATCCGGGCTCGAACCAGCGACGATGCCGCCCAAGTCCGCGATGACGTCGCCTACGCGCTGGCGAGCGCCCGGCGATCGTCGACCCCGCTCGCCTTCGCCTTCGTGCTCGCGGTCTGCGGCGACACGCTCCTCGACCACGGCGATCCCGCCGGCGCAGCGCTGCTCGAGGAGGCTCGCTCCGTCGTCGATCGGCTCCCCGACCCAGGCATCGCCGGCCGCCACCTCTCCCGGGCTGAGTCGCGCCACGGCAAGACCACCGCACGGCCCGCACCGGTGGCCGACCTCGTCGAGCAGCTCACCGACCGCGAGCTGGCAGTGCTGCGCTACCTGCCCAGCAGGCTGAACCAGCGCGACATCGCCCGGGAGCTGTACGTGTCGATCCACACCGTGCGGACCCACTGCCGCGCCATCTACCGCAAGCTCGGCGTCGGGGACCGCCACGCCGCCGTCCAGGCCGCCCGAGACCACCAGCTCATCTGACGCCCGGTCGCCGCCGGTGGCTCGTCAGGAGCGGCGCTGGAGCACCATCCTCGGGGGATGGTCCGGTCGCTCGCACGCCCGGCGTAGGTGTCGTAGCCGCGGTACGCGTCGCCCGAGCGGCCTTCTAGGGTGTCCCCTACCGCCGGCAGGATGGCGCACGGCGTAGCGACCCACCCCCTCCGAGCATCACTCCGCGTGCTGACCGCCACTTGGGATCGATTGGCCGCCAATGGGCAGTTCGCGATGGCCGCCAAACACTTCGCTACGAAGCGCGGCCTGGTTCATGTGGCGAGCGACGAGGTGCTGTCCGCCGGGTGGACGACGTGGGGAACGCGTCGCAACGCTCGAATAGGCGACGAACGTGGCGACACCCGGGTGGATGCGCAGGCGCTCGATCGGGTGACACGACCGCCAGATCACACTGCTTGGGTTCGTGCACCTATGCGGTCGGCGAGTCGCCCTCGGCGTGGGCGTCGAGTACCTCCGCAGCTCTTCGGGCGACGGCCTCGGGCCGGCGGCCGAGGCGCTTGACGTAGCCGGCGGTCGTTGAGGGCTTCGCATGCCCGACGAACCGGGCGATGTCCTCGAGCGCCTCATGCCCGTCGACGAACAGGCTGGTGACGACCGTGCGGCGACCCGCGTGGGTGCCCAGGTCGGCTTCGATGCCCGCTGTCCTCGCGGCCTGCTTGACCAGCTTGGCGATC
>JBKPHT010000465.1:0-12923 GCA_046730015.1 Actinomycetota bacterium
GGAGTACCTGCGCCTCCAGGTGGTCGTTAGGCGAGTCGGCCGCGCCATCAGCCAGGCCGTGCCGACGGAACGTCTCTACATCCTCAGCCTTGGCAGCAACAGCGGCAACGCGCACGTGCATTGGCACCTCGCTCCGCTCCCACCCGGAGTCCCGTACCAAGACCAACAGCTGCGCGCGCTGATGGCAAGCACTAACGGCTTCCTCCCGATGTCGACGAGGGAGCTGGACGAAATGGCCGCGCGGATCCGTTCGAACCTTCCCTGACCCGAGCGAGCCGTGATGAGTTCCCCGCGCGGGCACAACGGGGCCACATCATCATCAAGGACGGTACGCGGCCCTCGCGACCGGACGCGGATACCGGCCTCTCCCGCAAGCGCCGCATCCCTTGGTGCCCGGCCGAGGACGGGCGCCTCCGGCGCCAGCCCGCAAGCCGGCGCCGGCTCTGCCGGCGCGCTTGACCCCCTAGACCCCCTAGACCCCCTAGACCCCCTAGAGCAAATTCGGCAGAACGACGACACGACTCAGACGACACGACACTTGTGGAATGCAGCAACAACCGTGCCTCGACACCTAGACCCCCTAGAGCCAAATTCGGCAGAACGACGACACGACTCAGACGACACGACACTTGTGGAATGCAGCAACAACCGTGCCTCGACACCTGGGAGTGCGACACTGACCCGGCGATCAGGGACACCCCCGGAGGGTCGCCTCGGGACAGGCTGATGGAGTGCTTGGGTCTGTAGGCGATCTTGTTCGAGCTGTGGCGCTACCCCGTGAAGGGCATGGTCGGCGAGTCGCTCGCGTCGTTCGCTCTGGATGCTCGGATGACGTCGAGCGGCCACCCCCGGTCGAGGCCCCCGGCCGTCGGCGCAGACGGTGAAGGTGATGCCCATCGTCGAGAATGTCGGCCGTCGCTGCCGCCCCTGGCTGCGCAGCTCGTCGCGGTCTAGCGGCTCGATCCCGCGCACGATCCCCCCTCGCTCGGCGCGTGGCTTGCCGTGGCTGTCGCGGAGCTCGTCTCGGGGCTGCGCCGCTGCCATTCCCGGCGGGGTTGGGTGCGGCGAGCCGAACGGGCGAGGACCGTGAGTCAGGTATCGGCCTCGATGGCAAAGGTGTTGCCGTCGGGGTCCTGGAACCAGGCGATCCGGCCACCACCGGCTCGCGGAGCAATGCCTTTGGTGTCCGCCTCGAAGGCGTCGTAGCGGGTGAACTCGACGCCCGCAGCCGTGAGCTCATCGACGATCTGGTCGATGTCGTCGACGTACCAGGTCGCCAGTGTGGCCGGTGACTTCCCCGCGGTCTCGGACTGGTACACGTTCAGCGCCGGGCCGCCACCGGAGCCGTAGACGCGGCTGCCGTCGGCGATGTGGGCGCTGGGGCCGCGCTGCAGCACCGGCAACCCGAGCTTGTCTTCGTAGAACGCGACAGCCTGCTGAATATCGGAGACGGCGATCGACGCGTTGAGGTGGTAGTTGCTCAGGGCCATGGGCCTTCCCTTCGGGTTGCGTGCGCTACGCCCGGCACCAACCGACAGGCGGTCTCACCTGATGCCTTACGGTCTAGTACTCGGAGGACAGGTGCCGATGGCATCAGCCAGCTGGCAGTCGGTGGCGGTGGCGGCGGCGGGGACTGGCTCATCCCCGCGCGGGGCGGGAGCGCATCACCTCAGTCCGCATCTCGCTTGGGTCCTTACCGAGCGAGACGAGCGTGTCTCTTGCGGGGCTGTCCTGTGTGAGCAGGGCAAGGAACAAGTCATCGGTCGTAAGAACACTCCGCCTATCGACGAACGCCAGGTTGGCCGCCTGCCGCAACGCACGCTCCAAGTCGCTGCCATGGGTGAGGCCTGGAACGCGACCTGCTAAGCGCTTCAGGCCCTTCGCCGCCGGCTGGCGGGCCCTCGCCTCAACCTCCAGTGGTTCGACGTCGTGTGCGGTGACGCCAGCCTCGTCAAGGACGCGTTGGGCGGTCGTACCGTTACCGGCCTCCAGGATGGCGAGGAGGAGCGTCACGGAAGTCGCCGGCCGTGGCGCGGCGAGTGCCGTGCTCCACCCGAGGCAACGCTGCAGGTCGTCGGCGATCGACACTGACAGCGTCTGGATCGGCCATTTGAACTTCATGTGTGCTCCGTCCCGCGGCTTAATGCCCATCGGCCGCAAGGCCGCCCTATGACAGATTGATGCGCTACGGGCGGCCGCCGCGCAACTGCACCGATTGCTCTTCGTAGTCTTCGGCGCACTCGAACTGATCGCAGCTGAACGCGAATGTCACCGTAATCACCTCACCGCCGACGAACCTGCCGTCTTCCGGAAAGACCTCGGCCGACCAGGATCGCGTGCCGCTGCACAGGCCGTGCTCGCCGAACGCGAAGTTCCCGAGGACAGTGAAAGGTCCGACGTCTTGTCGCGCCTCACCGGACAGTCCCCAGACGAGGCCGTTTTCGCATGTGAAGGTGCCGGTGATGGTGGCGGACCCCGGTACGGGGGTTGAACGTGCTGACCGGGTCGACGGTGACGTCAACCGTCGGCGGTGGCGACGCCTCGTAGAAGGCGATGCTCAGCGTCCCGCCGTTGCCGCCCCCGTCGAACTGGTCGTCGACGACCAGCACGTAGTAGGTGGTGCCGGCGGTAGCGAAGAATGCGACTGCGAGCGGTCCGCACTCGACGGTTTGGAGGTCGCCCTGGGTGCCGACACCGACCAGCACAGTCGGGCGGTAGCTGGAGACCGCGACGTCCACGCGACCCTGGTGTCGACGGTCGTGGTGAACGCCTACCACACGCTGGCGTCCGTGGCGGGCGCGCCACACGTGGCGTTCAGCTGGGCGTCGTCGGCGTCGGTGGCTGCTGGGGCCCCTGACCCACGCAGGGGCGCGGTTGCCGGCCCCGTCAGCTGTGCAGTGCGTAGGTCAGCTGGGTGGCGGTCGGCGAGACGCGTACGTCGCGTTGGACGAGTTGGCGGCGCCGGCAGTCCGCCAGGAGGGGTGTGCCGGAGCCGAGCACGATCGGTGCGAGATGGATTATCAGCTCGTCGGCGAGCCCGCTGTCGACGCACTGGCGGATCACGTCGCCGCCGCCCATCACGACGACGTCCTTGTCGCCGGCCGCGGCGCTGGCCTGGTCGATCCTGGGTCCCTCCCGGCTCGGTTCTTGTTGCCGCGCGCGAGTCGAGACGGCTCCGGTCACGAGAACTCATCGCGCTCGGGCCGGGCCGTCGGGCCCGAGTCCGACCCGGGGATGGGGTGCTCCACCTGGTGGAGGAGCGCACGAAGCGACCAGGCGGTGATGTGCTCCGGACCCGTGACCTCGATGATGCCTCCATGGAACCGTCAGAAAACGCTTCATCGCACGGACCGAGCGGGCCGGCGCAGGTCGGACCGCCGGAAGACAGCACCACATGGAGGAGGTCTGCAATGTCGAGCAACGTTCCCGCACGACGCCCGGATCCTGAGCCGCACGACCTGGTGGCCGAGGCTCGCCGTCAGGTTCGCCGGAAGCGGATCCTGTACACGATCCTGGCGGTCTATGCCGTCCTGAGCCTCATGTGGTTCGCCATCGACATGGCCGACGGCACCGAGAACCTGTGGTTCTACTGGCCGATGCTGGGCACAGGCGTCGTCGTCGCGATCACCTCCGTCATTCTCGTCGGCGTGGGCGGCCCGTTCGGCGGTGAGTGGGAGCAGCGGCAGATCGATCGCTACGTCCAGCGGCACCGCGGAGGGGACCGGGCCGACTAGTGCCGTGGCCACGGTTGGTGGCAGCCGGTCGTGCATCAGTGGACCGTGCGTCCGGACCGGCGATGGCGACACGACCCCGTGTTCTACGCCGTCTCGTAGGGCCGGCGGCCGATGTCAACGACTGCCGCCGCCACGTCGAGCCGGGGTACGGGCTGGGGCTCGGCACACATGACGTAGGCGACCGCGCAGTAGTCGTCGACCCGCTCCGCGATCCCCATGCCGATCACGTCGCCGCGGCCGGGCCGGTGCCAGCCGTCGCCCGCCGGCTGCTGGGCCGCCATGCGGTCCTCGTCGCCCGCCCGGAAGACCTCGTAGCCGATCTGTTGGATGGTCACCCGGAGGTCGCGGGCGAACATGATCGGGTCCGGCACGTGCCAGCGGTAGAAGCCGACGAAGTCGGGGTTGGGGCCGCCCTCTGGGTCGCGGACCTCCAGCGGGGCGCCCGCGTACAGCGTCTGGTGCACGCCCATGCCCCAGGCGCTGCCCACGTAGTCCTCGAGCCCGGTGCCGCAGATCGTCGGCAGGTCGGTGTCGCCGTCGAGGTACACCTTGACCTCGCCCTCGCCGTACCACTGGCCGCGGTCGAGCACGCGGACGCCGACCACGCACCCGACGAACCGGCCGGGGCCGCGCAGCCCGTCGGCGATGACGAAGTCGCGGCGCAGCCGCGTCGGGTTCTCCCGCCGGAACGCCGCGTGCAGGTAGCCCGCCGCCGCCGGCAGGTCCGGCTCGAGCGTGTAGTCGATCTGGAAGTAGAGGTAGGCGGCGCGGTCGGCGGCGTTGACGAGCTCGACCCGCACGGACCGCCGGAACGGCATCGGCAGGTAGCTGTTGAAGCCCCGGCCCTCGTTGATGGCGGACAGGGCCGTGGTCAGGTGGACCGGCCGGCCCCACGGCACCCCGAAGAAGTCGACCGCCGGCACGCTGACGCTCGGCTCCGGGGCGCCGTCGTAGAACACCTCGATCACCTCGGCCCGCATGACCTCTGGCTCGGCGGGCGGGAAGGTCATCCAGACGTGCCGGATCGTCCCCGGCCCCTCGATGTCGGCCAGCACGACCCGCTCGCCGGCCCCGAGCACCCGGTACGGCGCCCCCTTCCGCCCCCCGGCCGCCGCGCCCCCCGCGCCCCGGGCCCCGGTCGGGTTCTCGAAGCTGATCGACCGGGTGGCGACCGTGGGCGCGACGAGGGACAGGCTGGCGGCAGGATCGAACATGGCCATGTGTGATATATAACACCTCGGTGCAAGTATTCTCGGTGCTCGGGGTGGACCGCCGGCGGGAGATCGTCGAGGCCCTCGCCGAGGGGGAGCTCAACGTGACAGAGCTGAGCGAGCGGTTCGGCATGCCGCAGCCGGCGATGTCCCGGCACCTGCGGATCCTTCGGGAACACGGCCTCGTGCGCTCACAGGTCCGGGGCCAGCAACGCATCTACCGGATCGACCCGCGGGGCTTCATCGAGCTCGACTCGTGGCTCGACCGCTACCGCACCTTCTGGGCCGGGCGCCCCGACGCGTTCAACCGGTTCCTCCACGCCGAGCCCGACTAGCGGCGTGCAAGAGTTTCCCCTATGGGCAACTCCGCGCCGAGCTTCACGATCGTCCTCCGCGGCTACGACCGCCGCGAGGTCGACCGGGCCGTCGACCAGGTGCTGTCCGCGGCAGGGCGCGTGGCCGAGCCGCCCCGCCTCCCGGTCGCCCTGCGGTGCTACGCCCGCAACGAGGTCGATGCCTGGTTCCGCTCGGCCGCGGGTTCGGTCCCGGGCGCAGCGGGGTATGCCGACGGCCATGTCCGGCATCGCGACGTTGCGAGCGGTCGTGCTCGACTGCCCTGACCCTCATCTCCTGGCCGCCTTCTACCGGGAGCTGGTCGGGGGCGAGATCACCCACGCCGACGAGGAGTGGGTGGTGCTCCGGGACGGCGGCGACGTGAAGCTCAGCTTCCAGCTCGCCCCCGACTACCAGCCTCCGGTGTGGCCGAGCGCTGACCGGGGCCAGCAGTTCCACATCGACGTGACCGTCGACGACCTGGCGATGGCCGAGCCCAAGGTCCTGGCCCTGGGCGCCCGACGCCACGAGGTACAGCCCCCGGCCGAGGAGAAGTGGCGGGTCTACGTCGACCCCGCCGGCCACCCATTCTGCCTCTGCTGGGACTAGCTCGGTCCTCGCCCGGGGCCGGCTAGGCCGACGTCGCTGATGGCGGAGCCATAGTGGGCGTAGTGCATCTGGCCTGTCCGCATGGCGTCAAGGGCCAGCGTTGCGCGGCTCCAGACGTACGGGCGGAGAAGGTCTGAGGCTTCTGCTTCGGTGCAGAAGCAAAGGCGTCCAGCTCCTGGTCCGAGATCT
This sequence comes from Actinomycetota bacterium, assembly GCA_046730015.1. Classification (GTDB taxonomy): domain Bacteria; phylum Actinomycetota; class Acidimicrobiia; order Acidimicrobiales; family VFJN01; genus ZC4RG19. The sequence goes on from JBKPHT010000465.1 coordinate 6,077, forward strand.
TGATGGCGTCGATCTGTTCGGGATGAAGGGTGCCACCGTCAAAGACGAAGACGAGGGTGTCGTCCCACGGACCGTGTGGTGGAACCCAATCGACGCACAGGAGGGCCTGAACGGTGAGAGTCAGCCCAAGCTCCTCGCGCAGTTCGCGTCGGACGGCGTCGATGGGTGCCTCTTCGCCTCCGCCATGCCGCCGGGTAGATCCCAGTCCGGCTTGTAGTTCGGGTTGACGAGGAGGAAGCGTCCGGCTTGGTCGCGGATGATCGCGCCGGTCACTAGGCCGTGCCGGCCGAGTCGGAGGAGAGCTGGGGTTCCTACTATGGCATGTCACGCTGCGCTGGCAGCGTGACATCGGGCTGGTTGGGGATGCGTTGGTAGTTCGGTCGGCCCGACGGGCCCTGCAGACCGGCCTTGCGAATCAGTAACCATACGGCTTCCTCGCCCACGGTGAGGCCGCGGCCGACGGTCCGCTCGACGTGCACGCGTCGTAGCCGCACACGCCGCGGACGTCAACGTGAATCTGGCCGATCAGGTCGGTGAGCCAGCGTGGCGGATCGCCCGCTCTGACGGTTGCCGTGGACGCCAGGCGTAGAACCCACTCGGATACGTCGAGTGACCCGGCACGCGACCTGCGCGGGGAGGCCCTCGGCGACCATCACCTCGATGGCCGCGAACCGCCTTTGGGTCGGCCTGAACCTTGAGCCGCTCGGTGGCGCGGCGATGAACAGCCAGTTCCGCTTCGAGAGCACGGATCTGCGTGCGCGCCGCGACGAGCTCGGCCTTCGCCGCCGAGGTCAACCCCGCCTCGAGCCCACGGTCGATGCGGTCACTGGGTCGGTTTGCGTCTTCGGCGGGAGGCTCGCAGTTCGATTCCGTCGAGAAGCGCGGCGAGTCCGAGTTCGAAGGCCTGGTCGCCTCCGAGCGCCGCGGTGAGCTCGTTGGCGACCGCGGCCATCGTAGGGACGGCGTTGGGGGACGCTTGAGCGTGACGGGCGCTGGCGGTGGCCCGAACGTCGGGGCGAGCCTCGGACGCGGCGAGCACGGCCGCGCCCAGGGTATGGACGAGTAGTGCTTTGAAGGCGGCGACGGCGTCGGCGTCGCTCAAACCGGCCTCGAGCAGCAGCGCGATGGCGCGGTCGGTGACATGCATGGCGCCACGACTTTGGAGCGGTCGGTTGAACCGCTCGCGGGCCAGGCTCGGGTGCCGCAGCCCGGCGCGGAACAGTCCCCGTGCAAGCCCGGCCAACTGTTCCTTCCACGGTCCTGCACCTGCCGGTGGGAGTGGGATCTCAGGTGCGGCCAGCTCGATCGCTGCGTCCACCAGATCGATCTTGCTGGGGAAGTAGCGGTAGAGGGTCATCGTTCCGATGTCGAGCTCCTCGGCCAGCCGGCGCATCGTCAACGCCTCGATTCCGTGCGCGTCCATGATCGCCAGCGCGCGGCTGGCCAGCTCCTCGCGGGTGAAGCGGGGCTGTGGCCCCGGTCGTCCTGTCGTCATCTCATCCGCATGTTTCGACGCCGCCCAACTGGGTACGCTGGTACGCAGATACTCTCATCGGCGCCGATGGACTCGAACCACTGTGACAGGGGGAACGTCGATGACGCGAGACGACCTAAACACGCGAACCGACTGGCACTCCGGAGGGAACCCCGTCCCCGATGGTGGCGCGTCGTCGCCTGGTAGCGCCGAAGGTGGAAGGGTGGAGCGTCCGACCTCGGGTGTCCTCCGGCCGGTCCGCGGTGGGCCATCCTTGCTGCTCCTCGCCGTGGCAACGACGGCGTTGTTCATGGCGAGCGTTCCGCTCGGCTTCCTGCTCGCCGGTGAGGTACCGCCGTCACCGTTCGCGGCACCGGAACGTGTTGTGGAGTATTACCGCGATGCCGGCGCCGCGGTGAATGTGATGGCGTTCCTGCAGCTGGGCTCGGCGATGCCGTTCGTTGCCTATGCGGCGACGTCGTGGACTCGCATGAAGGCGCTGGGAGTGGAGGCGGCGGGACCTTCGATCGCGTTGGCCGGTGGCATCGTCTCGGCGTCGTGTCTCGTGCTGTCCGCGCTCACGCGCTGGACGCTCGCCGACCCGCCCGCTGATTCGGCTGTCGTCAACGCGCTCCACGACCTCAGCTTCGTCACCGGCGGTCCCGGCACGGTAGTGCCGTTCGCGCTCTTGCTCGCGGGCCTCGCGATCCCGGCCGGGTTGGCAGGACTGTTGCCACGGGTGACCGTCATCGCCGGGCTGGTCTTGGCGGGCATCGCGGTGCTGTCGTCGCTGACCCTCGTCGTCGCGGGCACCTCGTACGTGCTGTTGCCGATCGCTCGGTTCGGAGGGCTGTTCTGGCTCATCGCCGCCGGGGCTGGCCTCCCTACGTCGGCGCGGGAGGGGGTTGGGTGGGCATGAGCCCGTTGTCGTTTCGCCAGGTCCGCTTTTTGGAGTTGACGCCATGAAGCTCGTGCTGCATCTGTCCGATTTCGGCTGGCCGGTCGAGACGTCCGGGCTGGCCGGCTTGCTCAGCGATGTCGCCGCGCTTGGCGAGGAGGGCGGGTTCGACGGCATTGCGGTCGGCGATCATCTGTGGCAGCACCCGGTCATGGGAGGACCCGAGGGCAACTGCCTCGAGGCGTACTCGACGCTGGCGTTTCTGGCTGCTCACACCAGCTCGCTGCGGCTCTTGACGGTGGTCAGCGGCGCTCACTTCCGCCACCCAGGCGTGCTCGCCAAGACGGTGACCACGCTCGATGTCCTCTCCGGTGGTCGGGCGTGGCTGGGCATTGGTGCCGGCCACTACCGGGAGGAGTGCGTCGGTCTCGGTGTCCCGTTCCCGCCGCTGAGGACCCGCTACGAGTTGCTGGAGGACACCCTCGAGGTGTGTCTGCGCATGTGGACCGGCGACCGTGGCGAGGACGGCCCCTACAAGGGTCATCACGTCATCGCGACCCGGCTACTGAACCTGCCGCAGAGTGTCCAGCGCCCGCATCCGCCCGTCCTGATCGCCGGCGATGGTGAGCGCCGCACGCTACCGCTGGTCGCCCGCTACGCCGACGCGTGCAGCCTGCGGCCCAAACCTGACATCGGCCGCAAGCTCGACGTGCTGCGCCGTCATTGCGACGAGGCCGGCACCGACTTCGATCGCCTCGAGCGGACCTGTGTCTTCGAGTTCGCCGTCGACGACGGCGGCCCCCGCACGACCGAGCTCCTAGAGCGTCTCCGCTGGCTGGCCGACTCCGGCATCGAGACGGTGATCGGCCGCGTCCCCGGCCTCGAGCAGCGCACGCCCGTCGAGCTCCTGGCCCGGCACGTCATCCCTGCCGCCAACGAGTTCCCGGCCCGCTGACGACCCACACCATGCGGCAGATTTCGCCCATGCACCGGAAAGGGGAAGCCCGATGCCCCAGAGAGCCATCACCGTGCGAGATCTGCGGCGCCGTTACGGCGCCGTGGTCGCCCTCGATGGGTTGACCTTCGACGTCCCCACCGGCGAGGTGGTTGGGTTGCTGGGCCCCAACGGCTCGGGCAAGACGACGACGATCGCCATCCTGTCCACCGCGCTGCGACCCCACGGCGGCGAGGCAACGGTGTGCGGGCTCGACGTGGTCAACGATGCAGCCGCCGTGCGAGGCCAGATCGGCTTCGCCGGACAATACGCAGCGGTCGACCCCAACCTGACGGGCCGCGAGAACCTCGCCCTCATCGGCCGACTCAGCCGCCTTTCCCGCCGCGTGGCACGCGACCGCGCCGAGGAGCTCCTGGTGCGCTTCGATCTGTCCGACGCCGCCGATCGGCTGGTGCGCGGCTACTCGGGCGGGATGCGCCGCCGCCTGGACGTCGCCGCGGCGCTCGCCCACCGCCCGCCGGTGTTGTTCCTCGACGAACCCACCACCGGTCTCGACCCCGCGAGCCGGTTCCAGCTCTGGGACATGGTCCGAGAACTGGTCCGCGATGGAGCCACGGTGCTGTTGACCACCCAGTACCTCGAGGAGGCCGACGCCCTGGCCGATGAGGTGGTGATCATCGACCGGGGGCGGGCGGCCGAGGTTGGCACACCGGATGAGCTCAAGGCCCGCGTCGGCGCGGTCGTCATCGAGTTCACGTTCGCCGACGACCGCGCCGCGAGCGAGGCCCAGCACGCGTTGGCCGGCTCGTATGACCCGGATCGCAGCGACACGACCCTGCGCGTGCAAAGCGCAGAGGGGTCCGCCGATGTCGTGCGGGTCCTCCGGGCGCTCGAGGCGCGGGCTCCCGACCCCATCGATGTCGACATCCACGAACCGACACTCGACGACGTGTTCCTCACCCTCACCGGCTGGACCGCCACCACCGACGACGAGCAGACCCGAGGTGCCGCATGACCGCCGCCGCCCTGCCCCGTACGCGCCCGAACCGCCTCGCCATAGCGATCGTCGACAGCGTCGACATCGCCGCACGCAACCTCCGCAACCTTGTCCGGACCCCGCAGCAGCTGATCTTCGCCACCGTTCAGCCCGTGATCTTCGTGCTGTTGTTCCGCTACGCGTTCGGTGGGGCCATCCGCGTGCCTGGCGAGCGCTACGTGGACTATCTCCTCCCCGGCGTCTTCGCCCAGTCCGTGGCCTTCGGCGCCATGGGCACCGCCGTCGGCCTGTCGACCGATCTGCGGGCCGGACTGGTTGAACGGTTCCGCACATTGCCCATGTCCCGCATCGCCGTACTTGCCGGCCGCACACTCGCCGATCTCGCCCGCAATCTCGTTGTGGTGGCGGTCATGGCGGCGGTGGGCTTCGCCGTAGGGTTCCGCGTCCACACCAGTGCCGCCGGGTTCCTAGCCGCTCTGGCGCTGGTGGCGCTGTTCTCCTACGCGCTCTCGTGGGGCTTCGTGCTCGTCGGGCTGCACGTCCGGGACCCCGAGGCGTCCCAAGCCGCGGGTGTGCCCATCATGTTCCTGCTCGTGTTCTCCTCGTCCGCCTTCGTTCCGCTGAACACCATGCCCGGCTGGTTGCAAGCCTTCGGTGAGCGGCAGCCGCTCACCGCGCTGGTCGATGCCGAGCGGGCCCTGGTTCTCGGCGGACCCGCCGCGAGCGACGTGCTGGTGTCCATCGCCTGGAGCGTCGGACTCCTCGCTGCTTTCGTCGCACTTGCGGCACGCGCCTACCAGCGGTTGGGCCGATGACCAGCGCGGGGCCGATCCGCTCGCCAATACCGCTGTTCCGGCCTCTATTCCGGCTCCGCACCGAGCTGGCCGCACGACCCCTCGGCCCGTCCCGTCCCCAGAAGGAGCTCGCACTGTGACCACACCGCAGCCCAGCCCCGATGATGCTGTCGTCGTTCGCAGCGGAGATGCCGAAACCCTCGGCCATCCGACATTCGTGACCATCGGCCTGTTGACCGACGGGATCGACACCGGCGGCGCGCTAAGTGTCGTGCGGGTCACCCTCGCCGAAGGCGTCGACGGCGCCAAGCCGCACCACCACACCCAGAGCGCGGAGCTGTTCTACATGCTCACGGGCCAAGCCCAAGTGCTGGTCGGGGACCGCGTGCTCGAAGCCCAACAGGGTGATCTCGTGGTCGTACCCCAGCACCTGCCCCACGCGTTCGGCGCGTCGCCCGGTCAGACCGCCGACCTGCTCGTCGTCCTCGCACCAGGCATTGACCGCTTCGAGTACTTCCGGATCCTCGAACAGGTTGCATTGGGCCACGTGCCTTCCGACAGGCTCGCTGCGGCGCAGGAGCGCTTCGACACGTGGTTCCTCGACAGCGACGTTTGGGACCGCGCCCGGTCACGTGATTCGAAGCCAGGCGATGGTGCGCGCTGACCTGCACGAGTGGCTGAATGTTCGCGGCGGTGCTCCTCGTCGGTGCTGTCTACAAGGTTGTGTGGGAGAGAGGGGCGGATGAAGCCGCCGACCGTCGCCTCGCTCGACGAGTGGAACGCCGCCCGCCACCGAGTGCTGGTCGAGGAGAAGGATGCCACTCGTGCCCGCGACGCCCTCGCCGCGAAGCGTCGCCGGCTGCCCATGGTCAAGGTCGACAAGGCCTACTGGTTCGGAGGCCCGCAGGGTCAGACGGACCTGCCGGGCCTGTTCGACCGTCGCCGGGAGCTGATCGTCTACCGCTTCTTCTTCGATCCCGGCATGGAGCGCTTCCTCGAGGCCGGTTGCGCAGGCTGCTCGATGTTCGCCGACCAGGTCGGCCACCTCGCCCACCTGAACGCCCGCGACGTCACGCTGGTGCTGGTGTCCGCCGCTCCCGTCGCCGACATCGAGCGCTTCCGCAGCCGCATGGGGTGGGACATCCCGTGGTACGCGACGACCGACGACTACTCCGGCGACTTCGACGTTCCCGAGTACTTCGGTCTCAACGTCTTCCTGCGTGACGGGGATGACGTGTTCCGTACGTACTTCACCGACGGTCGCGGGATCGGGGCGCTTGGCAGCGTCTGGACCTTCCTCGACCTCGTCCCGTTCAGTCGCCAGGAGCGCTGGGAACGCTCGCATGCTGGCTACCCACAGGATCCGCCGTACTCGTGTTGGAAGCTGCACGATGAGTACGCCCGACGCGAACTGGGGAGCGAGTGATCCTAGGTCACATCCTTGGGCTTCCGATCGAGGAGCTGCTCGTCGCTGCGCCGCTCGCCGGAGCGTCGTGGCTGGCCTTCAACCTTCGTCGACGGCACCAACCTGATCCTCGCCCGAGCGAGGCTGATCCAAAGGAGACACGATGACCGATCATACGACGGGGACGCGGTATGACACCGCAAGAGACTGGAGGCCAGAGCAGTGAGTGAGCTTCAGGGCATCGCTCGGTACAAGTTTCACGAGGGCAAGGTCGAGGAGTACAAGCGCTTGTCCGCTCAATCCATGGAGATCGTGCGGACCAAG